>CAYYZR010000049.1:0-15310 GCA_964476005.1 uncultured Halomonas sp.
TGGATTGTGGCTCCAGCGGTCGTGGGTTCAAATCCCATCGTCCACCCCATTTTCATCCATTGGGCCGGTTGGAACGATCCAGTGGAGACAGGCACGGCTGGCCGTATCCGGCCATAGCGTCCGTGACGAATTGCTTGCGGTTGGTTCGGCGAGCGCGCCGAAAAGACAATGCGAGCCGGTATAGGCACAACGGGCCGTTAGCTCAATTGGTAGAGCAGTGGACTCTTAATCCATTGGTTGTAGGTTCGAGTCCTACACGGCCCACCATTTGCTTCCAGCGCGATTCTCGTCGCGAGCCCTTGGCGCTGGATGCGGCATGAATCAATAGCATGGATTCATGACGTTGATTCCTTGAGACTAATAAGCGAGTTGAATCCCCAATGCAGGTATCGATGGAAAAAACCGGCGACCTCGGTCGCCGCCTGACGGTCGAATTGCCGACCGACCAGATTGATCAGAAGGTTTCCGGCCGTCTAGACGAACTCCGTCGCCAGGTGCGTCTCAAGGGTTTCCGTCCCGGCAAGGTGCCAATGAATGTGGTCCGTCAGCGCTACGGTGCCCAGGTGCGCCAGGAAGTGTTTCAGGAAGCCATGCAGAACGCGCTTCAGGAAGCCATCACCGAGCAGGAGCTGCGCGTTGCCGGCGTATCCAGCATGAATCCGGAAGACAGCGCCGAGGGTGGCGCATTCCGATTCGTTGCCGAGGTCGAAGTGTTTCCGGAGTTGCCGGAGATCGAAGTGTCGGACCTGGATATCGAGCGTCCGGTTGTCGAAATTGCCGAAAGCGACGTCGACGACATGATCAGGACGCTGCGCGAACAGCGTCGCAACTGGTCGGCCGCCGGACGTGCCGCCGCCGACGGTGACCGCGTCAGCGTCGAATTTCATGCCCGGGTCGGCGATCAGCGCATTCCGGAAGCGGGCGAGCACAAGCTGCAGCCGGTGCTTGGCAGCGGCGCGATGTTCGAAGCTTTCGAGCAGGCGCTGACCGGACTCGAGGCGGGCGACGACAAGACCGTGGAACTCGAGTTTCCGGAAGATTTCGGCGACCCCGACCTGGCCGGCAAGACCGCCGAGGTCACGCTCCGGGTCAACGCCGTCGAAGCCTCCGAAATGCCCGAGGCCGATGATGAATTCGCGAAGTCGTTCGGTATCGACGGCGGCATGGAGCAGATGCGCAAGGATGTGCGCAAGAACCTGGAACGCGAAATGCGTGGTGCGCGTACCAACCAGCTCAAGAAGGCCGTCACCGACGGTCTGGCCGAGCGCTATGCGGACTTCAGCCTGCCGGAATCTGCCGTGCGCCAGGAACTCCAGCAGATGCAGGCGCAGCTGCGTCAGCAGTACGGGGAACAGGTCAGCCTGCCGGAAGAACAATTGCGTCCGGGTGCCGAACGCCGGGTACGTCTGGGGTTTCTGCTGGCCGAGATCGCGCGTCAGCACAAGCTGGAAATCGACGCCGATCGGGTTCAGGCCCGGATTGCCGAAATTGCCGAAACCTACGAAAACCCCTCGGAAGTCATCGAGCTTTACCGCCAGAATCAGCAGCTGGTTGGACAGATTGAAAATTCGGTGCTCGAGGAGCAGGTCGTCGACTGGGTGCTTGACAATGCAAGCGTCAGCGACAAGGAAATGTCATTCAAGCAACTTATGGAATCTGCATGAACGAACGGGCGTTGAACCTGGTCCCCATGGTCGTCGAGCAGTCTGCTCGCGGCGAACGTGCCTACGATATTTATTCCAGGCTCCTGAAGGAGCGGGTGATATTCATTGTCGGGCCGGTCGAGGATTACGCGGCCAACCTGATCGTGGCCCAGCTGCTGTACCTGGAGAGCGAGAATCCCGAGAAGGACATCAACGTCTACATCAATTCTCCGGGCGGTTCGGTGACGGCCGGAATGGCCATCTACGACACCATGCAGTTCGTCAAGCCAGACGTGTCGACCATGTGCATCGGCCAGGCCGCCAGCATGGGTGCCCTTCTGCTGGCGGCGGGCTGCAAGGACAAGCGTTACGCGCTGCCGCATTCGCGCGTGATGATCCATCAGCCGCTGGGCGGGTTCCAGGGCCAGGCGTCGGATATCGACATCCACGCGCGAGAGATCCTGAAAATGAAGGATCAGCTCAACCGGATTCTCCAGCACCATACCGGCCAGGATCTGGCGACCATCGAGCAGGACACCGACCGAGACAAGTTCATGTCGGCCGGCGAGGCCGCCGATTACGGTCTGATCGACCACGTTCTGGAAAGCCGCGAAATCGAAGCCGACAAGTCCTGACGCCTGGTTTCCCCGCGTAAACGGCGTCGGGCTTGACGCCGCGCTTGCCGTTTTGGGTTACCATTTGGGTCGAAATTGCCCGAAACGAGAGTCATGAGCGAAACTTCCAGCGATAACAAGGTCTTGTACTGCTCTTTCTGCGGAAAGAGTCAGCACGAGGTGCGCAAGCTCATCGCCGGCCCGAGTGTCTACATCTGCGATGAATGCGTCGAGCTGTGCAACGACATCATTCGGGAAGAGCTCGAAGACGCCAGCATGAGCGAGCGTGAGCGGCTGCCCACGCCGAAGGAAATCCACGAATTTCTCGACGAATACGTGATCGGCCAGCCCCAGGCCAAGCGCGTGCTCTCGGTCGCGGTCTACAACCACTACAAGCGACTCGAGTCCCACAAGCATCGCGAGGACGTGGAACTGGCCAAGAGCAACATTCTCCTCATCGGACCGACCGGATCGGGCAAGACGCTGTTGGCCGAAACGCTGGCGCGCATGCTCAACGTCCCGTTCACGATTGCCGATGCGACCACCCTGACCGAAGCCGGTTACGTGGGCGAAGACGTCGAGAACATCATTCAGAAGCTTCTGCAGAAATGCGATTACGACGTTGAAAAGGCCCAGACGGGCATCGTCTACATCGACGAGATCGACAAGATCTCGCGCAAGGCCGAGAATCCGTCCATCACTCGCGACGTTTCCGGCGAAGGCGTGCAGCAGGCACTGCTCAAGCTGATCGAGGGCACCATGGCCTCGGTGCCGCCGCAGGGCGGAAGAAAGCATCCGCAGCAGGAGTTCCTGCAGGTCGATACCCGCAACATCCTGTTCATCGTAGGCGGCGCCTTCGCAGGGCTGGACAAGGTCATTCAGGACCGCTCCGAGGCCGCCGGCATCGGTTTCCGGGCCCAGGTCAAGGGCAAGAGCGACTATAGCCCTTCGGATCTGATCGCCACGGTGGAACCCGAAGACCTGATCCGTTATGGCCTGATCCCGGAATTCGTCGGCCGCCTGCCCGTAGTCGCCACGTTGCGTGAACTCGACGAGGATTCGCTGGTGCGCATTCTGGTCGAGCCCAGGAATGCCGTGGTCAAGCAGTTCAAGAAGCTTTTCGAAATGGAGCACTGCGAGCTGGAAGTGCGCGATGACGCACTGAGTGCGATCGCCCAGAAAGCCATGGCCCGCAAGACCGGTGCACGCGGCCTCCGGACGATCATGGAGAATGTGCTGCTCGACAGCATGTATGACCTTCCTTCGACCGAAAACGTGGTCAAGATCGTGGTCGATGAGGCGGTGATCAACGGCGAGGCCAAGCCGTACATGATTTTCGAGGGCAACAAGCGGGCTTCGGGAGACTCTTAAACCGCTCCCGCTCGAACCGCCCCGGGCCCGTCAATGTGGTCCAGGCGCTTGAATCGGCCTGTAACGGCGCCAATATCCCAGTCTGAACCCCGATACGCGGCGCGCAATGGCGCCCTATGAGAAATATTGATGGCAAGCTCCAAAACACCTGATCTGCCCGTCGAATCGACGCGCCAGCCGACGCCCGTACTCAGTCTGCGCGACGTCGTTGTCTATCCACACATGGTCATCCCGCTGTTCGTGGGGCGCGAGCGTTCCGTCAGTGCGCTCGATGAGGCCATGAACGTCGACAAGCGTATTCTGCTGATCACGCAGAAAAGCCCCGAGACCGAAGAGCCGTCGCCCGAGGATCTGTTCGAATACGGTACGCTGGCGACGATTCTTCAGATGCTGCGACTTCCCGACGGCACCACCAAAGTACTGGTCGAGGGCGTGGAGCGCGTGCGCGTTACGGGCTTGAATGAAGACGAGGGCTACCTGGCCGGCAGCTGGAAGGCCGTACCGGCGGCCGACGACGACGATACCGAAGCGCTGGACGTGACTGCACGCAGCCTGCTCAGCCTTTTCGAACAATATGTCAAGCTCAGCCGGAAGATTCCGGTGGAACTGCTGACGACGCTGTCCGGGATTCATGATCCAAGCCGTCAGGCCGATACCATCGCCGCTCACCTCGGCATCCGCATCGAGGACAAGCAGCAGATTCTCGAAACCGCCGATCTGCGCGAGCGCATGGAGCGCCTGATGGCGCTGATCGAGGGTGAGATCGACGTGCTCAAGCTCGAGAAGCGTATTCGCGGCCGGGTCAAGACCCAGATGGAAAAGAGCCAGCGCGAGTATTACCTGAACGAACAGATGAAGGCCATCCAGAAGGAACTCGGCGATCTCGACGAGTCGGGCAACGACCTGGGCGATCTGGAGCAGAAGATCGACAAGGCCGGCATGCCGAAGGAAGCGCTGGAGAAGTGCCGCAACGAGTTCAACAAGCTCAAGATGATGTCACCGATGTCGGCCGAGGCCACGGTGGTGCGCAACTACCTGGACTGGATGCTGGCCGTGCCGTGGAAGAAGCGCAGCAAGGTGCGTCACGACATCAAGGCGGCCGAAGATATCCTCGAGGCCGACCACTACGGTCTGGAGCGGGTCAAGGAACGCATTCTCGAATACCTGGCGGTGCAGAAACGGGTCAAGAAGCTCCGCGGTCCCATCCTGTGCCTGGTCGGTCCGCCCGGCGTCGGCAAGACGTCGCTGGGCCGCTCGATTGCGCGCGCCACCGGGCGCGAATTCATCCGCATGAGCCTGGGCGGTGTGCGCGACGAGGCCGAAATTCGCGGCCATCGCCGCACCTACATCGGCTCGATGCCGGGCCGGGTCGTCCAGAACATGTCCAAGGTGGGCACGCGCAATCCGCTGTTCATGCTCGACGAACTCGACAAGATGAGCATGGATTTCCGCGGCGACCCGTCGTCGGCGCTGCTGGAAGTGCTCGATCCGGAGCAGAACAACACCTTCAGCGATCATTACCTGGAAGTCGACTACGACCTTTCCGAGGTGATGTTCCTGGCCACCGCGAATTCACTCAACATTCCGGCGCCGCTGCTCGACCGGATGGAAATCATCCGCATTCCGGGCTATACCGAGGATGAAAAGCTCAACATCGCGCGCAAGTACCTGTTGCCCAAGCAGATGGAGCAGCATGGCCTCAAGGAAGACGAACTCAGCGTCAGCGACACCGCGATCACCGACATCATTCGCTACTACACCCGCGAAGCGGGGGTTCGAAACGTCGAGCGCGAACTGGCCAAGATCTGCCGCAAGGTCGTCAAGGAGTTGAGCCTGGAAAAGAAGCTGGACAAGCGCCAGGTGACCACCCGCAATCTCGACAAGTACCTGGGCGTGCGCCGGTTCCGTTTCGGCCGTGCCGAAGAGCGCGACGAGATCGGTCAGGTCACCGGTCTGGCGTGGACCGAGGTCGGCGGAGAGTTGCTCCAGATCGAGGCCAACGCCGTGCCGGGCAAGGGCAAGCTGACCCAGACCGGGCAGCTCGGCGAGGTGATGCAGGAGTCGGTCACCGCCGCCCTGTCGGTGGTGCGCTCGCGCGCCGACGCGCTTGGCCTGGATGCCGAGTTTCACCAGAAGCGAGACCTCCACGTGCACGTGCCCGAAGGCGCGACGCCCAAGGACGGCCCGAGCGCGGGTATTGCCATGGTGACAGCGCTGGTCTCGGTGCTTACCGGCATCCCGGTACGGGCCGATGTTGCGATGACCGGCGAGATCACGCTAAGAGGCCGGGTGCTGCCGATCGGCGGCCTGAAGGAAAAGCTTCTGGCGGCATTGCGCGGCGGCATCTCTACGGTGCTGATTCCGAAGGAAAACGAAAAGGATCTGGTCGAGATTCCCGACAAGATCAAGAAGGATCTCGACATTCGGCCGGTCGAGTGGATCGACGAGGTGCTGGAAATCGCCCTGGTCTCGCAGCCCGATGCCGATGCCGTACCTACCGCCGCCGGCAGCAAGGCCGAAGCGACAGACCAGGTGACCCGGGCGCACTGACGATGGTTCGCGATCCGTGAGCGGCTGGACGACGGCCGCCGCGGGTTTTGCCTGGAATTCTCGTCGTATTGGTATCGGCGCGCGGCAGAATTTCGGATATACTTCTCAATCGCTTTAGGCTGTTGGGGGAATACTCTCCAAAAATCAGCGCCGGCGATTCGCCGGGAAGCAACGCTGGATTCGTTGCGAATCCCTGGTTGATGCGCCTGTTCCGGTGGTATACCATCGGGGCTGAGGCAGGTCGGAGTGGGGAAGCCCGGCTGGCCGCATCAGAATAATAGGGGAGTCGCGAGCTAACAACACAGAATGTATCTGGAGCAGATGAAACTATGAATAAATCAGAACTTACTGAAGCCATTGCGGAACAAGCCGACCTGACGAAGGCGGACGCGGGTCGCGCACTGGATGCGATGATCAATTCGATTTCCAAGACACTGAAAAAGGGAGACACGGTTTCTCTGATCGGTTTCGGAACGTTTTCCGTGAAGAAGCGCGCCGCTCGCACGGGCCGCAATCCGGCTACGGGCGAGACGATCAAGATCAAGGCGTCGAAAACACCTTCGTTCAAGGCTGGTAAAGCGTTCAAAGACGCGATAAAATAAGGGGCTTGACGTCCCGGGTGCTTAGCTCAGTTGGGAGAGCATCGCCCTTACAAGGCGAGGGTCGGCGGTTCGAGCCCGTCAGCACCCACCAGAAGTATCAGGAGTGGTAGTTCAGTTGGTTAGAATACCGGCCTGTCACGCCGGGGGTCGCGGGTTCGAGTCCCGTCCACTCCGCCAACACCAGAATCGGGGCGCCGCAATCGGCGCCCCGATTTTTTGCTGATGAGGCTGTCATCCAGCGAACGCTCGGCAATCCCGAGACGCAAGCCGATCGAATCCCGATCCCGCGTCAGTCGCTGCGTTCGGCTCGCCTGAAGCAGGTAAACTATGCGCTGTTCTGGTGCGCGCGGCGCAGGTAATGGGCGCTGAAACCCTGAGCGTCCGCTGGTCCAACCTCATCCGGAATCAAGCGACGCGTCTTACAATCTGCATGCGCAGGAAGCGAATCTTATGTTGCAAGCCATTCGTGACCGGGTAACCGGTATCGTTGCGATCTTCATCCTCGGATTGCTGGCCGTTCCGTTCGTATTTTTCGGTCTCGACAGCTACGTCCAGAGCGTGCCCCAGGATGCGGTCGCCAAGGTCGGAGACTACGAAATCAAGGTTTCGGAATTCCAGGCTGAATTTTCGCGATACCGCGCGCAGCTCCGTCAGCAGCAGGGCGAGGCCTACGACGAACTCCAGGCCAATCGGCCGGAAGCCCGGCGCGACTTCCTGGAGAACATGATCGATCGTCGCCTGCTGCTCCAGCACGCCCAGTCGATGGGCATGGCGATCAGCGCCAACACCATTGCAGACGTCATCCGCAACGTCCCGGCGTTTCAGGTCGACGGCCGGTTCGACCCGGCAATCTACCGTCAGCGGATTACCGCCAGCGGTCAGAGCGCGTCCGCCTTCGAGCGCGAGCTTGCCGCCGATCTCCTGCTTCAGGAACTGCCTGCGGCGGTTTCCAGTTCGGTGATCGTGACCGACGCCGATGTCGACCGCTGGCTGCGCGTCCAGATGGAAACGCGCCAGATTTCCTATGCGACCATTCAGAGCCAGGCGTTCGACGATCAGGTCTCGATCACCGACAGTGAAATCGAGGCGTTCTACAACGAGAATCAGGGCCAGTTCATGCGCCCGGAGCGGGTGAGCGTCGAATACATCGAGCTCGATACGCGCGACATGGCCGAATCCCTGGAAATCGAGGAGGACGTGTTGCGGCAACGCTACGAAGCCACGCAGGCACGGTTCATGACCTCGGAGCGGCGCAGGGCTTCGCATATCCTGATTACTGCCGGTGCGGAGCGCACCGAGGAAGAGGCCAGGGCGCTTGCGCAGACACTTCTGGAGCGGCTTGAAAACGGCGAAGACTTCGCCGAACTGGCCGCCGAGTATTCCGACGATCCAGGGTCGGCCGGCCAGGGCGGCGACCTGGGCTGGATCGAACCCGACGTCATGATGCCCGAATTCGAAGACGCGCTTTACGACTTGCAGACGGGCGAAATCGCCGGCCCGGTGGAAACCGAATTCGGCTGGCACCTGATCCGACTCGACGAGATCGAGGCGCCGCGCGGACAGACCTTTGAAGAAGCCCGGGCCGAAATCCTGGAGGAAGTCCGCGAGGAACGCGCCGACGATCTCTACATCGAACTGAGCGAGCGCCTGATCGACCTGGTCTATGCCGACCCCACCGGGCTGGAAGCGGTGGCCGAGGACCTCGGGCTCGAGCTTCAGCAGGCCGGACCCTTCTCGCGCTTCAGCGCCGAGGGCCTGATGGCCAATCCGCGCGTGCTCGACGCCGTTTTTTCGGATCTTGTACTGGTCGAGCGCCAGGCTTCGGAACCGGTCGAGATCGACCCCAATCACGCCGTGGTCGTGCGCGTCACCGAGCACCAGCCGTCCGAGCCGCGCCCGCTCGAGGACGTGGCCGACGAGATTCGGAGTCGGCTTGCGCGCGATGCCGCACGCGAAGCGGCGCGCGCTTATGCGGCCGACCTGGTCGAGCGGATCCAAAACGGCGGCGAGACGCTGGAGCAGATCGCCGAAGCCGAGGAACTGGACCTTCAGCAGCAGGAAGCAACGCGCCGCAGCTTCGAATTGGGCAGCCAGGTTCTGGACGAGTTGTTCAGCATGCCCAGGCCGGCTGCCGAAGCAAACGAGTTCGAAGTGATTCCCAGCGGTAACAACTGGGTGCTGGTCCGTCTTGAGGATGTGACGCCGGGTTCGCCGACCGATGCCGATGACGCTCAACGCCAGAGCGCCCGCCAGCAGATTCGATTCGCGCGCTCGTCTCGCGAATTCGAAGGGCTGCTTCAGTGGTTGCGAGAGAACGCCGAGATCAACGTGATCGAGCAGCGGCTCTGAAGGACGGAAGTCGGCAGATCATTTCGCCGGCAAGGCCGGCTCCTGCAACCGTAGAAGAGCTCCGGGTCGCCGCTAGACAGCCCAACCCGCTACAGGTGTAGGAGCTTGCCTTGCAAGCGATGATTTACCAGAAGTCGGTGGTCGGGCTCGATCCGGGTTTTTCGGCTACCGACTACTGATCCCCGGCCACAAGAAAATGCCGGACGCCGTCAGGCGCCCGCGCAGTAGTTTTCCGGAGGTTTATTCCAGGCCCGCCATGCCGACGATGTTATACCCGGCATCCACGTAAGTGATCTCGCCGGTGATACCGGCCGCCATGTCCGAGCACAGGAAAGCGGCGGCGTTGCCGACGTCTTCGGTCGATACATTGCGTCTGAGCGGTGACGTTTCCTCGACGTGGGCGAGCATGGAGCGGAATTTCGATACGCCGGAGGCTGCCAGCGTCTTGATCGGTCCGGCGGAAATACCGTTGACGCGGATTCCATCGGGACCGAGGCCGTGAGCAAGATAGCGCACGGAGGCTTCCAGCGAGGCTTTCGCCAGACCCATCACGTTATAGCTCGGCATGGCACGAACAGCCCCCAGATAGCTCAGCGTCAGCAGCGCCCCGTTTCGGCCGGCCATCAGCGGTTTCCCTGCCTTGGCCAGCGCCGCGAAGCTGTAGCTGGAAATGTCGTGGGCAATCCGGAAACCCTCGCGCGTCACCGAATCGACGAACTCGCCTTCGATCTGGTCCCGCGGCGCATAGCCGACCGCGTGCACGATGATGTCGAGTTGTCCCCAACTGGCGCGCAATTGCTCGAAAACCGCATCGATCTGGTCATCTTCGGCGACGTCCAGCGGCATCACCAGGTTCGACCCGGTCTGCTCGGCGATCTTGTCCACGCGTGATTTCAGCTTGTCGTTCTGGTAAGTGAATGCCAGTTCCGCACCTTCGCGGTGCATCGCTTCGGCGATTCCCCATGCAATCGAACGTGGACTGGCCACGCCAACGATCAACGCGCGTTTGCCTTGTAAAATTCCCATGGGCACTTCCTCCGGATTCAATTGGGGTATCGGGTCGGCTTGCCGGAACTCGTTTGCCGAAGCCGCCAGGCGAAACGAAATAACCATCGATCTTTGCGCAGATGTTCCGCCGGGCCATCCCGGCAACGTTCCGGCTACCGTATGAGCAGCAGGCCGATGGCGCCCCGGGCAGGAGTCGAACCTGCGACCTGCCGCTTAGGAGGCGGCTGCTCTATCCTCTGAGCTACCGGGGCCGTTTCTGGAGCAATTGTGAATGGTAGCAAATAGACCGCGCCAGCTTCGAACAACCGAGCGGTACCTCGTCTGCGTGCCGGTTTTGCATATTGGCTGTTCAGTCACTGAAATCTGCCAGAAGATCGCCGCGCCAGCCGTCCATCCAGTCGCACTTCATGCCGAGAACCAAGCGGGTCAGGTCGCGCTTGCTGGCAATGACTGCCGGTTCGATGTCCAGCTCGTCGGCGATCGCTCTGACCTCAGCCTGCATGGATTTGATTCGTGCGCGCTGCTCGCCGGTCAGCAATTGCAGCTCCGCCGGGCGTGTGTAGTCGACCGGGTCGGCTTCAAGCAGTTCGATGATGGCTGCCTGGTCGCGCTTGCCTATCCGACGTCGCCCGTCGTCCAGCTGATCGAAATCGCGATCGCGCACCGCGCCTCTTCTTGCCAGCGCAAGCAGGGCAGGATCGGAAACGATGAATCCGCGAGGAAGGTCGCGCTGTCGCGCCTGCTGCTCGCGCCAGCGCGCCAGGCGCGCGAGCCGCTCGAGTTCTTCATCGGATAGTGCAACCGCACCCTTGATCCGAATTTCCGGCGCCCGCTCCCGGCTCTGGCGATCGACGATGCGTCGGCAATCCTCCAGCAGCCATTCAATCCGTCCGGCCTTTTCGAGCTTGTCACTCAGAACCTCGCGCATCTTCGGAAGCGCGATGACGTCATTGGCCGCGTATTCTATCCATGCCTCCGGCAGCGGTCGGCGGCACCAGTCGTTGCGAGCGAGTCCGCCGGGGAATTCTATGCCAAGGAGATCTCTGGCAAGCAGTTCGTATCTGATCTGCAGCGGCCAACCGAGCAATGCCGCAGCGCGCTGAGTGTCGAAAAGCGGGTTTGGCTGAGCGTGACCCGTCATGTCGATGATCTCGAGATCTTCGCCGGTGCTGTGCAGTATTTTTGGCGTCGAGACATCCTGCATGATCGTGGCGACCAGCGTCTGGAGTTCCGGCTCGTCTTTCAGCACGACCGGATCGACCAGCCAGGCCTCTACGCCATCGCTGAACTGCAGCAATCCGGGGATGGGGAAATAAGTGCGTTCACGAACAAACTCGGTATCAACGCCAATCGCATCGGCATTGATGATGCGGTCGCAATGCGATGAAATGTGACCGGGTTCGCTTAAAAGATGCGTTTTTGCCTTTAGCATTTTGATCCAATGAAGATGGTTCGCGTGAACCCTGGCCCTTGAACGGTTTTTTTATTGTCGTGCAGGGCGCTGGCCTTGTCGTATCAGGTTCGATCAGTTATGTTAATCGAAAGGGAGAGTCAAGCCGAATGAAATGAGCAAGCACCGGCGGATCCTACTTTATCGTTCCCCAAGCAAGGTTGGTTGTCTATGAAGTTCTGGCTATTGTCTATTGCCACCGGCATGGCGCTTTGCATCGCGCCGATTCACGCATCGGCTCAGGAGGGTGAGGCCGAAGCGCAGCAGTCGGCGGGAAGTGAACAAGAGGTCGAAGAGACCCGAGGCGTTCGGCGTCTGGGAGATGTGATCGGTGAGGGTTCCTCGGAATTTTCGATGGACATTCCCCAGATCGACATGCCGGTCGCGCCGGTTTCCGAGCAACCGGATGTCTCGCTGCCCGATCCCGTCATGGACGACCGACTGCAGAACATTCTTGCTCGCCGCGCGTTCGTGCCGGACAATCCCGAGATCGAGCAGGAACTGGTCGATCTGCTCGATGAAGTCGAGGCCGAAGCACGTCAGGCCATGGCCAATGGCGACATGGAGCTGGCAACGCGGTTTGCCAATGTCATTGCTGAATTCGATGACGAGCGGGGCATCGTCGATGAAGTTGAAGCGGAAGTCGAGCGTCTTGCCGAGCTCCAGCGTCTTCTGGGCCTGGCGAATCAAGCGCTGGCCACCGGCAATCTGGTCCAGCCGGCGGATGCCTCGGCCTGGGTGCTCTTCCAGCAGGCTGAAACAATCGATCCGGACAACGAAGCCGCAGGTGAAGGTCTCGAAGCGGTGCGCGCTCAGCTTTTCGGGCGCATCGACGAACTCCTGGACGAGAGCAACTTCGAAGGTGCCGAGGCGCTGCTGAGCCGTGCCGAAGAGCTGGAATTCGAAGGCGAGTCGATCGATCAGCGACGAGCAGCGATCAGCTCGGCGCGTGAGGACCGGCAGCGAGCGCTCATAAACGAGACCCGCCAGGCTATCGATCAGGGAAGTTTCGACCGTGCCGAGGACCTCGTCACTCAACTGATCGGCATGGGTGTGGCCCAGGGCCAGGTCGACCGCCTGCGCCGATCGCTCGACGATGCGGTCCGCTACAGCGGCTTCGAACCCGGTCAGCTGTTCCAGGATGGACTGGGCGGCGGCGATGCCTACGGTCCGGTGATGGTGGTCATTCCCGCTGGCAGTTTCATGATGGGGTCGCCCGAGAGCGAGGACGACCGGGTCGACAACGAAGGGCCGCGATTCCGGGTGACCTTCGATCGCGGATTCGCACTGTCCCGCAACGAAGTGACGGTCGGTCAATTCCGGCGTTTCATCGAAGCGACCGGGTATGAAACCGATGCCGAACAGAGCGGCGCTTCCCGGGTTTACATGTCCGGCTCCGGTCGGGTTGCAGAGCGCAGGCGAGTGACCTGGCAAGACAACTACCTTGGCGATCCGGCCGACGACTCGTTGCCGGTGATTCACGTTTCCTGGAATGATGCTGCCGCCTATGCAGAGTGGTTGGCCGAAACGACCGACCGTCCGTATCGACTGCCGACCGAGGCGGAGTTCGAATACGCGTTGCGCGCGGGTTCGCAATCGCCCTACTGGTGGGGCAACGGCTCTCCCGATGAACCCGTCGAGAACGTGACCGGCGACGGCGACCAGTTCACCGACAGGCGTCAATGGACCGTGGCGTTTCGACGCTACGAGGACGGTTACTGGGGTCCCGCCCCGGTCGGATCGCTGGCAGCAAATCCGTTCGGCCTGTTCGACATGGGTGGCAACGTGATGGAATGGGTGCAGGACTGCTGGCACGACAGTTACGTGCGAGCCCCCGATGACGGCAGCGCATGGGTCAATCCGGGGTGCGATCGACGCGTGATTCGTGGTGCGTCCTGGAGCAGCACGCCGGCCATGAGCCGCTCGGCGTTTCGTCTGTCGAGTCCGGATACTTCAACGGATGCCCGCGTCGGGTTCCGCGTAGCGCGGGGCCTCTGAACCGGCCGGCAGCCGCCGGCCTGAACGCGCGATATCGGGATCCGGGCGGCCCTTGTCAGGCCGACAGGTCCTGGAGAATGTTCTCATCTTCGGTGGGCCCTGCAGCCATTGCAGATCAAGCCCAAGAGAGGCCGAAAGAGTGAATCGTTGCCCGGTCATCGCTTTCGCCGCTTCACGTCGCTTCCGCGACGGGACACTACTGCGGTGCGCGCCTTGAGCATTTTTTCGCAGCTGTATGAGCGACTCGCGCCGTTTGTCGCGGCCGTCGTGCTCGCCGTTTCCGCCGCCGCCGTAGCCGTCCAGTGGGGGATCGCGACCGAGGAATCCGATGCGCGGGCGCGCCTGGCATCGGCCAACCGGCAGATCGTCGAGCGACTCGATCTTGTCATGGACGAGTTCCTGGCGCTTGGGCGGGAAATAGAAGCCAGCAAGATGCCGCGGTGTTCGAATGAATCGCTGGAGCAGTTCAGACGCGTGCTGTTCGAACTGAAGTATCTGCGCGACATTGGCTTTGTCAGCCAGCGCACGTTGCTGTGCTCGACAGCCATCGGCGTTATCGAACAACCACAACGAAGCAGTGAACCGGATTTCGTGCTGACAGGCGGTCTGCAGGTATATGCGTTCCGCCCGGTTCGAATCTCGGCCGGCCAATTCACAATGGTATTGCAGGTCGGCCACTACAACGGGCTGGTGGATCCTGGTTTCATTGCCAACCTGTCGAATACACAGCCAGTGCGCACAGTAACGATGATGGGTACCCGGAACGGCCCGCGCTTTTCCCTGCACGCCGATCGCGCAGAGGCCGATATTTCGGTCTCGACCGTCGATTGCAGTCCTAGGTATGGATTCTGCATCGAGGCCGGCTCGACCGAACCGAGGCTCAGCCTGGTCTCGTCGAAGTCCATGGGGCTTGGCGCGCTCGGCGCCGGAAGCGGACTGGCCGTATTTCTTCTCGGCCATTCGATGCGGCTGCGTTCACGAAACCCGCTCTATCGGCTCAAGCGCGCGATCGCCCGGCGTGATCTGAGTGCCGTCTACCAGCCGATATTCTCCATGCCGGACGGAGCGCTCGTCGGCGTCGAGTTGCTGGCCCGGTGGCCAAGCGCCCCGGAATCGCTGGATTCGGCCGAAAAATTTGTCGCCGAGGCCGAGAGCAACGGACTGATCCATGATCTGACGATAATGATGGTCGACCTGGCTGCCGGTGAAATCGCCGACTGGCTGATCGCCGATCCATCGCGGACGCTCGCGGTCAATATTTCCGCCTACGAACTCGCCGGCGACGAACTGGCGGCCTTGCTATCGCATCGATTCGTCGATGCCGGCATCCTGTCTTCGCAGATCGTGCTCGAGTTGACCGAACGCAGCGTTGCCACCCCGCGCCGCAAACAGCTCGACCGGCTTGCCGCTGAGGGCTTTCAAATCTACATCGACGATCTGGGCGAAGGCTACAGCAGCCTGTCCTACCTGCATCATCTGCCCATCTCGGGCGTCAAGATCAGCCGCTCATTCACCTCCGGCCTGGGCACCGACTCGCCCAAGGTCGACCTGGTACTGGCGATGATCGAAGTGGCCCGAAAACGCAATCTCACCGTGGTCCTCGAAGGCATCGAAACCCGCGATCAGCACCTTGCGATGATGGGACTCGGACCGTTGCATTGCCAGGGCTTCCACTACGCGCGCCCGATGACTGCCGAAGAACTGATCGCGCTGAACAAGACGCCG
>CAYYZR010000050.1:0-15243 GCA_964476005.1 uncultured Halomonas sp.
TGCATTCGCACAGGCGCAGGAACGCGATTCGTACAGTGCGGGCAAACCAGGGAAAAACCGTGCCGCGCGGCGGCGCCTATCGACGCTGCTTTCGACCCGCCGGCGCCGAGCCGGAATCGGGAATGCGCAGGATAGCGCCGTCGATTCTCCAGGCCAGCGCCTCCAGCGCGACCGGATCGAGTCGTTCGGATTGTCCAACCACCAGCATCGTCGGTGCAATTCGCAGGACGCATTCCATCAGCGCCTGGCCGTTACCGTCGACGAGTGCATGGATCTCGATCGCACTCGGGGCCGCCAGCTCGCGCAGCATCAATTCGAGCGGGGCCAGTTCCTCGCGTCGGGCGACGCACGCCAGCACCTGCAGCGGATGGTCGGGGGACGTCAATTCCAGCGCCCGGCGCATCACCCGATTGGCCGTAGAAGAATGATCTACAACCGCTAGCACCCGTTCGACCGAAACCCGCGCCGGGCCAATCAACATCACCGGGAAGCCCGATTGGGACAACAGGTTCCTCGCCGTGGACCCCAGTCGCCGATAACCGGGCTGCATGCCCGCTCGGCCGATGACCAGTAGATTGTGGCCGGCGAATGCATCCGCTATTTCGCGAACCACGCGCCCGCGCCGGGTCTGGAAACTCCAGCGCAGATCAAGCACGGCCGCGATCGCCTGTAACTCCTCTTGCAGCAAAAGCGCCTGGCGGTCCAGCTCGCGCTGCATCGCGTCGGGGGAAAGCGAACGACCGGCGCCACCACTGGCCGAAAGCTCGCGCGCGAACGGCAAGGCGGCCAGCTGCACCAGGTTCTCGTCCTGGACGAACAGACCGGACATTTCGGCGTCGATACGTTGGGCCAGCTCGGCGGCGCGCCGCAACGCGGCCCGACTGCCCGCCGAAGTATCCAGAGCCACCAGGATTCGCCGTAGCGCCGGGCTCATTCCTCCGAATCCCCGGCGCGCTGCACGCCGCGGCGCTGCCAGCGCCGTGCATGTTCTGCAAACTCCAGCAAGCGCTGCTGGACACGATGATTCACGCTGCCTTCCGGAAACCCGCCGTGCTCATTCCGTAGGCCAGCATCGCGGCCGGTGACCAGGCTCAGCCCTTCGTCGATCGTGTTGAACGGATAGATGTTGAATTGGCCATCGCGCACCGCCTGGACCACATCGGCGCGCAGCATCAGGTGCTTGACATTGGAAGACGGTACCAGCACCCCCTGCCGGCCAGTGAGTTCGCGCTGCTTGCAAGTATCGAAGAAGCCCTCGATCTTCTCGTTCACGCCGCCAACGGCCTGGACATCCCCGTACTGGTTGGCCGAACCGGTCACCGCAAGCGCCTGCTTCAACGGCACCTCGGCAAGCGCCGAAAGCAGGGCGAAAAGCTCGGCCGCGGTGGCCGAATCACCCTCTATGCCCCCGTAGGTCTGCTCGAATACCAGGCTCGCGCCCAGCATCAGCGGAAAATCCGGTGCATAGTGCGCCCCGAGATAACCGGTCAGCGTCATCACGGCCTTGGAAAAGATCGGTCCGGCAAGCTTGACCTCGCGCTGAATATCCTTGATCTCGCCATCGCCCAGCCGCACACGCGCGGTGATCCGCGATGCGTGACCAAAATTCACTTGACCGGCACTGCTCACCGACAGGCCGTTGATCTGACCCACCCGCTCGCCTGTGGTCTCGATCAGCAAGGTGCCGCACCGAATCGCCTCCTGAATGCGTTCGGGCACTCGCCCGGCTCGATCGCGACGGGCAGCAATGGCCTTTTCGACGTCCTCACGGGCGATCACCCGGCGCTTGCCCTCGCGCGCCCAGTAGTCGGACTCGCGCAGCAGGTCGGTAACACCCTGCAAATGCACCGACAGCCGCTCGGCATCCTCTGCCGCCCGCGCGGCCTGCTCGATCACTCGGGCCGTGGCCTCACGATCGAGCGGCAGCAAACCGGCCTGCCGGCCCTGGGTTGCGACCATGCGCGCGAACAGATTCTGCGTGTCTCCGCTGCGCGGCATGTCATCTTCGAAATCGGCAGCAACCTTGAACAGCTGGCCGAACTCCGGATCGTATCTGCTCAACAGGTAATAAAGCAGTCTCGACCCGACCAGGATGACCTTGACTTTCAAGTCAAGCGCCTCCGGCTCCAGCGACACGGTATCGATCAGGGACAATTCCTGGGCCAGCGATTCGACCTTGAGTTCGCGTGAAAACAGCGTCCGCTTCAGGCTCTCCCAGGCAAAAGGCTGGGTCAGCAACTTGCGCACCTCGACCACCAGATAACCGCCGTTGGCGCGATGCAGCGCGCCGCCCTTGATCAAGGTGAAGTCAGTAAACAGGTTGCCCATGTGCGACATGTGCTCGATGCGCCCGAACAGATTCTGGTGGCTGGGATGGTTCTCGAACACGATTGGCGCGCCGGGCGTCTCGCGGTTATCGACCAGTACGTTGACGCAATAGCGGCGCAACGACCTTTGATCCTGCTGTGCGACGCCCAGCACCGCCATCGGCTTCTGGCCGCCGTCCTCATCAAGGAAATCGTCGACGTTGTCGATGACATCCTCGACCACGGCATCCAGATACTTCAGCACCGCCGGCTGGTCGCACCAGCTCCGATGCATGTCTTCCATCAGGTTCTCCACCGCGACCCGGGTGACATCCCGATCCAGCTCCCGGATCTTGCGCTTGCCCTCGCGTTGCCAACGCGGCACCTGGTGGATGATTTTTTCCAGTTCCTCCTCGAGTTTCTGGATCTTTTCACGAAACGCCTCGCGCTGAGCTTCGGGCAGTTCGTTGAACTGATCGGCCGGCATCACTTCGTCGTCATCTTTCTTCGGCGCGAACGCCATGCCGCGATTGGTGCGAATCAGCAATACGCCCTGCTCCCGGGCCTTCTCGTCCAGCGCCTCGAAGGGCTTGCCCTGCTCTTCTTCCAGGTTTTGCTCCAACTCCTTGCGCCGGGCCCGGTACTCCTCACTCTCGAACGCCGCCGGCAAAGCCGCCTTGAGGTCTTCCAGAAGCTGTTTCATGTCGTCGCGCAGCGCCGCACCGCGGCCGGGCGGCAATGCCAGCGCCGACGGCTTGCGACTGTCACGGAAATTGTTGACGTAGAGCCAGTCCGGCGGACACGACTCGCCCGCTGCGCGGCGATCCAGATAACGATCGATCAGCGCACGCCTGCCCGAACCCGGCTCGCCCAGTACATAGAGACCGTAACCGTCGCTCGGCATGCCGATTCCGAAACGGATCGCTTCCATCGCCCGGTGCTGTCCCAGGACCCGGGACAGGTCTTCGAGTTCGTCCGTGGTCTCGAAATTGAAGCCGGCCGGATCGCAGCGCTGGTAGAGCGCCTCGGGCTCAAGAGGTTGCATATCGGGCATTTCGGCACTCCGGCGTGGCTTCGCCTGACAATCGTGGACGATCGAAGCCGTGAGGGACTTGAGCGAGATCAACCTCGAATCCGGCCCTGCCGAAACCTGCATCACGACCCTGGCCGGCTCCGGCAAGTGCGCGGAGTCAGAGTGCCGGACCGATGACGCAGGCAGCCTTCGATCGCCGCCCACTCGCTCGGGCGAGCGGACGCCACGGCACTTGCAATTCAACTTCAATGCGCTACTGTGGAAACTACCGGGGTCGATTTTCGCGCCGTGTCAACCTTTCCGGGGCCGGCGCGTTCTGGATCAACAGGGCGTCCGTTGTGTTTCCGGACGCGGTTTCGCCAGGAGATTGAAGTGGACGCGACTGAATTCAAACGTCTGGTGCGGCTTGCCAACCGCATTACCTACGGCGCCAATCGACAATTGATTCAGGTTGTCGAAGCGCTGGGCTACGAGGGCTTCGTCGAATGGCAACTCGACGACGAGGCCATCGACGACAGCGAACTCGAAGGTTTGCTCCAGGAAATCCTGCCGACGCTCGCGATGAGCCCCCAGGAGTTGTTCGACCATGTCATCGAGGAAGAAAACTTCGGTGCCGCACAGCGCGATCTGCTGATCGCCACGCTGATTCGACGCACCTTCAGCCCGCGCCAGTTGTTCGAGCGCATGGTCGAATTCTGGAGCGACCACTTCAGCGTGCCGGCCAACGACCTCCCCGAGGCGTTGTTCAAGTTCACCGAGGATCGCGACCTGATCCGAAAGCATGCCATGGGCAGTTTCGAGACGCTGCTTCAAGGCGACGCCAAAAGCCCGGCAATGTTGTACTACCTCGACAATTTCAGCAACTCGGCCAGTGGGCCGAACGAAAACTATGCCCGCGAACTGCTGGAACTTCACACCATGGGCGTCGACGGTGGTTATACCGAAGACGACATCAAGGAAGTCGCGCGCGTGTTCACTGGCTGGGCGATAAGACCACCCGGATATTTCTTCTTCAATTCCCTGAGCCATGACTGGGAGCCCAAGCAGGTACTCGGCGAACAAATCCAGGCGACCGGCCTGGACGAAGGCGAAACAGTGCTGTCGATGCTGGCGGGTCATGCGTCAACGGCAAGGCACGTCGCGACCAAGCTCGCGCGGCGCTTTTTAGCCGATATCCCCGATCAGCACGTGATAGACGACGTCAGCGCAGCGTTCGATTCAAGCGGCGGCGACGCGCGGGAAACCTTGCGCACGCTGCTGCTGCACCCGCTGGTAACCGGAACCCGGGCGATCAAGTTCAAAAGGCCCAACGAGTTCCTGTCCGGCCTGGCACGGGCGCTGGAAACCGAGTTGACCGGGGAAACGCTGCTGGCCATGTTCGAGGTTCTCAACAGCGCCGGCCAGGTGCCTTTCGGCTGGCCGGCGCCGGACGGCTATCCCGACCGGCGCGAATACTGGCAATCGACCAACGGACTTCTGGTGCGCTTCAATGCTGCAGCCACCTGGACCGAGCGGTTCGCAATGCAGTCGGAAGTGCTGCAGCAGGCTGCCGCCATCGACAAGCCGATCGAACAGATCGATTTTCTCACCGAATCGCTGAGCCCTGGAGGCCTGACCCCGGCGACACGGCGCCGAATGCTGCGCTACGCCAACAAGATTGCCGACCAGGAGCGGCCCGCGGCGCTTGCCGCCTGGCTGCTCTCAGGTCCCGAAGCACAATGGAGATGACGCCATGAATCGACGCGAACTGCTGCAATGGATGGCATTCACCGGGGCCGTCAGCGCAGCACCACGGTGGGTGCTGGCTGCCGGCCGGCAGGCATCGAACGGGAGACACCTGATCTCGATCTTCCTGCGCGGCGCGGCCGACGGGTTGACGATTTGTGCGCCGCTGGGCGATGCCCGCTATTTCGATGCGCGACGGACCCTGGCGCTGGATGAAACCACGGCCCTGCCGCTGGACGGGTTCTTCGGCATGCATCCGGCCGCCGGGGGACTCAAAGCGCTGTTCGACGACGGCGAATTGGCCATTGTGCACGCCGCCGGTCTGGCCTCGGCGCAACGTTCGCACTTCCAGGCCCAGACGGCCATGGAACTGGGCATCGACGCATTCGACCTGGCGCCCGCCGATGGCTGGCTGGGCCGTTACCTGGCCGGGATCGCGCCGGACAGCCCGCTCACTGCCGTGGCGCTGGACAAGGCCGTGCCGCGGGCAATGGCCGGGATCGATCACGCCCTGGCGCTGGGCGCGATCGACGACTTCAGCCTGCAGCTCGATCCACGCGCGCAGACCGCGCTTGGCCAGGCCTATGCCGCCGATCCACTGCTCGCGCCAACCGCCGAGGCGGCGCTCAACGCTGCCGACGCACTGCTGCCCATCAGCGACATGGCGCCGGGAGAAGGCTACCCGCAAGGGCCGCTGGGGACCGCGCTGGCCGACGCCGCGCGCCTGATCCTGGGCGAAAGCGGCCTGGTGGCAGCGGCAATCAATTCCGGCGGCTGGGACCACCATGACAACCAGGCGCAGCAGATCGAGCCGCTGTTGGCGCAGCTGGGCGATGCGCTGGCCGCCTTTCGCGCCGACCTGGGCGCGAAGTGGGCCGACACCACGGTGATCATCCAGACCGAGTTCGGCCGACGACTGCGCGAAAACGCCTCGGCCGGGACCGATCACGGCCACGGTGGCGTGATGCTGGCCGCCGGCGGCGGCGTCAACGGCGGCACGATATACGCCGACTGGCCCGGCCTGGCACCGCAGGATCTTTCGGCGGGCGAAGACCTGGCCGTGACCACCGACTATCGCCAGGTGCTGGCCGAGATGCTTGCGCGCCAGTTCGGCGCCGTCGATCTGACCGACATTTTTCCCGGCTGGACGCCGGGTCCCTGGCAAGGCATTTTCGATTCGACTGCCGCAAACCATGACCGGACAGTCGATCGAAACCGACCGGTGCCTGCGCCAAAACCCCAAACCTTCGCAACTCGGAATACCGGCATGGGCGCTTTCGAGGTGCCTGCAATCCCGCCAGGACTGTTTCCCTGAGCGATGGCTTGACTTCGTTGCCGGCGAAACGGGATTCCACGGCATAGACACGGCAGGCCGGCGAGTCGGCAACCAGGCCGGGCCCGCCGCCGCTCACGCCACGCCAGTGGACGGTGAAGCAGCCGGTCAGCGGTCCTTCGTGGCAACCGGCTGAAATGGCTACTGACGCATACCGGTCGAATACTGGGCCAGCAATTGTCCGACAGCATCGGGACACCAGCTTGTTAAGCTTGCAGACGAATCGACGGTATTCGCCGTCAATCGCCATTCGTGACCAATAGCGGAGAACCGGTGAAAAACGAACTGCTGAAGTGGCTCGAGAATTTCGGCTTGAGCGATACCGAATACATCTATTTCCTGGTCGTGATCGGTCTGATCGTGATCGCATCGATAGTGCTGCACATGGTGTTGCACCGCATCGTGGCGCGCTTTCTGGAACGCGCGCGCAGGTCGGGACGCAGCATCTGGCAACGGGCTTTTTCGGGCCACAATCTGTTCAGCCGCATCGCACTCGCGTTGCAGGGCGTGGTGGTGTTCGCGATGGCCAGCGCGTTTCTCGACGCCGACTCGCTCGTACTTCAGTTGACCGAAGCAATAACGCACCTGTGGATCATCCTGTTCTCGCTGCTGGCGCTGTTCTCGCTGCTCGACGCAGTCGAGGAAATCTCCCGCTCGGCAGGCTCGGCCGTCAAGCTGCCGCTGCGCGGCATTTTCCAGAGCCTGAAGCTCGTGGCGACCACCGTGGCGCTGATCTTTGCGGTGGCATTCCTCATCGGAAAATCGCCGCTTATCCTGTTCAGCGGCCTGGGCGCGATGACCGCGGTGGTGCTGCTGATCTTCAAGGACCCGATCCTCGGACTGGTGGCCGGCATCCAGCTTTCGGCCAACAACATGCTGGCGGTCGGCGACTGGCTGGAGATGCCGAAGTACGGCGCGGACGGCGACGTCATCGACATCAGCCTGACCACGGTGAAGGTCCGCAACTGGGACAAGACCATCACCTCGATTCCCAGCTACGCGCTGATTTCCGACTCGTTCAAGAACTGGCGCAACATCGAAGCCGTCGGCGGCCGGCGAATCAAGCGCGCCGTCAACATCGATGCGACCAGCGTCGGTTTCGCCTCCGACGAAGAGCTCGAAAGGCTCAGGCGAGCGCGCCTGCTGTCGAACTATATCGAAGACAAGGCCGTCGAAATCCAGCAGGCCAACCAGGCCGACGGGGTCGACCCGTCCTCGTCGTTGAATACACGCCATCTGACCAATCTCGGGATCTTTCGCGCCTATCTCACCGCCTACCTGGCCGACAATGACAACATCAACCACGACCTGACCTTCATGGTGCGCCAGCTCGAGGCCGGGCCCAACGGAATCCCGCTGCAGGTGTATGGTTTTGCCAACCAGACCAGCTGGGTGCCGTACGAAAACATCCAGTCCGACATCTTCGACCATATCTACGCCATCATTCCGGAATTCGGACTGAGGCTGCACCAGGCGCCCAGCGGACACGACGTCCGGCAGGCGGCGGAACGATTTGCCGGCAGCGCCCAGTCGCAATCGGAGGCCTCCTGATGCTCGTTCGCGCACTCGGCAGCCTGCTGTTCTACGGCCGATTCCTGCGCTCGTTCAGCGCGCTGGGCTTCCAACGGCGATCAAGCGACTGGGAAGAATTCGATCCGGACTTTTCCGGCCAGCGCTGGCTGGTCACGGGCGCCACTGGCGGCATCGGCCGCGCCGTTGCGCTGACGGCCAACCGTCACGGTGCAACCGTGCTGGCGCTGGCGCGCGATACCGGCAAGCTCGACGCACTGCAACACGACGCCGAACATCCCGACCGCATCAGGCCCGTTCCGGTCGACATGGCCTCGATCACCGATGTCCGCGCGCTGACCGACCATCCCGAAATCGCCGCCGGCCCCGTAGACGTGCTGATCAACAACGTCGGCGTGCTGATGAACGACTTCACCACCACCGACGAAGACCTGGAGGCGTCATTCGCCACCAACCTGCTCGGCCCGTTCGTGCTGACCGAACAACTCTACGACCACGATCTGCTGGCAGCCGACGGAATCGTCATCAACGTCTCCTCCGGCGGCATGTACGGCACGCCGCTGAAGCTCGAGGAGATGGATTGCCGGGACGGAGACGACTACGACGGCATGGCCGCCTACGCCATGCACAAGCGCGCCCAGGTCGAGCTGACGCGCTATTGGAATGAACAATGGAATGGCCAACCCGCGGTCCACGTCATGCACCCGGGCTGGGTCGATACCGAAGGCGTCAAGACCGCCCTGCCCGGTTTTCGGACTGCGCTGAAAACCATCCTCAGAGACACCGAACAGGGCGCCGACACGATTCTCTGGCTGGCCGCGCAGCGCCCGGAAGCCGTCGAAAAAGGCATCTGGCTGGACCGCGAACTGCAGCCGGAGCACGAATTCGGCTTCACCCGCAAATCCCGTCACGACGCGAACGACCTCGCCGAATTTCTTCGCCAGCGCGCACAATCGCCCAAGGGCCGGGAATGATGCACCCGAACCCGGCCCCGGAAGCCGTGATCGGCTAAGATTGAGCGCGCATCGCCGGACCAACAAGCGGCGGCCAATAAATATAAAGCTGAAATTTCGCTCCAGGGAGAACCGCCATGACCGAATGGATTACAACCGTTAATAATTTCGTCAACGGCATCGTCTGGGGCCCTCCGTTCATGATCCTGCTGGCCGGCACCGGTCTTTACCTGACCATTCGGCTGGGCTTCTTCCAGTTCCGGTACCTCCGGCACGCGTGGCACCACAGCTTCGGCAAGTTCTTCCGGCGCGAGATGGATACCGGCGACGGCTCGATTTCGCCGTTCGAGGCGGTCAGTTCGGCGATGGCGGCCACCATCGGCGTCGGCAACATCGCGGGCGTAGCGACCGCCATCGCGCTGGGTGGCCCCGGCGCAATCTTCTGGATGTGGGTGATCGCGCTGGTCGGCATGGCAACCAAGATGGCCGAGGCCACGCTGGGCGTGAAATACCGCCAGGTCAACGCCGACGGCAGTGTCTCCGGCGGCGTGTTCTGGTACATCGAAAAAGGGCTGGGGCCGCGCTGGAAGTGGCTGGCGATTCTGTATGCCCTGTTCGCCGGCATCGCGGCCTTCGGCATCGGCAACATGGTCCAGTCCAACACGCTGTCGCAGGCTATGGACACGGCATTCGGCGTACCGACCTGGCTAAGCGGCATCGTCGCCTTGATCGCCGTGGGCGCGGTCACGCTCGGCGGCATTTCGCGCATCGCGGCGACGGCCTCGAAAGTCGTTCCGCTGATGGCGCTGATCTACATCGCGGGCTCGCTGGTGATTCTTTTCCTGCACTTCGATGCCATTCCGGGCGCATTGAAGATGATCTTCGTGCACGCTTTCGAACCGGTGCCCGCGGCCGGCGGCTTTGCCGGCGCCACCGTGGCCGAGGCCATCCGCTACGGCGTCGCCAGGGGCATCTTCTCGAACGAGGCGGGCCTGGGCTCGGCGTCCATCATCCACGCCCAGGCGCGCAACAAGCCATTCGTCCAGGGTTTCTGGGGCGTCTGGGAAGTGTTCATCGACACCCTTGTGGTCTGCACCATGACCGCGCTGGTCATCCTGACCACCGGCGCTTTCACCACCGGCGCAAACGGCGCCGACTTGACCGCTACGGCATTCTCGACCGGGTTGCCGGGACCGGGCGGCTATATCGTGCTCATCTCCATCGTATTCTTCGCCTACACCACCATGCTTGCATGGAACTTCTACGGCGAGAAAAGCTGGGAATACCTTTTCGGACAGCGCGTTGTACTGCCCTACCGGCTGGCGTTCCTGGTGTTCCTGTTCGTCGGCGCGGTCGGCGGGCTGGAGCTGATCTGGGCCGTCGCCGACACGTTCAACGGCCTGATGGCCGCGCCCAACCTGATCGCGCTGGTGCTGCTGGCCGGCGTGATGGCGCGCGAGAAGAAAGATTACTTCCTGGGCATGGGCAAGCCGACGGAAACGGATACGAAATAGCCCTGCGCCAGCCGACTCTCGCCGCCGGCCGTGATTCCATCGTCGTCGCTATTCGACTGGCAACGGCGCTTCGATCCGCAGCCGCGATTCGACCTCGGCCCGTAGCGGATGTTCGGCCCCCAGAAGCTGCCTCGCCAGTTCCCGGGCGGCAAGCCAGTCGGCGCGTGCTGCGTCCGCCTGCCCCGCCGCGGCGCGAACGTCGCCGGCCAGTAACGCGAGCTCGACCTGTTCGTGGTTGTCCAGCGGTGTCCGCGTCGCGCGGTCCTGCAGCATCGCTTCCGCGGCTTCGATGCGCGCCAGCGCCTGCTCGGCTCGACCGGAATCCATTGCCAGCCCGGCGCTCACCATCTCGATGCGGATCGCGGCGCGCGGGTATTCGGTTCGAAGGTCCGGCAACCGATCGCGCAACTCGGCAAGCAGCGCCCTGGCCCGCCCCTCACGCCCGGCGCGCCGCAGCATCCAGGCCAGTTGCGCCTGAATGAAAACGCTGTAACGATGCGTCGGCGCAGTGGCATCGACGTGACTGCGCCAGGCCGATTCCAGGTTGCCCAGCCCCGCATCGAGACGTCCGGCCCAGGCCTGGCACATCCCGAGATTCCGCCGATAGCGCGCCGTGGCCGCCGCCTCTGCGCCGTATCGCGCTGTCGCGAGTTCCAGGGCCTGGGCATAATGCCGCTCGGCCGCGGCGTGCCGCCCGAGATCGGATACCAGTCCCGCGAGATTGTTGAGCGCGGCGGAATCGGCGTGGCCGTAGGCGTCTCTGCCGATACCGACGGCCTCGCGCAACATGGCTTCGGCCCGATCCAGTCGGCCCGCACGCCGCAGCATGCCACCGACCGTGCTGAGCGCACTGGCGGTGCGCTCGTGCCGCGGACCCAGAATGGTGCGGGCATCGGCCACGGCCTGTTCGCCGGCCGACAAGGATTCATCGACGCGCCCGGCGCGATTCAGGGTCAACGCCGTCAGCAGCCGAATGCGCGGCAACAGCGCTCGGCTGCCGTCACGATCATTGGCAAGCCCGGCAGCCCGCTCAAAGGCGGACAGCGCCGCCTCGAAGCGATGCACGTCGCTGAGGGCGATGCCAAGCTGGAACAGAATGGCCGCTCTGGCAACCGGTGATTCGCCAACCGTCATGGCAATGGCATCGGCTCGCTCGAATGCCTGGCCGGCGGCTTCCATGCGCTCGTCCAGGCTCTCGATCTGGCCGAGTTCGAACAGTGCCGAGACTGCCCGTGCATCACTTCCGCTTGCCCCTTGTGCATCGAGCTCATCGACCGCCTGCTGCAACAGCGGCCGGGCCCGGTCGGCAAAGCCCAGCTGGCGCAGCACGCGGCCGATCGCGATCAGCAGATCGATCCTCGCCTCGGGCTGGTGCTCCAGCACGATATTGAGCCGCTCGGCGGCCCGTTCGGCCAGATCGCGGCGCGGAACGACGAGGCCGGCCTCGTAATTTCCGGGCTCGGCCGCGTCGAATACACCAATCAGGAATTCCTGCACCGCGTTCGCGCGCGCCAGGGCGCGCTCGGCGCGCTGGGTCTGGACCAGACTCACACCCAGCGCAAGACACAGCGCGACCACCGCGCCGGTGCCCAGTCCCACGCCCAACCAATGGCGGCGAACAAATTTGCGTGCCCGATACCCGGCACCGGCACGCCTGGCCAGTACCGGCCGGTCTTCGAGAAAACGATCGATGTCGTCGGCCAGCGCATCTGCCGATACGTAGCGCGCGTGCGGGTCCGGCGCCAGCGCCTGTGATACCAGCGCATCCAGGTCGCCAGCCAGCGCTGCGCGCGTCTTTCGCTTGATCCCCGATGCCTGCGACGGCAAGGGCCCGCGGGTTTCCTCATTACCGACACGCTCGGCGCGGCTCGGCAAGCCCCCGGTCAGCAGTTCGTAGGCGATGACGCCAAGCGCGTAGATATCGGCAGCCGTCCCGACGTTGCGACCGTGGCGCTGCTCGGGTGCGGCGTAGTCCGGCGTCGAGGCGCCCAGAAGCGTGACGGCACCGGCATCGCCGCCGGCCTCCTCGAGCAGCTTTGCAATGCCAAAATCGAGCAGGTGCGGTTCGCCGCGCTGGTCGACCAGAATGTTGTGCGGCTTCAGGTCGCGATGGACCACCAGCCGGCCATGCGCATGCTGCACTGCCCGGGCCACCCGGGCGACCAGCCGCATTCGGGCGTCGATGTTCAGCCCGGCCTCGCTGCAGTAGCGATTCAGCGGCACGCCCGCGACGAACTCCATCGCATACCAGGGCATTCCGTTATCGCGCACGCCCCCGTCCACCAGACGGGCGATGTTGGGATGATCCAGGCCGGCGAGAATCTGGCGCTCGCGCCTGAGCTGCTCGCGCAGCAGTTCACTGTCCAGAACGCCGTCTATAAGCTTGATTGCGACCTGCAACCGATACTGGCCGTCGTCACGCTCGGCCAGCCATACCTCGCCCATGCCGCCGCGGCCCAGCCTCTCCAGCAGCTTCCAGGCGCCAACCCGCACCCCGGCATCGAGCGTCGGACGAGACTCGCCGGGTTCCAGCCCGGCTTCATCGAGTCCGAGCACCAGCGCCTCGTCGAGCAGCGGAATCGATGCCTCGTCGGCCGCAAGTGCATCCCGGACCAGCCGCACAAGTTCCGGGTCCTCGTTCGCCAGGGACTCCAGGCGCTCGGCGCGTTCAGCGGGTTCGCGCTCCAGCAGGTCTTCCAGTTCCTGCGCGAATCGCAACCAGAGCTGCCGGTCCACTGCCCCGACCTCAGGCGCCGGGCTCTCGGGCCAGGACGGCGCCGAGCATGGCGCGAGCCCGACGCCAGTGCCGGTGGACCGTGCGTCGTGACACGTCGAGGGCGATGGCGCACTCGTCGAAATTCAACCCACCGAAGACCCGCAGTTCGGTTAACCGCGCAAGCCCGCGGTCGACCTCTTCGAGCTGCTCCAGCGCCTGTTCCAGGGCCATGACCTGTTCCGGGCCAGCGCCCTGGTTCTTGTATTCATCGCCGAACTGGACGCGCGTCAGATTGCCGCCCCGTTTTTCCGCCTGCTGGCGACGCGCCTGGTCGACGACGATGCTGCGCATGACCCGTGCGCAATAGCCGAGAAAATGTGCGCGATCCTCGAACCCGACGTTCTCCTGGGCCGCAAGGCGCAGAAACGCCTCGTGAACCAGGGCAGTGGTGCAAAGCGTCGGCTGTCCGCCACTGCCACCCAGCAACTGGCGCCGGGCCAGCGCATGCAACTCCTGGTAAACGACCGACAGCAGCTTTTCGCGCGCCTTCCGATCGCCCGAACCGGCAGCGTGCAGAAGTTGAGTGACGCCGGATCGATCATTCACCATATTGAGTCCATGTCGCTTGCCGCGGCTTCGCCGATGGCGCAGTTGCGCCGAAGATCGATTCTATAGCGCGGGGCAATAAAGGGAAACCGGTTTAAAAAGGGGAACCTCCCCGGGAATCTCGTTTCACAAAGGTTTCATCCCCGTTGCGCTTCGGGTATGCTCACTGCCGACAGCATTTTGGCGACCGGACCGCCGCAGGTGCGCAGATGAAACGAACCGACACGCAGGACCCCGCCTACTTCCACAAGGTCGTCGACTGCCAATGGGGTTGCCCCGCCCACACGGATGTGCCCGAATACATCCGGCTGATCGCCCAGGGCCGTTTTACCGACGCCTACATGGTCAACCGCGAGTCCAACGTCTTTCCCGGCATCCTCGGACGCGTCTGCGACCGGCCCTGCGAACCTGCCTGTCGTCGCGGTCGTATCGATGAAAAGCCGGTCGCCATCTGTCGCCTCAAGCGCGTCGCGGCCGATCACAAGCAGGATATCCAGGCACGCCTTCCAAACGTACCCGCGCACAAGAACGGCAAGAAGATAGCACTGATCGGCGCCGGCTGCGCCAGCCTCACCGTATGCAACGACCTGATGCCGCTGGGCTACGAATGCACCATATTCGAGAAGCTGGCCAAACCCGGCGGATTGATGCGGTCCAACATTCCGTCGTTCCGCCTGCCGGCGCGCGTGCTGGACGAGGAGATCGACTACATCACCGGCATGGGCGTGGATCTTCGCCTGAATACGCCCATCGACTCGATGAAGGCCTTGCTGGACGAAGGCTACGACGCGGTGTTCGTCGGCTCCGGCGCGCCCAGGGGCAAGGAACTCGACATTCCCGGCAGGTGGGATGCCGAAGCCAACGTTCATATCGGCATCGAATGGCTGGAATCGGTGGCGTTCAAGCACACCGAAGCCATCGGCCGCAAGGTGCTGATCATCGGCGTCGGCAATACGGCCATGGACTGCTGCCGCACCAGCCTGCGCATGGGCGCCGACGACGTCAAGGTCATGGCGCGCAAGCCGCGCGACTTCTTCAAGGCGTCGGCCTGGGAACTGGAAGACGCCGAAGAAGAACAGGTCGAGATCGTCATCAATCGCAGCCCGAAGGAATTCGTGCTCGAGGACGGCAGGCTCAAGGGCATGCTCTTCGAGGTGATGGAATACGCCACCGAAAACGGGCGCATCACCGACACGCGCGTGACCGGCGAAGAGTTCTTCGAAGCCGACGACGTGATCCTGGCCATCGGCCAGGAAACCGCGTTCCCATGGATAGAGCGCGATATCGGCATCGAATTCAACCAATGGGACGAACCGGTCTGTGACCGCACCACCTATGAATCCACGCTGGCCGGCGTGTTCTTCGGCGGCGACGCGGCATTCGGCCCGGAAAACATCATCTGGGCCGTGGAGCACGGCCACCAGGCCGCGATCTCCATCCACAACCACTGCCATGAAAAATCCGTGGCCGACCGCCTGCCGCGCACCATGAACCTGGGCTCGCGCAAGATGGGCATGCACGAGTGGA
>CAYYZR010000051.1:0-14404 GCA_964476005.1 uncultured Halomonas sp.
GCGCCGTGCGCCGGATAGATCACGGCCTGGTCGCCCAGCGCGCAAAGCTTCTGCAGGCTGTCGTAGAGCAGTCCGGCAACCTCGCGCGCGCGCTCGGGATAGAAGTCGGTGCGGCCGACGTCGCCGACGAACAACGCATCCCCGGTAAAGACGCCGACAGCCTCCTCACCGAACTCGGGATCGTAAAAGGCGAACGAAAGGCTGTCGTCGGTATGCCCGGGCGTCTCCAGCGCCCGGAGCCGGACGCTGCCGATATCGAACCGGTCGCCGTCCCGAGCGGTGTCGGCGTAAGCTACATCACCGGCCGCATTCGGCCCGTGGAACACCACAGCGCCGGTCCGCTTGGCCAGCACGGCCGCGCCTGAAAGCAGGTCCTCGTTGCGGTGGGTTTCGAAGATGTGTGTGATGCGGCAACCGTTGTTCGCCGCGATCTCGGCATAGATATCGCAGTCGCGGCGCGGATCGATCACCGCCGCCTTGCCGTCGCTGCCGATGACCCAGGACAGGTGCGCGAGTCCTTCGCTCTTGATCTTTTCCACAAACATGGCTGTCTCCTTCGAAGACAAATTCCCCTTCGAATGCTCCCCTTCGAATGCCCCTTCAGTCGAAGCCCGTTCGAAAAAGCCGGTGGCGAACCCGGCATGAATCGTCGATTCGTCGATTCGTCGATCCCCCGGTCCTGTTACTGTTGTATTCGAAGGCCCATGGAGAAACATGGTGGTCAACGCGGTTCTGATCAAGTTCGAGCTCGTCGCTCCGAGTCCTGTGCCGGCCCTGCCTGGCGTATCCAGGGCGCGCCGCAGGTGCCCGTCTTGAAGCCTCGTTCGCCAACCGGCTTCGCGCTGTTCGGCGCGGCGCTGGTCGCGATCAGTTACGGGCTGGCGCGCTTCGCCTTCGGGCTCTTCGTACCACCCATTCGCGCCGAACTGGAACTGACGCCGTACGTCATCGGCGTCATCGGCGCCCTGCCGCTGATCAGTTTCCTGCTGGCCACGCTGGTTGCGCCGCTCGCGGCCGATCGCCTCGGGGCCCGCTACACCTCGGTGCTGTCGGGCCTGTTCGGCGTCGCCGGACTGATAATGATCAGCCTGGCCTCGGGTGCGGTATCGCTGGGCGTAGGAGTATTCGCCTGCGGGATCTGCACCGGCCTGATGATGCCGGCGCTCACGGCCGCGATGCAGGCGCTGGTCAGGCGTACGCTGCACGGACGGGTCAGCGCGGTCATGAACGCCGGCACCAGTGTCGGCGTGGCCGTCGCCGTGCCGGCAGTGTTGTTCATGTCCGGCGCCTGGCGCTTCGCCTACGCATCGTTCGCCGTGCTGGCCGGCATCGGCGTTGTGGCGGCCTGGTTCTTCATCCCATCGGTGTCGCCGATCGTGCCGGCCAACGCCGCACCGCCCCCGCCGATCAGCAAGCTGCAATGGTGGCGCCTGTCCGGACTCTCGCTGTTCGCGTTCGCGATGGGCTTCATCTCCTCGGCCTACTGGATCTTCGCGCCGGACCTGGTGGTCACCCTCGGCGCCCTGCCGCCGGGCGCGACCGGCTGGCTGTGGCTGGCGGTCGGCATCGCGGGTCTCGGCGGCGCCGTGGTGGCCGACCTGGCCGACCGCAACAACCCGCCCATCACGCACGCATTCATGCTGATGATGCTGTCGGCCAGCCTCGCGCTGCTCGCGGCCAGTCCCGGTCAGGTCGTGCTTGCGACGTTCTCCGCGCTGGTCTTCGGCCTGGCCTACATGAGCCTGACCGGGCTGTACCTGATGACCGGCATCCGCCTACTGCCGGGCCGGCTGTCGATGGGCCCGGTGCTGCCGTTCATGGCCTGCGCGCTAGGCCAGGCCGCAGGCTCGCCGGTGGTCGGCGCGCTGGTCAGCGAATTCGGCTATACGGATGCGTTCGCCATGCTCTCGGCGATTGGCATCACCGTGGCGATCCTGTCGCCGCTGTACCCGCGCAACATCGAGCAGGAGACAGAGGAAGAAGCCGAAGATCAGGACACCGGCCTGCAGGCCGCGTTCGATCAGCAGCTGCAGGACGCCGAAGGCGAGCCTTACAGATTCGGGACGGAAGCGGCCAGGGACGCATGACCGGGGCGACCCGGCCGCGGCTGGCGGGCGGGCAGGGTCGCTATACTGGGTTCCAATTCGAGGATCCCGGGAAACGTCTTGTCGAAACAGATTCCCCTGATGGACGTGATGATGCTGCTGGCCGAAGCGCAGTCGAATCCGATGCACGTCTGCGGCCTGATGCTGTTCGAAAAGCCGGAGGGCCGCCGGAGCCTGGTGCGCGAAATCGTCGAAGCCTATCGCGCCGCCCGGCCGACGCCGCCGTTCGACTGCGTGCCCGAACTGTCCGGCACGCATACGCCGCGCTGGCTGCCGGCCGCCAACTACGACCCGCGCTACCACGTCCAGCACATCGCCATGCCCGAAGGCGCACGCTACGAGGACCTGCTCTACCTGGCCGGAGACCTCCACGAGACCATGCTCGATCGCGGTCGCCCGCTGTTCCGCGTCTGGATCATCGACCAGCTGCCCGGCGGTCGGTTCGCGGTGTTCGCCAAGATGCACCACGCCATCGTCGACGGCGTAAGCGCGGCGCGGCGGGTCAACGCAAGCCTGCGCGCGACGCGCCACAGGGGCGTGCCGAAACCGCTGTTCGCAGTCGACGTCCCGGTGCGCAAGCCGCGCCCGCCGAAGGCCCTGCTCAAGCGACTGGTCGGCCTGGGCAGCAACGCCACCAGCCAGTACATGGCGCTGCTCGGCAGCCTGCGCAAAGGCCTGTGGAACCGGATCGGGCTGGCTACCGAGGGCAGCGTACCGTTCGCCGCACACCGCGGGCCGATGAACGAGCCGGTGGCCAACGCCCGCTCGGTAGCCACGCTTTCCCTTCCCCTTGAGGCCATGCGTCGGGTCGGCAAGCACTACGGCGCCACGCTCAATGACGTGGCAATGGCCGTGATCGACGCCGGCGTGCACCGCTACCTGACCGAGCAGAAGCAGCCTTTCGAACATCGGCTGGTGGCCATGTGCCCGGTTTCGCTGCGCGAGAGCGACGACGCCTCCGGCGGCACCAAGGTCTCGGCGGTATTCGTGCGCATGGGCGCGCCCGAGGCCGGCGTGGCCGAGCGTCTGGTGCAGGTGGCCGAGTCGATGAACGCAGCCAAGCAAGATGTCCGCGCCATGTCCAGGGAAACCGCGCTGGGCTATGCCGCCGGCATGATGGCCATCGCCGGCCTGGGGGCGGTCACCCACGCCGATCGGGTCACCCGCCCGTCGGCCAACCTGGTCATTTCCAACATTCCCGGCTGGGACCGCCCGCTCTACCTCAACGGCGCGAAGCTGGCCGGCGTGTACCCGGTATCGGCGATCGCCGCCGGGGTGGGCCTGAACGCCACCGTCATCTCCTGCAACGGAAGCATGGACTTCGGGTTTGTCGGCAACGGCGCCAGTCTGCACGACCTGCCGGCGCTGGCCGATCACGTGGGGCGTGCATGGCGCGATCTCGAACGCGCCACCCCCGAAACATGAGCTGATTGCATTATGATCAGCTGCTAATGAATATCCCCGCACGAATTTTCTGACGTGGTCAGCTGGCAGACCCGAACCGCCAAGCTGCTCGGCCGGCTGACCATTCGCCAGGCACTCAAGCGCGATCTGTCCGTCGAGGACATGCGCGACCAGATCAGGAGAATCGAGCGATTCTTCCCCAACGTGCCCGACGATGTGCGCATCGAGTCCGAACCCGGACTGGAACATTGCGCTGCCGAATGGCTGACGCCTGCCTCGGGGCCCACCGAGCGCGTCGTGCTGCACTTGCCCGGCGGCGCTTTCATGACCCGCTTCAAGCGCGCAGAGCGCGTACTCCTGGCGCGCCTGTGCCGCGCCGCGCACGCCCGCGGCCGACTGGTGTTTTACCGTCTCGCCCCCGAAAACCCTTACCCGGCCGGGCTGGAGGATTGCCTGGAGGCCTACCGCCAACTGCTCGACCTCGGCATCGCGCCCAAGCACATTTTCGTCAGCGGCATGTCGGCCGGCGGCTGCCTGGCGCTGGCCCTGCTGCTGTGGCTGCGCGACCAGGAGATGCCGATGCCGGCCGGCGCGCTGCTTATGTCGCCGGCCGCTGACTTCACCGAAGGATCCGGGGAAGGCTCCCGGGTCGACAATGCAAGGCGCGATGCGTTGCTGAGCCTGGAGCAGGGCGACGAGATCCGGCGTCTTTACCTGGGCGGATGCACCGAGTTGACCGATCATCCTTACGTGTCGCCGGTACTCGGTGATTTCACCGGCCTGCCGCCGCTGTTCTTCCAGGTCAGCAATACAGAAATACTGCTCGACGACAGCCGACGCTGCGCCGAGCGCGCACGCGCCGCAGGCGTGCCGGCCGAGGTCGACGTCTGGGATCGGATGCCGCACGGCTGGCAGGCCCTTTCGTTCACCCCGGAATCCGGTCGTGCCATCTCGCGGCTGGCCGATTTCATTCGTGAGTACTGTCCATGACGTCCAGAGTCGCCAACAAGGCTACCGCCGCCGCATTCATGCAACGGCTCAGACACGATCATGCCGGACTCTCGCGCATGCTGCGCACGATCGACAGCCTTGTCGACCGGCTGGCCGCGGAACCGGAGACGGTACAACCGGTGCTGATCGAGGCGTTCGGCTACCTGCTCGACTACCAGCACGGCTACCACCATCCGCGCGAAGATCGACTGTTCGAAAAGATCAAGGGCAAGCGGCCCGCGCTGGCCGACACCCTGGCAAAGCTGGCCGAAGAGCACGAGACCGGCGAACACCAGACCGCCGAAATTGCCCAAGATCTGGCCGCCGCCACGCCCCGCCAGTTGCGCGGCAAGCAAGGCGAACGCCTGGCCGCGCGCATTCAAGGCTACATCCGGCATTCGCGCCTGCACATGCGAAACGAAGAAGCGGTGTTTTACGCGCGTGCCGAGCAGGTTCTCAACAAATCCGACTGGGCCGACATCATCGACACCGGCGTCGACAACGGCGGCCTGCAGGATCCGCTGGCCGACACGGATGCGCTGGGAGACGCGTATCCCCGCCTGGCGGCGCATTTCAACCTTCCGACACGCCAATCGATGCTTGGCAGACCAGACAACGAGGCCCCCGGCGAGATGCACTATCACGTACTGGCGCTGACCGATCTCTACGGCGGCCTGGTGCACGAGGGTCTGGACCTGACGCGGCGAAACGCCAGACGCCTGCTCTCGGTGCGCGGCCCGATCAGCCTCGTTCACGCGGTTACCGGAATCGCCCGCGACAATCTGCGCTTCGCCGGCCAGTGCGTCACCCGCCCGACGCGGTGGGCTCTCGACTCAGGCACCGACTGGCTTGTCGAGCGGATCAAGCCCGGCCCCGAGCGTTCTGCAGCGGAAGAGCCAGAATGACCTTGACCCGGCGCGGGCGCCGCGGTCAGGGTTTACTTGACTGCCTGCACCCGGCCAAGACTCCCGAATGACCGGAGTTGGCAGCGTAATGCGACAGCGGGGACAGACACAGCCCTGTCCCGAACACCTCCCCAACGCTAGCGTCGTGCTGGTGCCGGAGCGCGGCCACGATGCCGTCGCGGATCCATGCGTCGTCGACATCGTCGCGGCGTTTCTCGACAACCCCGGCGGCCGACTGGACGTTTCCTGCGTCTTCGATCTCGAGCCGCGCTTCCACGACTGATCCGAACCGGGCACCGACAGCCGGCGACGCGGTCTTTCGCGTCGACAATCGGGGAAATGGAGCGGCGCCCCGGCTTCAGGCCAGATCCCGAACCGGCACGATCGAAGCAAAAAATGACGCATTTTTGACGCAGGCGCAATTGCCTGGCGCCGCTGTCGAGGCCATGCTCTGACCGGACCGGGTCGTGCCGTCGTTTTGAGGTTCCGGGCAACGGCTTCCCGGTACGACCACCCAGGACTTACACGTCGAATCAAGATTGGAGATGAAATGAAACTCGCTTTGACTGCATTGCTCGCAACGCTCGCCGTGGCCTGTGGATCCCCGACGGAGGCCTCGGAGCCCGACCCCGTGCTGACGCTGGACGTATCCAGCCAGCGCCTGGCTCGGTCGACGCCCGCACCGCTGCTTTCGATCCATTCAGACGGACGTGTGGAGATGCCCGCGGTCTATCCGCATGCCGTCGACGTCAACGGAAAATTGTCGCCGTCCGAGCTTCGCGATTTGCTCGATTTCATCGCGGACGAGCAGGACTTCTTCGCGATCGATGATCCTCGGGCGAAGAACAGCGGCAACAAAGCGCGCCTGCTCCCCGTGCACACGCCGCTGGTCACGCTGACGGCCAACTTCGATGGCCGGCAGAAGACGATTTCATTCCGCGCCCTCGAACGCTGGAAGGATCATGTCGATCCGCGGCTGAATGCCGTCCATGCCCGGCTGCAGCGCCTCATGGCGTGGACTCAGGTAGGCGGCGCGGAAGGTTTGCAGCCCATTCTCGAGCTTGCCAACGGCAGGCTGGCAAGCAAGGCGGCCGGCACCAGGTTCTCGGCCAACGACTTGACCGCCGGCAAAAAACGCTCGGACGGGAGCACCTACGTCACCTTCCTGCGCGACGCCGACGACCGGACCTGGTCGGCAACGGTGGAACTGTCGGGATCGGGCGCCGCCTCGGTCAACGTCGCGTCCAGCGGCGAAACAGATGCTGTGGAGCAATCGGGCAACAACCAGTCGGATAAGCAATCGGATCAGGAATCGGGCGATCGATCCGGCGCCGTTCAGAGCACGCACGGGGGCCCGAAACTGACCATCAACTTCAACTATACCGACCCGCCCGGTGTCGGGTTCAACGATGCGGCCGAGGGCGCAGCCAGGCGCCAGGCGCTGGAAGAGGCTGCACAGTCCCTTTCCTCGATATTCATCGTCGAGGCTCCGGTGACCGTCACGCTCGGCGTGGATGGTTCCGAAACGAATGACGGCATCCTGGCCAGCGCTGCGGCGATGTTCAGTTCGGCCGCCTGTACGCCACCGAGTTTCAACAACGACGGCGACGTGAGCATCATCGTCCGGGGCGGTGCCGACCCGGCACCGGGCGCCGACGACGGTGTTGTCGCGGTAAATTTTGAAGATCCGCTTTGGGATCTGGACGACAACGTCGCTGCCGACAGGATCGACTTCAAGGCCACCATGGTTCATGAGTTCATGCACGCATTCGGGTTCGCTTCCTCCATCAATGAAGACGGCACGGATTTTTGCGGTCGAGCGGCCGGCCAGCCCGGCTCTTGGGAAGCTTTCGACTCGTTCATGGGAGATTCGATCGGCTTTCTGATCAATGACGACTTCGAACTCGCCCAGGACTGGTTTGTGGCCTCCGTCGGCGGTTCAGGTGCCGACGGCCTTCTCTGGCTGGGAGAGGAAGGTGTTTCGGGCTACGGCAACACCCCCGTCCCGTTGTTCTCGCCCCCGGAATGGACGCAAGGCAGTTCGGCCAGTCACCTGGACGACACCGTATTCCAGGGCACGCTGGCGATGGAATCCGAAGCGGTTCTGGGGCCGTACGCCCGAACGCTGTCGCCCATTGAACTGGGCATCCTGCGCGATATCGGCTATAACGTCGCCTTCGGTTTCGATTTCGGCAGCGACGCGGAAGGTCAGTGGGTGATCGACCAGCCAGGCTTCACCGGCAACGGCCAGGGCCTGACGCTGGACTACATGGCGTTCGCCGATCTGCTGTTCGTCGCCTGGTTCACCTATGCCGACGCTGCGACAGGCGATCTTGCCGCCGGTCTGGATTCGGTCGGCGCACTGGACAACCGCTGGCTTACGGGACAGCTCTCGATCGACGGCAACGTGGCGACCGGTCCGCTTTTCGCAGTCACCGGCGGGGCCTTCGACGCACCCCCCCAGCCGGGACAAGGCGCGACCGAGGTCGGCACCATGACCATCGAATTCACGGCCTGCGACCGGGCTACGGTCAGTTACGACATCCCGGACGCTTCGATCTCGCGCGAGTTCCCGGCAGTGCCGCTGGAAACCCGTGTCAACGGTGGTTTCCGCTGCGTGAGCGCGGGTGGGACGCAATAACGGTAACGGGTAAAGGCATCCAGGGCGGCGACTCCCGCGTCCGGGCCTGAACAGGCGCCATGCCGGCCCGGGCGAAATCGAATTCGGGCTTTCGCGCGTTCGTGATCGAGACGATCGACCGGTTTCGGGCAGACCCGGATGAGGCGGGTTCGGCGCAGTATTGACGCATGACCGGAACGTCACCACCGGCCGAGGTCAAGGCCCGCCCCGGCTCGTCGAATGAAATATCCGAACGGAATCGCCCCTGATTCCCTTGCCAGGGTCGTTTGCTTCGATCACGGACGTCGTCATTCCGCTCGATTCCGAGATCATTTTTTCGATGTCGGACCCGAACCGGGTAAACACCAGGGCGCGGTCCCGGGTATTCGGGTCGGAGTGGTACTCGGGCGGGTGCAGGTTCACGACCTGGCCATCCACGATTCGAGCCCTCGTTTCGGTCAGCTGGTCGCGATACCACGGAATCGTGAATATATGGGAGCCGCCGGGCTTCAGCACGCGCGCAACCTCGGCGAAGGCCTTCCAAGGCTCCGCGATATGCTCGAAGACATCCTGGGAAACGACCAGGTCGAATGCGTCATCGGGAAATCCCAGGGCCTGCAGATCCTGGTTCGACGGGTCTCGTGGATGACGGTCTTCGGCGTCGGGCGAATATTGCGACCACGTGTATCTGGCGCTGTGCCGTTCGAGATAGTCGGTCGTCGGTGGCACTGGCGAGGGCTCGTATACGTGCGCATAAACCAGCGCCGGAACTGCGTGGCCGATGTAGTCGATCAAGGCCCGTTGCCTCGAGGAGCTTTTGCATCGGATGCATTTCAGATCTTCCCTCAGCCACGGCCCCAGCGCAAAAAACACCGTTTTCCCCGCACAGATCGGACAGAAGCCGCCTTGCGGGGCGGTCCTGAAAACATTGCGCATCGCAGCTGCCAGCAATCCGGACTTGTTCATTAGGGATCAGTAATTGTCTGCCGAGGTCATCGGGTGTCAAGAAATACCCGTTCAATTTAGCGTAAAAATTGGCGAGTGTCGCCGGGGTGCGAAGCCGCGAACCTCAGACAACCCGCAACACCACATCCATATCAGTGCGCCGGAAAAACCAAAAAACCGCGACAGGCACACGCATGACTCAGGCTCGCAAACGGCTGTTGTCCACTGAGGTCATGTCGTTCTATCCCGTTATCGCGCGATGCGTCCGCATGTCCGTTATGTTGACGGTCATCGCGTTATGGTAGAGGCACGCTCACGTAAAAGGAGACTGCAATGAATGTTGACCGACAGGCACTTGCCTCACCGTTGTTCAACTCGCTGGCGGAAATCGCGTTCAGCTCGGTCATGGTGACCCGGGCGACCGACGAACACGGCGCTTCCGAAATCGTTTACGTCAACGATCAATTCACCGACCTGACCGGATACAGCGCCGACGAAGTGATGGGCGAGACTCCGGGCATGCTGCAAGGCCCCAAAACCGACCGCGAAGTGCTCGACCGATTGACAGAAGACTTGGCGCAAGACCGTGTCTTTCACGGCCGCACCATCAATTATCGCAAGGACGGTGCCGAGTTCGAAATCGAATGGAAAGTCCAGCGTGTAGTCGACATCGACGGCGTGACCTACTACATCGCCGTTCAGCGAGAGGCTGCCTGAGGCCCGGATTGTTCATGGGCGCCGCTCAAGAAGTGCCTGTCCAATTTGTTCGTGTCCAATTTGTTCGATAGCCTGTCTTCAATTTGCCCGACTGGGCGGGCGTAAACTAGGAATGGTCGTGATTCCAGGAGTTTGGCGCGAGATCGATCTCGCGACGGGAATCGCCGGCCATTCGTTCTTCAACGTGCCACGGTGAAAGCATGAACAATCCAGGCCCCGGACCGTTGTTCGGAATGCTTACCCTTCTTTATCGCGCCAGGATGGTGGCGCTCAAGGGCCTGACGATGCTGGTACCCGTGCCTCGCCCCTTGTTGTTCGTGGGCGCCGATAGTACGCGCGAACTGAACCATGCCATCGCGCGATTCGGTGCCAGACACGTTTTCATCGTTACCGACACCACGCTTGTCGAGCTCGGCATCATCGAACCCATCATCGAGCACCTGACGTCGCTGGAAGTCAGGACGACGGTATTCGACCGGGTGGAACCCGACCCGGATTTCGAGCTGGTCGACGCCGGCGCGAGCGAACTCGAGGCGGCCGGCTGCGATGCGGTGCTGGCGGTCGGTGGCGGTTCGCCCATGGATGCGGCAAAGGTGATTGCGGCGCGGGTGACCAGCAACAAGCCCGCGGCCGAGCTCACCGGCATTCTGAAGCTGAAAGCGCTGCCTCTGCCGATCTATGCACTCCCGACCACGGCCGGGAGCGGGTCCGAGGTCACGATTGCAGCGGTGCTGTCCGATCGCAAGGCGCAGCTCAAGAAACCGGTCGTCGACCCAAGGCTGGTGCCGACCGCGGCCGCGCTGGATCCGAGCCTCATGCTCGGCTTGCCGCCCGGCGTCACCGCCGCGACCGGCATGGATGCAATGACCCATGCCGTCGAATCCTATCTCTCGCGCCATGCCGCGCAAGATACCGATCGTCTCGCACTGGCGGCGGTGCGCATGATCGCCCGCCACCTGCCGCGCGCCCATGCCGACGGCAGTGACATGGAAGCCCGCGAGGCCATGGCGATTGCCGCGTCCTATGCCGGTTCGGCATTCACAAAGGCCAACGTCGGTTATGTCCACGCCATCGCGCACCAGTTCGGCGCGCGCTACCACACACCCCATGGCCTGGCCAACGCCATCGTCATGCCCCACGTGCTCGATTACTCGCGCCCAGCCGCGCAAAAGCGCATGGCCGACCTCGCCCGCGCGGCCGACGTCGAGGGCGGGGCCGACGCCGAACTGGCCGATGGATTCATCCAGCACATCCGTGACCTCAACGCCTCGCTCGGCATCCCCGATCACCTGGCCGATCTGAAGCGGACCGACGTGCCGGCCATCGCCGCGGCCGCGCTCAAGGAGGCCCACAGCCTCTACCCCGTCCCGCGCTACATGAACCGCCGGTGCTGCGAAGCCTTGATCACGCGCATGCTGCCGCCCGATGAGACGGCTTCATGAGAAAAGTCGAGGTTCGATCAAGGCACCCCCGCTTCCGGGAGGCCGTCATCGGGTTTCGTAGCCATCCTTGAACAAAGTATCCGGGTTGAGTATCTCGGTCCTTTCGCTTGCCTCTTCATCACCGGGAGTGGCCTCGATGGTTGAAGACGCGACGCTGGACTCGAAGATGATTTCGCCAAAGAACTGGCTGTCGGTCGTCGTGCTGATCACGATCTGGCGCGAATCGCCGTCTGGGAGAGTTCCGAGGGTGCAGGTCGGAGCGCCGGCCGGATCCTCGTTGCAGCCAGTCGTGGAGTTCAGTATCAGAGAGCCCGGCAGCGTGTTCGTCACAACCACGTTTTCCGCATCGAAGGGCCCATTGTTGACCACCGTGACCGTGTAGATCAGCGTCTCATCCTGGCGCAACGGGTCGACCGAATCGCTGATGCCGAGGACCAGATCAGCCGTGGACGGTTCCACGATACTGACGCTTGCTTGATCGTCAACGCTGACCGAATTGCCATCGTCATCCCCGGCAACCACCGTCACCGTGTTGATCTGACTGGTCCCGGCAGGGCCATTGACCTGCGCATCGAAACCGCACTGAAACGTTGCACTCGAAGCAATGGTTTGCGGCACGCTGCAGGTCCCAACCCCGTTGAGATCACCGAATTCCGAGTCGGCAAGGCTGGTGAGAAATGCGGCTTCTGCCGCCGAGTTGTTTTCGACCTGCACGATGTAGTTGATCGTTCCGCCCGGCGCCTCGACCTCGATCGGCGAAGCCGTGTAAGTAACGCTGACCGAGGGCAACACGTCGGTGATGGTGACTTCGGCCGAGGCGCTCTGCTGAACGCTGTTGCCTTCGTCGTCGGCCGCCGTGGCGGTCACGGTACTGACCGCCGTATCACCTGCATTGCCCGTGACCAGCGCAATGTAGGTGCACTCGTAGAATTCGCCCCCGATGATGGCCTGCGGCACGCTGCAGCCGCCCTGGCCGTTCAGATCGCCGTGGACGTCGTCGTTCAGCGCCACCAGGTCGACGCTTTCAAGCCCGGTGTTGGTGATCCGGACTGCAAACAACGTTTCGTCACCCGGCTCGGCCAGGCTCATCGACTCGACCGACTTGATCACCGAAATCGACGGCAGCACGTCGGCGATCGTCACGGAGGCCATGCCCTCGCCCGAGACCAACCCGACGACTGAACTGCCGGATGCAGTGGTCGTGCTGACCTGCGTGTCGCCCGCATTGCCCGAAACGGTCGCGGAATAGGCGCACTGGTAGAAGTCACCCGGCGCGATCGACTGCGGGAGGCTGCAGGAACCCTGGCCGTCCAGGTCGCCGTACACGTCATCGTCGAGGCTGGCGAGATCGACGTCCACGTTGCCGGTGTTATCGATGCGAACGGTGAACGTCGAGGACCCGCTCGGCTCATCCACGCTGATCGGGCTGGCTACATTCGTGACAGAGATCGTGTCGTTCGCCACCGCTGCGACGGCCTGATCGGCCTGGCAGAACCCGGCGCCACTGTCGTCGTCGACGCCCGGGACGCCCATGTCGATGGCACTGGCTTCAAGCGCGTCCAGGATCTCCGCCGGCGTCAACGCCGATTCCAGATTCAGCATCAGGCCCGCGATCGCCGCGGCGTGCGGCGCGGCCGCGGAGGTGCCGAAAAAATTCGGAAACCCGTCGGGCTCCACGTCCGAGCCGAAAAAGGTCGTATTCGTGCCGTCAACACAGGTAATTTCAGGCTTCTGACGCGAAATGCTCACCGGGTTCCCGGCCGTATCGAACAGGATCGGCGTAGGGCCGGCCGAGGAAAACGATTCGAGCAGCGGCGGCGACTGGCCGAATTCCGGGGTGTCGAAATAGGCCGCGGCCCCCACGGCGACCGCCCCGGCGGCGTTGGCGTGTCCATATACGGTGCTGCTGTTGGTATCGAACTCCTGGATCGTACCGCCACGAAAGATGACGTACTTGATCAGGCCTGGAGCATCGCCGGAGAATCTTTGAACGAGGATATTGAAAGACGTACTGCCACCCCCCGAGTTCGTGTAGGACAGCACCTCCACAGGATCACCGCCAACGTTGTCGGAAGCGCTTTGCGCAAGTATGGTCGTAGGCGGCTCGTCGACGAGGAAGATATCGATATCGTTGGGCGAACCCGGCGCGCCGCTGACCGAAAAGAAAGGTGAATCCCACTGCAGCGTCAGGAGCAGGGTCGCACCGGCCGGCACCGTCACGTTCTGAAATATATCCGTATCGGGGCCCGGATCGAAATCGTGGGCCTCCCCCTGCCCCGGCCCGATAGGCTCCTGTCCGCTTGGGCGGAACGCGCTCTGGTAGGAATTTCGACCCGAGTTGCCGGCAGAGGAGAAATAGGGAACGCCCTGGCCTGCGACCGTGTCGACTGCCTGGGCCACGACCCCGTCCTGAAACATGGGTTCGGCAAAATAGATCACGTCGTCCACGATCACGTCGGATCCCGCATTCGCCAGATCGATGATTCCCTGCGCGAACCCTGCCTGTCCGCCGTTGAAAGCCGAATGAAACGCCTGGCTGCTCCCGGGGGCGAGGTCGTGGATGAGCTGCATCATCGCGCGACCCTCGTCGATTGCGCCGGAGCAATTGTCGATATCGTCCTGTACCAGTACACCTGCCGGCAAATCGTTGGCGGTCACGTCGCCGGCCGCGCCTCCCAGGCAGTCGTAGCTGTCCGAAAGCGTTCCGATCGTGACGCCGGTGCCGTCGATACCGAACATCAGTCGCGCTTCGTCGGCGTTGACTGCCGCGTCGCCCTGAGAGGTGACAGTACCGGCGTGCGTCACGGCGTAGGCGGGCCGGGCCAGTCTCAGGCTGTCCAGCGACGCCAGCGCGTCGATGGAAACAATCGGCAATCGACCGGAAACCATGCGCCCAAATATCTCGGGCCTGGCCATTCCAAGCCGCTTTAGATCAGCCTGAAGCGTGCTGGCATCCTCGCTTGCCGCAGTATCGACAAGCACGAAGCCGTCGGCCACGCGAATGGCTGGATTGGCGTTGCGATAAGCGCCTGCAGGCGCGCCCGTGGACCGGTGGGCCTCGAACTCCGCCTGCAACGCCAACAGGTCGGGACCGACCTTCCGGCTCCCGCGAGGCGCGCGCTCGGCGCCCGGGTTTGCAAGCGACGACCCGGATACGGGCTGTATTCCATTCACCAGGTGCTCCGGCGGCTGCGCAATCACGCATGGAACACCGACCATGGCAAGCAAAAAAGCGGTGCAGGCTCGCTTGAGACAGGATCGAAAATCGAACATGGG
>CAYYZR010000052.1:0-13812 GCA_964476005.1 uncultured Halomonas sp.
TGACCGCATCGATCAGCTTCCTGCTGCTATTGCCGTCGGTATTGGGTGAGGAGCTAGTGGGCCATGCGGCTAATTAGGTAACGCTCAGAGCCTCTGTGCCGGTGCGAATCAAGGCGCGTTTCGCAGGGAATGGCCGCTCCCTTGCCAAGAAATGCAACGCCGAGTCGCGCCGGCACAGAGGCTCCCGAAGGGCCGCCGCACAAGCGCCGTGGGCTGCGTTCCGCTCGCTTGAATTGGCTACGGCCAGTCCTGCACTCGCGCGCCTTGCCCGCGGCGCTTGTGCGACGGCTGAGTGTTACCTAATTAGCCGCATGGCCCACTAGGTTGGCGGGGATTGCTCGTGCCCGAGCTGTCCAGGATCATGCCGTTTTCGGGCGTCGCGCTGGTCTCGGGACTCCTCTGGGCCGGCTGGCACTGGCCGCTGATGTTCCTGGGCTTGTACGGAAACGAGGGCACGCCCCTCGTGTACCAGCTTAGCTGCTTCACCGTCTGCCTGGTCTCCATGTCCGTCGTGATGACCTATATCCGGCTCAAGAGTCATAGCCTCTGGCCTGCTGTCGTGTTTCACATGAGCCACAACATTTTCCTGCAAAAGTTTTTCGGACCGGTAACCTCGGAGAATCCGGATTCCGCGTGGTTCGTCGGCGAATTCGGTGCAGTGGTCCCGTTGATGGCCGTCCTTCTGGCCATAATCTTCTGGCGCAAGGGACAGCGGCTGTCTGCCAACTCGTGCGGGTAATTGGTACATGCGGATTCCGAGCACCGCACGGATCACCTATCGGGAATTTTCGTTTCAGGGTTTCTCAGGTGCGTCCCGTGAGGTGACGCTCGCAGCGCAGAAACCGCAGCGGTTAAATTCCTTTTGAGGGTTTCTCGGGTGCGTAGCTGACGGCGTCGCGCGGCGCGCAGGAACCGGAATGTTTACCCGACTCGTCCGCGACCCGCTCTACTGCGAGGCCGCCAGAACACGAATCTGCCGGACCTGGCTCGGTCGCGGGTCCTCGATGTAGCTTTGGCTACGCCTGTGGCCCGCTCGGTCACCGTGCCCGGCACCTTCGCGCCCTGACGACCTCTCGCTACGACCAGGCCACGAACGAGTCGGGTACCCGGGTACCTGAGGATTCCGAGCACCGCATGGATCACCTGTCGGGAATTTTCGTTTCAGGGTTTCTCAGGCACGTCCCGTGAGGTGACGCTCGCAGCGCAGAAACCGCAGTGTACAAAGGGGGTACTCGAGGATTTCGAGCAGCGAACGGCGCCTCACGGGACGTGCCTGAGGAAGCCTGAAAAGAAAATTTGGTGGGCGATGCTGGGTTCGAACCAGCGACCCCTGCCGTGTGAAGGCAGTGCTCTCCCGCTGAGCTAATCGCCCTTTCAGCCGGCAATGATACTGCGGTTGGCCGCAGGATGCAGCATCATCTTTGCCGTTTGCCCCGATCAGTCGCCCGTTTTCGCGCGAAAGTCCAGCCCGAACGGCCCCATGTTCATCAGCAGCCGGTACAGCACCGGGATCACCAGCAGCGTCAGCGCGGTCGAGGCGACCAGGCCGGAAATGATGGCCCAGGCCATCGGCGGCCAGAGCGTTGATTCGGTCATCGTCAGCGGCATCAGCCCGACCACGGTGGTGGTCGTGGTCAGCAGTATTGGCCGGGTCCGGCGCTTGACGGCCGAGGCGATTGCCACGGCTACCGATTCGCCTTCGGCGCGCATCTGCTCGGCGACGTCGATCAGGACGATGGCGTTGTTGACGACGATGCCGACCAGCGCGACGATGCCCAGCATCGCGGTGAAGCCGAATGGCTGGCCGGCCAGCAGCAGGCCCGGAATGACGCCGACGACCGCCAGCGGCACGGTCACCAGCACGATGGTCATCAATCGAAAGGAGTTGAACTGCCACAGCAGGAACGCAAGCAACAGCAGGATGCCGATCGGAAGGGCCGAGAACAGCGCGGTATTGGCCGAGCCCGCTTCTTCGGCGGCGCCGGCGATTTCGATCTGAATCCGGTCGGGCAGGTCCAGTTCTTCCAGTCGGGGGGCCAGTACCGCAAGCACGTCGTTGTAGGTCGCCCCGTCGGCGGTTTCGGCCAGCACGCTCGTGACGCGCCTGAGGTCGAAGTGTTCGATGACCGCCGGCTGGAACCCGACCCGGGTTGTCAGGAACTGGGCCAGCGGCAGCTTGCCGGCCGAAGTCGAGATCATCAAGCCGTCCAGCGCATGCGCCGGGAACTGCTCGCCCTCGGGACTGCGAATTCGCATCGGCACAGGCTCACGTCCGAGTCGCCAGGTCGAGAATTCGCGACCGCGAGTCGCATCGGCCAGCAGCTGTCCTATCTGCTCGCGAGTGACGCCGTAACGGGCCGCCTCGGTATCGTCGATCTCGAATTCAAGGGTCGGTATTCCGGTGCCGAGCTTGTGCCGGACGTCGACTGCGCCGGGTGTGTCGCGAACCGTGGTCATCACCTGGTCGATCGTGCGCTGGAGCTTTCGGGTGTCCTCGCCGTAGAGACGAATCTCCACCGGTGCGTTGATCGGCGGACCCTGGCCCAGCCGATGGGCAACCACCTGGGCTTCGGGCACGTCGACCGCGCTGCGCGCGCGTGCCTCTTCGGCGATGTCCGGAATCGCGCTGCTGCTGGAGGTGATGAGTACCAGCCGGGCGAAATGCGGCGACGCCGGAATCTGGGCCAGGTTGTAGAAAAACCGGGGCCCGCTGAAGCCGGCGTACACGTGCACGGCCTCGACGTCCTCACGTTCGCGCAGATGCGCGGCCAGGCCGCTGGCCATCAGCGCCGAGTGGTCGGTGTGCGTGCCCTCGGGGAAGTTCATGTCGACCAGTAATTGATTTCGATCCGTGGATGGAAAGAAGTCGCGCGACAGCCACTGGCTCAGGAAAAGGCTGCCCAGTAACAGTGCAAGCGTCGTGACGAGCACCACTGCAGGGTGGCGGTAGCCGATTTCGGCCAGCCGTGCGCCGATCGACTCTATCAGCGGCTGGTTCCGGTCCGGCATCGGTTTGAGTACCGCCGCGCCCAGGATGGGCGTGACCAACAGCGCGTAGAAGTAGCTGACGGTGAGCGTCAGCATGACCATGATCGGAATGCCGCGGGTGAAGTCGGCGGTGTCGCCCGACGACAGCAGCAGCGGTGCGAACGCCGCCAGGGTGGTGCCGGTGGCGGCGGCCAGCGGCGCGGCCAGCTCGCGCACCGAGGCCGAGCAGGCCTCGCGCCTCGAGCGACCCCGATCCAGGTGCCACTGCAGGTTCTCCACCATGACGATCGCGTTGTCGACCAGCATCCCCAGCGCGATCACCATGCCGGCGATAGCCATCTGGTGGAGCACACCGCCGCCCAATGCAAAGACAGCCAGCGCGCTGAACGTGACCAGCGGCAGCACGCTGGCCACCAGCAGGCCCAGGCGAGGGCCCATGAAAACCAAAAGCACCAGGGCGACCACGATCACGCCGATCAGCAGCGAGCGCCCCAGCTCCGAAAGTCGTTCCTCGACCCAGCGAGGCTGGAAGAACATCTCGCGGATTTCCAGCGGCGCGTAGTCGGCGCGCACCGCGTCGACAAGCGCGCGGATGGCTTCGCCGACCGCCACGGCATTCACCCGGTTGGGCGGAAACACGATGCCCAGCCCGACCGCCGGTTGCCCATCAGCCCACATGCGCTCGGTGGTCGGCTGGGCCGGAGTAAGGGCGACATCGGCGACCTGGCTAAGCGACAGCACTTCGCCGCCGGAGGTCCGGATGGCGGTATTGCGCAATTCTTCGAGGCTCGAGAACTCGGTGCCCGGATCCAGCACCAGGCTTCGGCCCTCGATCTCGAGCGTACCGCCGGCCAGCGTGCGGTTGCTGGCCGCCAGCTGCTCTGCCAGGCTGCGGGCGTCCAGGCCGGTGGCCAGCGCGATAGCGGGATCGACCGTGATCAGCAGCTGTTCGCCGGGGTCGGCTACCAGATCCACGGACGAAATTTCGGGCAGGCGGAACAAATCGCGTCGCAGTTCGCGCGCCGCGTCGAGCAGCGCCAGCAGGTCGTCGCTGCCCGTCACCACGAGCGTCACGGCGTGAGCATCCATCGACCGGTCGCGCACGTCGGCAGCGTGCGGTCCCGGCGGAAATTCGCGCTCGGCATCGCCGACAGCGTTGCGGATGCGGTCCCAGGCGGTGTCGGTGTCGTAGATGTGCTGCTGCAGGCCGATCCAGAGATGAGCCACGCCGAGCCGGACAGTGCCTCGAATCTCGGCGACTTCCTCGAGCTGAGCCAGCTCTTCTTCCAGCGGGTTCAGCACCAGCCGCTCGATTTCGGCAGGATCGGCGCCCGGCCATTCGACCAGCACCTGGCCGTAGCGGTATGGAAAGAACGGGTCTTCCTGGCGATTCATCTGCTGCCAGGCCAGCGCCCCGATGAGCGACAGCAGCACCGCGAATGCCAGGATCAGCCGGCGGCGTTGCAAGGCGAAAAAGATCGCAGTCATCGGACAATCCGCACCGGTTCGTCGTCGAGCAGGTTGGATTGACCCGCCACCACGATCAGATCGCCGGCGGTGACCGGCCCGAATACCTCCACCCAACCGGCGGCGAGGCGGCCCAGCTGGACGGAAATCTCTTCGGCACGGCCGTCGACAACCCTGAAGACCCGGCCGTATCCGGTGCCGGGGTCGATGACCGCAGCCAGCGGCACCGAAGCCACGCCGCCACCGGGCAGCTCGAACATTACATAGGCCGGCACGCCCGGCCGGATTTCGACGGCGTCCGCGCCGTCAAGCGCAACGATTACCGGCACCGGGGCGCCCGGCGCGCCGCGACCGATCTCCCGGATACGTCCGGCAAGGCGAGCGCCGCTTTCCTGCAGCAGGATCTCGGCCGCGCCGCCGATGACCAGCCTGGCCGCAGTGGCCGGGCGCAGTTGCACCTCGACCTCCATCGCCTCGCCGATCAGCATCATCACCGGCTGGCCGGCGCGCACGAAGTCGCCGGGTTCGGCATGAAAGCGGGCGACGCGACCGTCGAACGGCGCCCTCAGCGCGGCGTCGTCGAGCTGTGCGCGGGCCTGGTCCAGGCGGGCTTCGGCCTGTTCCAGCAAGGCCCGGGTCGCATCCCGGCGGGTTCGGGTCTGCTCGAGATCGTCCTCCGAGATCAGGTTTCGTTCGACCAGCGCCGACTGGCGCTCGGTATCGGTTTCGAGCTGCTCGAGTCGGGTATTGGCCTCGCGGACATCGGCCAGCGCGGCGGCAAACCCCGGCTGCAAAGCCGGGTTGTAAAGCGTTGCCAGCTGTACGCCCTGAGCGACCCCCTGCCCGAGTTGTACCTGGCGTTGCTGCAGCGTACCGTCGTTGAGAAACGCCAATTCCGCGCGCTGGGTGGCGCGTAGCGCGCCGGGCAGGCGAACGCGCTCGCCGACGCCGTTGCGCCGGGCCTCGACGACGCGCACCGGGCGCTCTGAAGCCGATTGAATCGTCGGCTGTTCAGCGGTCGGCTCGCAGGCGGCCACGATGAGCGCGGCAAGCAACGTGAGCAGCATCATGACGGTCGCGCGGAGCCGCCGCAAACTGGCCGGCCGGTCAATTATGGGTGCAGTCGTTTTCATGATCGGTTGTCCAGGGCTCGATTCAGGTGGCGTCGCTGCGCGTGAGTCCGCGCATGAAGATCTTCAGGAAGTCTTCGAGAAACTCGTCATCGCTGCCGACCCCGGGCCATTGCGCGTGGTGGCTGCGGGCCTCGAACCACTGCAGACAGGTCATCACGAAGATCGTGACCACGTGGGTGGGGTTGACGTCGTCGCGGAACAGGCCGCTGTGCTGGCCCTGACGGATGCGTTCGGCACCCAGCCGAACCAGTTCGGCATCCATCTCGCCGCAGCTCTCGTCGCCTTCGATATGCGTCCAGGCCAGCAGGCGCACCACCTGCGGGTTGTCCTTCAGGAACCGGAAGTAGTTGACCACGCCGCGCCGCAGCAGGTCGGCGTCGGGGTTCTCGGCGTTTTCCAGCTCGTCGCGCTGCTCCTGGGCGTAGATCCCCAGGGCATGCTCCTTGACCGCTTTCCAGAGCGCTTCCTTGCTGCCGAAATGGTGGTGGATGAGACTCTTGGTGACGCCCGAGCGTTCGGCGATCTGGCGCATCGAGACGTCGGCGAAGCCCTTCTCGACGAAAAGCGCCAGCGCGGCCTCGATGATCCGGCTCCGGCTCAATTCCGCATCGCGTGTCTGGGGTTCGTTCATGTGCCAATGATACTACTAACTGGCCGGCCGGTCAATTATTCAAAAAGACGGTGATGCGGTTTCCGGTTTCCGGTTTCCGGTAAATTCTGGCGGCGGGCGACCCGGTTTTTCCGACCACCGACTACCGACTACCGTTTTTCCGGAAACCGGAAACCGTACAAGCTTGCCCCCCGCCGCCGTTCCCATGTACTCTTTCCTTTTTCCAGGCGCGCCGATTTCATGAACAGAAAACACAAGCAGAAGCCCGTAACGAAAAAGCCCGCAAAGGCTGTGACCGGTGGGCACAAGCTGCATCCCGACACACCGGTCGCGGTTCTGGCCGCTATCGGCATGCTGATCACCGGCTATCTTTCGTTCTCGTCGCTGGGATCGGATGCGCCGCTGTTCTGCGGTCCGGAATCGGGCTGCAGCGTGGTCCAGAACAGCAGCTATTCGACGTTGTTGGGTCTGCCGGTATCGCTTTGGGGCTTCGGCCTGTACGTGCTGATCCTGTGGTCTGCGGTCACGCTGCCGCCGCGCCTGAAGCGCTGGCAGCGACTGGCGTGGCTAAGCAGTATCGGGCTGGGCATCAGCCTGTACCTGACAATTACCGGCCTGGTGGCGCTGGATGCCTGGTGCGTCTGGTGCATGGCGTCTCAGGTCACCATGATTGTGCTATTCGCCACGGTCATGCTGCGCCGGCCCGAGAGCGCGCCGGGCATGCCGTGGATGGTCTTCAACCGCAACCTGCTGCTGGGTACGGCATTTTTCGTCGGCGCGCTGTTCGCCTGGCAGAACGGCCTGCTGCAGCCGCCCGAAGATCCGCGGCTGAAGGCGCTTGCGACGCACCTCGAAGAATCGGGCGCGCAGTTCTACGGGGCATTCTGGTGCCCGAGTTGCCAGGACCAGAAACGCATGTTCGGCCGGTCGGCCGATCGGCTTCCCTATATCGAGTGCACGCCCAACGGTCGCGCCGGGGGGCTGGCATTCGAGTGCGTGGCCAACGACATCTCCGGCTATCCGACCTGGATCATCGACGGGCGACGCTATCAGCAGGTTCTGACGCCGGACGAACTGGCGGCCCGGACGGGCTTCGTCTACAGGGAAGATCGATAATGAATACCAGGTGCGGCAAAACCGCCAGACGCCTCATGACGAGCGCAGCGGTGGCTGTCGCCGCAAGCCTTCTCGCGCTCTCGGCAGGCCCTGCACTGGCCGATCAACATGCCGACGACAAGTTCGACAGTCTGGTCAAAGACTATGAAGTCTGGCAGGCCGAACAAAACCCGATTCGCGCCGGGCGTCGCGGCAATATCGAGGCCGCCGCCCGCTGGCCCGACGCTACGCCGGCTGCCGTCAGGACTCGACGCGAAGTCGAGCGCACCTTTCTCGCCCGCCTGGGGGACATCGACGCCGCCACGTTGACCGGCAACAATCCCACCAGTCATGCCGTGCTGGAGTACGTACTGCGTTCGGACGTGGCGCTGGCGGAATTCGATCCCGAGCGGATTCCGTTCGTCAATGATTCCGGCTTTTTCAGCATGCCGCTGGGCGTTGCCAGTTCCACGCGGCCGCGCAGCATCGAGCAGGCTCGTGCGTGGTTGAGCCGGCTGGAGAGTCTGCCGGCGTTCCTGGCGCAGCATAGGGACTGGATGGCCCGAGGTATCGAAGAAGGTTTCGTGCAACCGGCCTACGTAGTCCAAGCGGTGATCGGGCAGCTCGAAGCGATTGTCGCGACACCGCCGGCCGAGAGCCCTTTGCTGGAGCCTTTCGACGGGCTTCCTGCGACGCTCGAGGTCGAGCACGGCGATGCGTTGCGCGAGCGCGCCGTCGGGCTGGTGGAGGCGCGTGTGCTGCCGGCTTACCGCGGCCTGCTGGAATTCTTCCGCACCGAGTACCTGGCAAACCCTCGCACGTCCATCGGTATCTCCGAGGTGCCAGGCGGGCGCGATTATTATCGTGAGCTGGTGCGCCATCACACCACGCTGGACACGACTCCGGAAGAAGTCCACGCGCGCGGGCTGGCCGAGGTCGAGCGAATTCGCGCCGAAATGGATCGGATCATCGAAGAAGCCGAATTCGACGGCGCTTTCGCCGAATTCCTGCATTATCTGCGGACCGATGAGCAGTTCTACGCCGATACGCCGCGCGAGTTGCTGATGCACGCCTCGTATATCGCCAAGCGCGCCGATGATCAGATGCCGAGGTTCTTCGGCAAGCTGCCGCGGCTGTCCTACGGCGTGCGGCCGGTGCCCGAGCACATGGCGCCGACCTACACCACCGGCCGTTACTGGCCGGGCGACATGGAAAACGGCGTGGCCGGCGGCTATATGGTCAATACCTACGCGCTGGACCAGCGCCCGCTGTACACGCTGCCGGCGCTGACGCTGCACGAAGCGGTTCCCGGCCACCACCACCAGGGTTCGCTCGCGCGGGAGCTGGAGGACGTGCCGGATTTCAGACGAAATACCTACATAACGGCATTCGGCGAAGGCTGGGCGCTGTATACCGAGCACCTCGGGATCGAGATGGGCATTTACACCACCCCGTATGAGCACTTCGGCCGCCTGAGCTACGAAATGTGGCGGGCCTGCCGGCTGGTGGTGGATACCGGCATTCACTATTTCGGCTGGACACGCGAGAAGGCCGAGGCCTGTTTCCTGGAGAATTCGGCGCTGGCGGCGCATAACGTTACCACCGAAGTCGCCCGCTACATTTCCTGGCCGGGTCAGGCGCTGGCCTACAAGACCGGCGAGTTGCTGATTCGGGATTTGCGCGGCCGGGCCGAAAAGCGGCTGGGGGATGGATTCGATCTGCGCGCGTTCCACGACCATATCCTGGTCGACGGTGCGATGCCGCTGGAGACGCTGGAAGCAAGAATGTCGGCCTGGATCGAAGCCAACGCCGGAAACTGAGCTTCCGGCCGCCTTGATTATTGCCACCTCGTCGCGAGGCGTCGCCGCATTAGAGGGGCGTTAGCCCGGGGGCATCGCCAGCAGCGCGATCTCCGCCAGGCTCCAGCCAATCAGGGCACCGACGATGACATCGGTGGGATAATGCAGGCCAAGGATCACGCGGGACAGGGCTATCAGGACAGTCAGCGGAATGAGCACCGCGGCCAGCACCGGAAACCAGGCGACCCCGATGATGGTGAACAGCACGGCATGCAGAGTGTGGCCGGAGGGGAAACTGTAGCGGTCCAGCGGCTGGCTGCCGACGCGGATGCCGGGATGACCGATGTACGGTCGCTCGCGCACGAGATTGCTCTTGAGCAGCTTGTAGATGGTCAGTCCGGTGAGTCCGGTAATGGCCATCACCGCCGAGGCCCGCAGCCCCTCTTCACCCTGGGTCAGGGCCATCAAGGCCATCAGGCTGTACCAGACGACGCCGTCGCCCAGGCGGCTGACGGCGGCGAAGAATCTGGCAATGACCCGGTTGTGCGAACTGCGGTTGAGCGCTACGCAAAGCTCGTGCTCGAAGCGCTGGATCCGGGCCAGGCCCCTGAGTACCGATGACGTCGGATGTACATCCATGTCAGCCACTGTAGCGGATTTCCAATGCATCCGCATTTCAACCCGCTGACAATTGTGTTACAGCGCCGCCGGCAATTCAAGCCGACGGGGGCCGGGGGCGGACTCAGGCGACGTTGCGTTGCGCTTCCCGCTCGGCGGTCGGGTTGATCGTCGGGTGCGCAAAATAGAAGCCCTGCGCCAAATGGATGCCCGAATCCTTGAGCCACTCCATTTCTTCTTCGCGCTCGACCCCGGTAGCGATCACTTCGATTTTCAGCGCCTTGCAGGTCGCGATCACGCCGTGCACGATGGCCTGGCGGCGCGCGCTTGAATCAATCCCGCGAATCAGGCTGCGGTCGAGCTTGGCGAAATCGGGTCGAAATACCGCGAGTCGCTTCAGGCCGACTTCGCCGACGCCAACATTGTCGGCGAGTACTTTCAGTCCGGCCGCGTGCGCCATCTCGCGCGCCTTGTCCAGTTGACGCGGGTTGCCGAGCATTTCGAGGTTGCCGAATTCGAGCACCACGCGCTTCGGATCGATGCCATGTTCGCGTGCGGACTCGACAGTGGCAGCGATCGAAAGCGACAGATTGTCGGGCGAAATCTGGGAGCAATTCAGATGCAGCATGGCGTCGACGCCGCGACGGGCAGCGGCCTTGAGCGCGCGCATCCGGCAGGCCTGGTCGAAATAGTATCGATTCTCGGGGCGAATCGCTTCGAGCACCGTGGCAGCGGACTCGCCGGCAAGTCCTCTGACGAGCGCTTCATGGCCAATCGTTTCCCGGGTGTGGACATCGACGACGGGCTGAAACGCAAAGCTGAAGCCCGTATCAACCACTTCAGTGCAGTCGTTGAAAACGGCGGTGGAGTAATCGCTTCTCTGACAGCTGTCGTAGTACATGGCTTTCCCCTTGGCGTTGGCTCGATTCTGGTGGCTGCGGCACAACCGCCGCGCTTGCCATTAATCATTCAAGAGCCGTGCCAACCCGCGGAATGTGTGGTGCTCGGCGCATCGAAATCCGCATATGTCTAGCAGTGCGTGCTTCGGGAGTCCAGCCGCGCCTCACCCTGCGACAAATTTGGGACACTGCTGCCGGGACGCGACGATCAGGCGGTGTGCCAGGCCTCGATTTCGACCGCCAGGTTGTCGCGGCAGATGTCGCCGCGCAGGCCGCACAGTCTCAACGAGGGCCAGCGCCGCCGCAAACGTTGCTCGATGGCCGGCCAGTCCTGGGCATTACGGACATACACTCGTGCCAGGCTGTTGCCGTTGAATCGGCCCAGGGCCGGACGATTCATCACGCCGGCCGCGTGACCGAGCAGCGCGTCCAGATTGCTTGCAGCTTCGTCTGTCTGAGCCAGCGCATCGCCGGGATGTGCCGTGGCATGGCCGATGACGCTCGCCGTGCCCGATATCAGCAGCCCGACACGGCCGCTTTCCAGGTCTATGCCGGTCGCGCGAGCGAAAGCAGGTTGCCGGGGCCCATAGCATCGCGGATAGTTCCAGGCGCTGACCTGGCGCGGGTTCTCTATCGAAATGCCGGGCGACACGCCCGCCAGTGCAACAAGTTGCATGACCGGCTGCTCGCTGCCGATAGCGGTGGCAGCGCACATGCGGGCGTCGTTCAGACCGGCGGCTTCCAGCGCGCGGCCGCGACCGACGCAGAAGCGCCGATAACGCTCCCGGTCGTCACTGCCGCGGTTGATCGCCGGGAAATAATTCCAAAGCCGCAGTGGATAACCGAACCTCGATTCCTCCAGCGTTCGAATCAGCCTGCGGTAGAGAATTTCCGCCGCGTCGGCCGCATCGGCTTCGGGATCGTCGGGCTCGGACATCACGATCGCGCACAACTGGTCTTCGGGGGCGTCCCAGCATTCGCGGTCGTAATCCCCGCCCAGGAACGGCAGTCCCGGTCCGTCCGGCGGGCCACGACCATCCAGCGCGATGTCAAGCATCGGCTTGCCGGATCCGGCCGTGCCGACTTCAAGACGGTAGGTGGGGGCTGAGCCCTGGCGTCTGGTCATGCAGGTTGAAGGACCACTAGTGGATCAAGACGATTGGCAGTACGACAAGGATACCGCCAAAATACCAAAACCCAAGCGGCCGGGCCGCCCCGGCCTGCGAAACGAGTAATTCGCAGGCCGGGACGGATTGTTGCGGCCGGCGCCGGTCAGAGGGTATCAGCCGGTACCGGGCTACCCGGCGTCCAGGGGGCGCCGGCGTCGAACAGCGCCTGCTCCAGTGCAGGAATACGCTGTTCGATCAGCCGATTCAGCTCGGCGCGGACTTCGCCGAACTGCTGCTCGGCAATTTCGAGGCTGCGTTCGTGGGTCGGCGTCGGTCCGTAGGTGGAACGGCCGGTGCCGATCATTGCAACGAACAGCCGCTGCGCAATGGTCGGGCCCTGAGGCTCGTTGAGTTCGGTCAGCGACTGCTTGCCCTGCAGCTGCTCCTGGATGGCGTACAGTCGCTGGCTGACCGCGTGCAATTCGGCGTCAAGTTCGCCCGCCGGTGCGGTGCTGCGAGCCAGGGCAGCATCGAGTGCGTCGACTTTTTCGCGCGCCTCGTTGATGATCTGATTGGCGGCCGAGACTCGCCGCTGCATGGCCGACAGGCGCTTCCAGAACGCCACCGTTTCGGCCGGCTCGGCGCCGTCCAGCGCGCCTTCGCGCATGCGCACGACGTCGAATGACTGCGGTTCGGCAAGGCTGGTGACCACGCCGTCGATGCGCTTGGCCAGCTCAACGGTGTAGGTACCCGGCGCGACCATGAAGCCTTCCGGCTCGCCCCAGCCGCCGCTGTCGCCGATGGCGTTCGGCGCCGGCATGCGCAGGTCCCAGGCCACCCGGTGGAAACCGCCGGTGACCGGACCTTCCAGCCTGCGAACGATGTTGTCGTCGGCGTCGCGCACGGTCAGCAGCACGACCGGATCGGGCTGCCGCCGCTCGGACTCGACCTGTTCCCAGCCTGGAAACGGCACGTCGCCGCGGGCCTCGATCAGCTCCTTTTCGCGCGCCTGGCGCTGCTGCTCGTCGGTCCTGTAGGTTTCGGCCAGGTGGTAGGTGAACACCGCGCCGAACGGCGGGTTCGGCGCGGTATACAGGCCGTGGCCCTGCGAGCCCTTTTCGTTGTCGCCGAGCACGCCGCGTTCGATGTACCACCACGCATCGCGCGGTTGAAACAGCGCGGCTTCCTGCGCCAGCGTCTCGGCATCGACTTCGCGCAGCGGGCTGTAGTCGTCGAGAAGCCAGAAGCCGCGGCCGAAGGTGGCGCCGACCAGATCGTTCTCTCTGCGCTGGATGACCAGGTCGCGGTACGAAATCGTCGGTGCATTGCCGGTCAGCTCGATCCACTTGCCGCCGCCGTCGAGCGTGAAGTACACGCCGAACTCGGTGCCGACGAACATCAGTTCAGGCTCGACGTGATCCTGGACCAGGCGCCACACCAGGTGCCGGTCCGGGAGGTCGCCCGCGATCGATTTCCAGCGCCGGCCGCGATCGGTGCTCTTGAGAAGATACGGCTTGAAGTCGCCGTACTTGTGATTGTCCAGCGCGATATAGACGGTGTCGGCGTCGAACAGGTCGGCCTTGATGTCGTTGACGAAGGCGGTGTCCGGCACGCCCGGCAGGTCGCCGACCTCGATCTCGCGCCAGCTGTCGCCGCCGTTGTCGGAAACCTGGATCAGCCCGTCGTCGGTACCGGCGTAGAGCAGGCCCTCGACCAGCGGCGATTCGGCCAGTGACGTGATGGTGTTGTAGTTCGACATCGCATAGGTGTCCCAGGCCGCGTCCCAGCTCCACTGCCGGCCCATCACGTCGAGCTCGATGCGTTCCTGGTTGCGGGTCAGGTCGTCGGAAATCATGGTCCAGCTGTCGCCGCGGTTGTCCGAGCGCCAGACGCGCTGCGAGGCGTGGTAGATGCGGGTCGGATCGTGCGGGCTGACCAGGATGGGGGCATCCCAGTTGAAGCGGTTGGGCGCCTGGCCGGGCTCAACCTGCGGCTGGATGTAGACGATCTCGCCGGTGGTGCGGTCGGCACGGACCAGGTTGCCCTGCTGCCAGTGGGCGTAGACGATGTCCGGGTTGCCCGGTTCGGTGGCCG
>CAYYZR010000053.1:0-13514 GCA_964476005.1 uncultured Halomonas sp.
CACCGACCTCAGCATTATGAGTGCCGCGCTCTAACCAGCTGAGCTACGTAGCCACAGGCAAGCCCGCTATTTTCTTTCGTTTTCCGTTGAAAGTCAACCGGAAAGCCCGCCTGACGCCACCTGATTTCGAGCCGGGCCGTTTTCATTTTTGCCTGCCCAGCCAGCGTCCGGCCAACAGCCCGTCGGTGCCGATCGCGGGCTCGGCGCCGGTGACCAGGTCTGCGACCAGTTCGGCCGAGCCGCAGGCCTGGGTCCAGCCCATGGCGCCGTGGCCGCTGTTCAAATAGAGACCGTCGACGGGTGTTGGGCCGAGCAGCGGCGGACCGTCGGGTGTCATCGGGCGCAGACCGGTCCAGGCATTCGGCGGGGAGGTCCGGATTCGCTCCGCCATGGCCGGCAGAAGCTGGGTCGCGCCGTCGAGCAGGACGCCCATCCTGGCCGGATCGATCGACCTGTCAAATCCGGCGAATTCGGCCAGCCCGGCGATGCGCAGGCGGTTGGGCCCCAGCCGGGCGGTGACGAACCTTCGTTTCAGATCCAGCAGCGGCATGACCGGCGCCGGGTCGTCGGCGTCGATCTCGATGGTGGCCGAATAGCCCTTGACCGGATAGATCGGTGCTTTCATGCCCAGCGGCGCGAGCAGGCCGCGGGTGTCGCAACCGGCCGCGACGATGCAGGCATCGGCTTCGATTTCAGCTTCGTCGGTCGCGATTGCGCGGAACCTGCCGGCCGCGCGCACAATGCTCGTAACGGGGGTCTCGAACAGTATCTTCGCACCGAGTGCGGCGGCGCGCTCGGTGACCAGGCGGCTGAAGATGCGCGCGTCGCCGGACTCGTGGTTGGTGAAAAGAAGTGACCCATGGATTTCATCGGCCACCGGCGCCAGCGCCGGTTCCAGCGAAACCAGCTCGTCGCGGCCGACGGTGCGAAGCTCGATGTCGGGATCGTCGATCCGGCGCCGCAGTTCGGCCGCCCGCTCGAGGTCCTCGGCGCTGTAATAGAGTTCAAGAGACCCTCGGGTGAACTGCTCGTAATCCAGGGCGTGCCGCTCGCGCAGCGCCACCATGCACTTCTTCGCGTACATCGCCAGGCGAACGCAGTGGCGAGCGTTGGTGTAATAGCGCCGCGCGCTGGAGTGGCGCAGGAAGTGGAATCCCCAGTTCACCAGGCCGGGCAGTGCGGGTACGCGTACGCGCCACGGGCGATCGTCGTGCAGCATGGCCGGAAGCAGCTTGAAGGCGATGCCCGGGGAATTCCAGGGTTCGGCATGTGCCGGCGTGATGCCGCTGCCATTGGCCTTGCTGGTGCCGGCGGCCGGCTCGTCGGCTCGCTCGATCAGCGTAACGTCAAGTCCGCGCTCGACCAGCGACAGGGCGGTGGTCGCGCCGACGACGCCGGCGCCGATTACGATGATATGCATGATGCAGGAATGTACCAGAACGGCTGCACGAGCGGCGTCAGCAGAAGTCGAAACCGCGGCGATGTAACGCCAGGTCGTGGTCGAAGGCGAACGGACTGCCGACGGTCTTTGCAAAAAGCCGCCAACGCTCGAAGACCTCTGCTTCGGCGCCGTAATTCCGTCCGCCCGCGGCACCCATCACAGGATGACCGAAAGCAAGGCTCGCCCGTCGTCGATGGCGGGCGATGCTCGCTCAGCCAGGCATCGGTCGGCCGAATTCCTGCTCGAAGCGGCTGCGAATGACTTCCGGGTCGATATCGAAGCCTTGCGGCGCCGAATGTGCGATCTTGATCGAACCCATCAACGAACCGAGGCTTGCCGCGTCTTCGGCTTTCCAGCCCTTTTCCAGGCCGAGCAGCAAGCCGGCGCGATAGGCGTCGCCGCAACCGGTGGGGTCGGCGATCCGTTCGGGCTTGACCGCCGGGATGTGCTTCTCGCCGTCGCTGGTCAGCATTTCCGAGCCTTCGCCACCGTGGGTGATGATCAGGCCCTGCTTGAGGCCGCTCAGCGCTTCGCCGCGGTTCCAGCCGGTCTTCTTCGCAATCATCTCCCATTCATAGGAGTTGACCGTCAGCCAGTCGGCATCGGCGATCATGTTTTTCAGTTCGTCGCCCGAGAACATCGGCAGACCCTGGCCCGGATCGAACACGTGGGGGATGCCGGCGGCCTTGAACTGTTCGGCGTGATCGAGCATCGCCTGCTTGCCGTCCGGAGACACGATGCCGTAGCCTATGCTGCCGTCGGTCGGGATCTTGTTGCGATGGTTTTCGTTCATCGCGCCCGGATGGAACGCGGTGATCTGGTTGTCGTCCAGGTCGGTGGTGATGTAGGCCTGGGCAGTGAAGTGATCGTTGTCGCGAATCACGAACGTCTGATCGATATCCAGTTCGTTCAGACGGTCCGAGTACCGATCGAAATCGGCGCCGACGGCGGCCATGGGCAATGGGTGACCGCCGAGTTTCTTCAGGCTGTAGGCAATATTGCCTGCGCAGCCGCCGAAGTTCCGGCGCATTTCAGGTACCAGGAACGCGACGTTGAGCATGTGGGTCTTCTCGGGCAGGATATGATCCTTGAAGCGTTCCGGGAAGACCATGATGTTGTCGTAGGCCAGCGAGCCACAGATCAGAATCGACATAATTCACTTCGGTTCGGGTCAGCCGATCAGTATACGGGATCGGCTTGATCCGCGCAGATTCCTTTGGTCCGGCTGCCGTCGCTCGCACGCGAGCTTGCTGTGGTGCGACAGTCCGTACTGAAGGCATCCGCAAGCGATTCGAGCGATACTCCGGCGTCGCGACCCGAATGACCGGGGTTGCAGGCCGGGTCGAGCGCCGCGAAGCGGTCGGATGCGGTCGGCCGGTTGAAATCGACGGAGATGGCCGTGTAAACTAGTGGATTGTTTCGACAAAAAGGAATGCCTGCGTAAGCTTGAAGTCAAGCCCGTGTTCAGCGCTTATCGGCGCCCGACCGCAAAAGAGGGTTTCACTTCTGGCAGGCTTCATGAGATGATCAGTGCGTTCCTGGGAGCCAATCAGTCGGACAGCCGATGGATTTTCAGGCAGAAAATTCGGGCAGTCGCCGGGTTGGGCGGCCATAGACGCAAAATTCAAACAGTAGATCTTACGGGTATGAATAAATTGATTATGAAACCAGACTGCATACCGGCCATCTTGCTGGCCTCGATATTCATGGCAATGGGGGTGGCTTCCCCGGCGCACGGGCAGGCAGTCGAACCTGCGCTGGAAGCGAGCCAACAGGCTGCGGAAGGTACGCGCGAGTCGCAGGAAGATATCGACGAAATCGATGCCCGAACCCAGGAATTGCTGGGCGAATACCGGGCCAATCTCAGGCAGCTCGAACAGCTCAACCGCTACAACGCCTCCCAGCGCCGCCAGGCCGACGCGCAGCGCGAGGAAATAGAGTCGCTGACCGAAGATATCAATAACATCGCGAGCCTCCAGCGCGCGGTGCTGCCCCTGATGCAGGACATGGTCGATTCGCTGGGCCGCCTGGTACAGGCCGATATCCCGTTCCTGGTCGACGAGCGTCGCTCGCGGGTCGAGCGTTTGACGCGACTCATGGACGATCCCTCGGCATCGCCGGCGCAGCGTTATCGCCTGCTTATCGAGGCCTATCAGATTGAATCCGAATACGGTCGCACCATCGAAGCCTATCGCAGCGACATCGAAACCGCCGAACGCCTGTTCGAAGACGTCGACGTGCTTCGTATCGGCCGCCTGGTCTTGATCTTCAAGACCGACGACGACGCCGTCTTGAAGCGCTACGACATTGATTCCGGCACCTGGGTGGATCTGGACAAGTCGTTCATGGGCGACGTCAAGACCGCCATGCGCGTCGCGCGCGAGCAGATTCCGCCGGAGCTCCTCTATATTCCGGTGACGGAACCCGAGACTGCGGATGAGGGCTGAAACAATGACTGGAACGCTGAAAATGCATCTCACCCAACGAATCAGAAGCGGGAGCCACACCATGTTCAATCGGTCAAATGGCCTTCTATCCGTTCTGGCTGCAGTGGCGATCGGGTTCTGCTCGAGCGCCATGGCGCAGGAGCAGCCGCGATCGCTCGAGGAAGTCGTGCGAGCCATGCAACAGGAGCGTCAGGCGGTGGCCGAGGCCAACCGCGAGCGCGAAGAGCGCTTTCGCCGCCAGGAAGCCAATCGCGAGCAGGAACTGCGCCAGATTCGCAACCAGGTCGCCGAGGCCGAGGCCGAGGCCAGTCGGCTGGAGGATCTGCGCAACCGTCTGGATCGCGAGTTGACCGAACTTCGCGACCAGCTTGCCGAGCGCCAGGGCGAGTTCGGCGAATTGTTCGGCGTGGCGCGCGCCGCCGCGGCCGATCTCGACGAACAGCTGAATGATTCTCTGATTTCTTCCCAGTTCCCGAACCGCGGCGACGAATTGTCCGAAATGGCACAGTCGGATTCGCTGCCGACCATCGAACAGCTCGAAGGGCTCTGGTTCACGCTGCTGCAGGAAATGACAGAGCAGGGCAACGTGGCGCGCTTTCAGGCCGATGTCATCCGCAACGACAATACGTCCACCGCAGAGACGGTCGTGCGTATCGGTCCGTTCACCGCGTTCGGAGAGCAGGGTTACCTGGTCCTCAACGACAACACGCTTCGCTACCTGGCGCGTCAGCCGGGCGGTGGAGCGGTGGCGGCCGCGCAACGTGTGCTCGACCATTCCGGTCCCGGCGTCGTGCGCGGCATGATCGACCCATCCCTGGGCAGCCTGCTCGGCCTGGTGACGGAGACGCCGACCTTGCGCGAGCGCATCGACCAGGGTGGCTGGATCGGTTACGCCATCATCGTCGTGGCTGCATTCGGTATTCTGCTTGCCGTGTTCCGCTGGCTGATGCTGACGCTGACATCGATGAAGGTGCGGCGCCAGATGGGCAAGCACGAACCCAACGATTCGAATCCGCTGGGACGCATTCAGGCCGCTTACGAGGAGCACAAGGGCGAAAACCTGGAGACGCTTCAGCTGCACCTCGACGATGCGGTGCTCAAGGAACTGCCGCCGCTGGAGCGCGGGCTGAACCTGGTCAAGGTCTTGGCCGCCGTGACGCCGTTGATGGGGCTGCTCGGCACCGTCATCGGGATGATCGTGACGTTCCAGGCGATCACCCTGTTCGGTACCGGCGATCCGAAGCTGATGGCCGGCGGTATCTCGCAGGCCCTGATCACGACGGTGCTCGGCCTGATCGCCGCGGTGCCGCTGCTGATCCTGCACGCCTTCGCGTCATCGACCTCGCGCCGTCTCGGCCAGATCCTCGAAGAGCAATCGACGAGCCTTGTCGCCGACGCCGAGAAATCAAACCGTTGATGCATGCATTCGAGGATAATCTACCGTGCTTGAGCTGCTGAATCCGGTCAACGCCTGGTCGGCCATCCGGGGCTTCCTCGAAGCGGGAGGCCCGGTGGTGTTCGTGCTCCTGTGCAGCACCGCGCTGATGTGGGTCCTGATCAGCGAGCGTATCCTGTACGTGCTCTTTTCCGGACCCCGTCTGCGCGATGCGCAGGTGGCGCGCTGGAAATCGCTGGATAACCATGTCAGCTGGGAATCGCACATGTTTCGCGAGCGGCTGATCTCGGAAGTCCGGATCGAAAGCGAGCGCTTCATGGGAATCATACGCGCGCTGATCCTGATCACTCCGCTGCTCGGTCTGCTGGGAACCGTCACCGGGATGATCGAAGTCTTCCAGGTCATTACCGACACGGGCTCATCGAACGCGAGGTTGATGGCTTCGGGGATTTCCAAGGCCACCATTCCGACCATGACGGGCCTGGCGGTTTCGCTGACCGGCGTGTTCGCGATGAGCTTCCTCGACCGTCGCAACGAAATCGCGGTCGCCGACGTTTCGAACCGGCTCGAGCTCGATGCGGGCATGGGTTTCGGCACCGGCAGGCGGCTGCTGACCGACGAGGCCGACGAGGCCGAAGTCAACATCACGCCGTTGTTGGATATCGTGTTCATCCTGCTGATCTTCTTCATCGTCACTTCGACCTTCCTCGACGAGGAGGGTCTAGAGATCGCGACGCCGCAGGAAAACGAACAGGAAGAATTGACGCGCCCGCCACCGACGCTGGTGCTCAGCGTTCGCAGCGACGGTTTCGTCATGGTCGACAATATCCGCATGATCGACCCGCGCTCGGTCAAGCCGGTGGTCGAGGCCTTCACGGCCGAAGAGCCGCGCGGCGTGGTGCTGCTGAACGCAGCGCCGGACGCCGAGATCGACGCGACCGTGATGGTTCTTGATCAGGCGCGGCAGGCCGGGGTCGACCCGGCGCTCGCCATCCAGGGACGATAGGAGAATCGGAGCACACATGGCCAGAAGCCGCAGAGTTGCAAAAGCCGACGAGAGCGATGTCAACGTGACGCCGCTGTTGGACATCGTTTTCATCATGCTGATCTTTTTCATCGTTACGGCGACCTTCATCAAGGAGCCCGGCGTCGATGTCACCCGTCCGGAGGCGCAAACCGCCGAGGATCAGCGCCTGGTCTCGATCCTGGTCGCAATCGATTCGGACAACACGATCTGGATCAATCGCAAGGAAGTCGCGCTTGACGCCGTACGCGCCACGCTCGAGCGTCTCCGGCGCGAGAATCCGAGGGGCAGTGCGGTCATTCAGGCCGATGGAAAAGCACACAGTGAATACCTGGTTGACGTACTCGAGCAGATCCGTGCCGCGGGCGTCGACGATGTTGTTGCCGTATCGACCGTCAAATCATGAATAATCTAATCCGTCTCATCACCGGCCTGCCGGGCGCTGTCGTCGTTACGTCGTTCATTTTCCTTGTTCTGGCGACGGTGATTTCCAACCAGGGCAACGTCGAACTCAGTGAAGATCGCTCGGTTCAGATCAACGTGACCCGGCAGCTTCAGGACACGTCACAGCAACGCACGGAAGATTTCCAGCGTCCGGTTCTGGACCAGCCGCCGCCGCCGCCGCCGACAGTGAACGATCCCAGCTTTCGCCCGGAAATGAGCGTGCAGATGGGCGAGCTGCCCGATCTATCGAATGTCGATGTCGATATCGGCACCGGCTTCAACCCGGACCGTGACGCGCAGCCGCTGGTGCGCATCCCGCCGCAGTATCCGCAGCGCTGCATGGCGCGGGCCGAGAACAGCGAGTCGGTGCTGGTGGAATTCGACGTGACGCCCGAGGGTACCGTGGTCAACCCGCGCGTTCTCGAGTCCACGAATTCCTGTTTCAATAGCGCCGCCATGCGGGCGGTCGAGCGCTGGCGCTACAACCCGAAGATCGTCGATAACGTCGCAGAGCCGCGAGTGGGCGTTCGTACCACCATCGACTTTCAGTTGGAGGGCTAGAAACAATGCGCAAGAAGCAGTTCACTTCCGTGCGGCAATCGCTATTGACGCTGATCACACTATTGATGTTTCTGTTTGCCGGTGGGCTGGTCGCACAGAGCGATTCGCGTGACCAGGAGAAAAAGGACGATCCGGTACCAACGCTGGATCCCCGCGTGGCCCAGGATTTGCTCGAGGCCTACGAGCTTCTCGAAGAAGACGAGAACCAGCAGGCGCTGGAGCGACTGAACAGTCTCCTGAACCGTCGCGGCGACTCGATGAAGCCGTTCGACAAGGCTTCGGTTCTGCAGATTCGCGGCACGACCTATGTCAACCTCGAGAACATGGACCGCGCGCTGGAAGACTTTTCGGCCGCGCTGAACCTGAACGCATTGCCCGAGGACCAGCAGAATCGCCTGCGCTTCAACCTGGCGCAAATCTACTTTGTCAACGAGCGCTATGAAGATTCCATCCGGCTGTTCGAGGAATGGATGAAGGCCGACGTCCAGGTCACTGACACGGCCTGGTTCATGCTGGCCGCGGCATATTACAACCTCGACAACTATCAGAAGGCGCTGCAGTCCATCCAGAGCGCCATCGACGTCTCGCCCGAGCCCCAGAAGCGCTATTACGACCTGGCCAACGCAATCTATTCGGAGTTGGGAAACGTCGCGGACCGAACCCGCCTGTTGGAGACGATGGTCGAATTGTGGCCTGACAGTCTCAGTTACTGGCGGCAACTTTCGTCCCTCTATCTCGAGCAGGGCGACCAGTTCAAGTCCTTCGCCGCTCTGGAGACGGCTTACGTCAACGGATTGATCACGAGCGGTGACGACATCATCATGCTGGCCCAGTACTACTCCACCTTCGACAACCCGCACCGGGGCGCGAAGTTGATCGAAAAGGAAATGGAAGCCGGCCGGGTCGAGCGGAACGTGAAGAATCTCGAGCTGCTCTCCCAGCTTTGGAGCCAGGCGCGCGAGCACGACAAGGCCATCCCGGTTCTGCGTGAAGCGGCCCGGATGTCCGACGAGGGCCTGTTGTCGTTCAGGCTCGGACAGTCGCTTCTGGCCAACGAGCAGAATGAAGAGGCCGAGCAGGCCCTGGAAACCGCGCTTGAAAAGGGCGGGCTTGAAGAATCGCGTCGGGCCGAGGCCTGGATGCTTCTCGGCAACGCGCGCTTCAACCAGGCCGAGCCCGGCGATCGCGACCAGCGCAACGCTGCCGACGAGGCGTTTGCCCAGGCCGAGAAATTCAGCTCCACGCGGCGACAGGCCGCCGACTGGCGCGGTTACATAAACGCCATCAACCAGACCGAGCGCCGCCAGGCCGCGCTGGAAGAAGAGCAAAGCGAAGTTCTGGCGTCAGCGGCCCGGGAGCGTCTCCTGACTGCCTGTCGCGCCCAGCAACTGGCCGGTTCGGAACTCTCGGAGCGATGTGCCGCCCTGCTTTCCGAGTCCGAAAACGACGACGGCTCGCGTCAATGACCCAATAGCCGTTGCCTGATCGCTCTCAGGCCGCTTCGTCCTGGGCGCGCCCGGTCCGATTTTGATCGCCCAATGGGCGCGCGCTTCCCGCACTGAATGCGCGCCGGTCTCCGGCGCCGGAAACGCCGCTCAGCCTTGACCGCGATGACCTTCCGGGCGCATCTCCGCAAGACACAGAAATTCGATGCTGTTGTTGATATTAGGTTAAATCGGCGTTATGCTCCAAAACGCAGGGTGCCCTCAGGCCCGCGCCAGCTGTTGTGCGCGTGCCTGCGGTCAAAATCCACTCGGATAAGCGAAATCCGAAGAGACAAAAAGAGGTATACCCACAGTGAAGTTCGAACTACTCAAGAATCGCCAGACGCCCCTATGGCGCGGAATGGCACCAATACTGGCGGGTCTGGCATTCGGCATTTCGCCGATGATCGCCATGGCCCAGGACGAAGCTCAGGACGAGGATCAGGAAACGGCGCAGGATGCGCCGGACGTTGAAAGAATCGTCGTCACGGGTTCGCGCCTGATGACCAACCCGAATGTCCAGGCGCCGAACCCCGTGCTCACGGTCGGAGCCGAAGAAATCCAGTCGCGCGGGACGGTGCGCATCGAGGACCTGACCAACCAGCTGCCGCAGGTGTTCGCGGCCCAGGCATCGGAGGTCTCGAACGGCGCCAGCGGTACCGCCCAGTTGGACCTTCGCGGTCTCGGCCCGGTCAGAACCCTCGTATTGATCGACGGGCGCCGTCTGCCTTTCGGCGACTCTTCGAGCTCGGCGCCGAACCTTGACATGGTGCCGACCCGGTTGATCGAGCGCCTCGACATCGTCACCGGCGGTGCGTCTGCCGTGTACGGTTCCGACGCCGTGGCCGGTGTCGCGAACTTCATCCTCAAGCGCGACTTCGAAGGCATCGAGATCGACGTGCAGGGCGGCTTCAACCAGGCCGGCAACGACCGTGGCTTCTTCGAGAACGTTCTCGCCGCCGGTGCTCAGCCGATCCCCGGTTCGACCACCGACGGTCGCGAGATCAATCTCTCGCTGACGATGGGTGCGAACACCGGCGACGGCCGCGGTAATGCGACGTTGTTCTTCAACTACGAAAACCTCAATGCCATCACCCAGGACGGCCGCGTCGAGAGCGCGTGCGCACTGGGTGCGGCCAGCGGCGCCACCAGCTTCGGCGGCGTTGGCTGCGTCGGGTCGAGCAACTTCCGTCGATTCGCCAACTTTTCAGACGGCGACGATGTCTTCCAGCAGGAAGACGGCAATCTGACGCCGTTCGCCGGCGGACCGGCTGAAACGTTCAACTTCGGTCCTTTCAACTTCTTCCAGCGGCCGCGGGAACGCTTCCAGATCTACACCCGGGCGCACTATGAGTTGACCGACGACATCGAGGCCTTCGCCGACCTGAGCTTCACGAACACCAGCTCGGATGCGCAAATCGCGCCGTCGGCCTCGTTCGGCAGCTGGACGATCAACTGCGACAACCCGCTCATTCAGAACCCGGGCGGTGCCAACGGCGTTTCGCTGTTCGACGTGTTCAACTGCCAGGGCGACGAAGAGATCGACGGCCTGTTCGCTTCGCATCGAAACGTCGAGGGCGGTCCGCGTAACTCGAGCCTTGACAACACTTCGTGGCGGACGATCGGCGGCCTGCGCGGCACGATCTTCAATGACTTCGATTTCGAGATCTTTGGCCAGTTTGCCCGTACCCAGGATACGGACATCTCGGAAAACGACTTCATCATCGACAACGTCCAGGACGCGTTCCTTGTCGTGGCAGATGAAAACGGCAATCCAGTGTGTCGCTCCGGCAATGCCGGCTGTGTCCCCTACAACATCTTCCAGCGCGGCCCGAACGGCGAATCGCTGGTGACCCAGGCAGCATTGGATTACGTCCAGGGCATCGGCATCACCACCGGGGAAACCGAGCAGAAGGTCTTCGGCGGCAACGTCCAGACCGACCTGGGCCGCTACGGCGTCCAGTCGCCAATGGCCAACGAAGGCGTCGGTTTCCTGGTCGGCGGCGAATACCGCGAGGACTCGCTGACCGCCAAGCCCGATCAGATTTCGCAGCAGCCCGACGGTGGCTTCACCGGCGTCGGTGGTCCGACGCTCCCGGTTTCGGGTGAGATTCGCGTCAGTGAAATCTTCTTCGAAGCGCAGGTACCGTTGATTGCCGACGTGCCCTTCATCGAGCGCTTCGATATCGGTGGCGCTTACCGCTATTCCGACTACACGACGGACGGCGGCAATGTCGAGAACAGTTTCACCACCGACACCTACCACGTGTTCGCGAACTGGACGCCGGTCGAGGATCTGCGCCTGCGCGGTCAGTTCCAGCGGGCCGTGCGTGCGCCCAACGTGATCGAACTGTTCACGCCTCAGGGCACGAACCTGCCGAACCTGACCAGCGGATCGAACGGATTCTTCGACCCGTGTGCCGGCCCGAATCCGGCCGCCACCCAGGCGGAGTGCGCCAACACCGGCGTGACAGCGGGTCAGTACGGGAATATCCCCGACGTGATTTCGGGACAGACCCAGTCGATCACCGGCGGCAACCCGAACCTGGATCCGGAAGAGTCCGATACGATCACTGTCGGCGCGATCCTGACGCCTTCGGCCGTTCCGGGCCTGACGATTTCGGTTGATTACTTCGACATCGAAGTATCGGACGCGATCGCTGCGGGCATCCCGGCGCAGACCACGTTGAACGAGTGTCTCGCAACCGGAGATGCGGCGTTCTGTGATCTGATCACACGTGACAATGCCGGATCGCTGATCGCCGGTACCGCAGGCGTCGGCTTCCAGCAGACCAACATCAACATTGCCACGCTGGAGACCAGCGGTGTCGACTTCCAGGTCGTATACGATCTCGATCTGTGGGACATCGGTCTCGAAGACTTCGGTTCGGTCCGGTTCGACTACGCGTCGACCTACCTGGACGAGTTGCAGACGACACCGTTCCCGGGCGCCGACCCGATCACCTGTGCGGGTGAACACGCCGGCTCGTGCCGTATCCCGTCGCCGGAATATCGGCATCGGATGCTGAACACGTGGACGACGCCGTGGGACTTCACCGTCGACCTGACATGGCGTTATTTCTCCAGCACCGACAACAACGCTGGTTCGGACGTCAACCCGGCCATCGACCGCGAGATCGATGCGATCAACTACCTCGATCTTGCAGTCAGGTACGACTGGTCGGATGAGATCCAGTTCCGTGCCGGGGTGAACAACCTGACCGGAACGAAGATCCCGGTCGTGACGTCGGCAGGCCCGCCCGAGGGCAACGGCAACACCTACCCGACGCTGTTCGATACCGGGCGTTTCATCTTCTTCGGCATGACCTATCGTCTGTAATCGACGTTAGCGATTGGCGCCGGCCACCGGCGCCAACCGAAGATGCAAGAAAGAAAAAACCGCTGGCCCCAGGCCAGCGGTTTTTTTGTGGGTGTGGGTTCCGCCTTGTGACGGTCCGGCTCTACTGCCGATGCCGCGGGCACTGCGCCAGATCAGGCTGGCCCGGGCAACATCGGATTCCGTTTCAGCCTCAGGCCGAACCGGTCAGCTCGAGCGCTGTGGAGACGATGCGCTCGACCGTCAGTCCGAACGCCTCGAACAGTTCGGATGCCGGGGCGGAGGCGCCGAAGCGGTCGATGCCGATGATCGCACCCTGTGGTCCGACGAAGCGGTGCCAGTAGGCGGTCACGCCGGCTTCGATGGCGATTCGTGCGGACACGTCGTCGAGAAGCACCGAAGCCTTGTATTCGGCATCCTGAGCAAGGAAGCGCTCGGGGTTGGGCATGGAGACCACGCGCGCGGTGATGCCCCGTTCGGCCAGTTCCTCGGCGGCCTTGACCGCCAGTTCGACCTCCGAGCCGGTAGCGATCAGGATGAGGTCCGGGGCCTTGTCGGCTTCTCGCAGGACGTACCCGCCGCGACGGATGCAGGCGAGTTGCTCGGCGTCGCGGGGCTGGTGCGCAAGCCCCTGGCGGGTCAACACCAGCGCCGACGGTCCGTCCCGGCGTTCGATCGCATCGGCCCAGGCAGCAGCCGTTTCGGCCTTGTCGGCGGGTCGCCAGACCTCCAGGTTCGGGATCATCCTCAGGCTGGCCACGTGCTCGATCGGCTGGTGGGTGGGTCCGTCCTCGCCGAGTCCGATCGAATCATGGGTGTAGACGTGAATCGCGCCGGTGGGGATCAGCGCCGACATCCGAACGGCGTTGCGCGCATAGTCGGAAAACACCAGGAAAGTCCCGGTATAGGGAATGAATCCACCGTGCAAATGGAGCCCATTGGCGATCGCTGTCATGCCGAATTCGCGCACGCCGTAGTAAATGTAGTTCGCGTCGCGGTCGCCGTCCATGATGTCGCGGCTACCCGACCAGTTGGTGTTGTTCGAGCCGGTCAGGTCGGCCGAACCGCCCAGCAGTTCCGGCAACAGCGTTCCGAACGCTTCCAATGTCATTCCGGATGCCTTGCGTGTGGCGACCTTGCTGTCATCGTGCTGCATCTTCTCGACGATCGCCCGGGCGCGCTCCGCGAAGTCATCCGGCAGTGCGTGCCGCGTGCGACGCTCGAATTCGGCTGCCTGCTCCGGGAAGCGCTCGGCGTATTGCTGCATGACGTCCCGCCATGCCTGCTCGGCCCGCTGGCCGCGCTCGCGCGCGTCCCACCCCGCGCGCACGTCGTCGGGAATCTCGAAGGCCGGGTGCGGCCAGCCGAGTTCGGCGCGCG
>CAYYZR010000054.1:0-13356 GCA_964476005.1 uncultured Halomonas sp.
CCAAGCCGAGCTGCCAGTAGTCCTCCACCATCAGCCAGTCACCGGCAATGCGGTCCGCGATAGCGAAGCGGACCGGCTGCTGCGCGTCGCCCAGCGGCAGAGTCATTTCAAACGGCCAGACCGCACCGGCCGTTTTTTGCAATGGCGCCGGCAGCCCGGATTCGACGCCTTCCAGGCTGCTGGTGACGCGAAGTTCGAGGTTCTTGCGCTGGTCGGCCGATTCGCCGGGCCGGAAAGCGATGTTGAACGGGGCACGCCCTTCCAGTTGCTCGAGGGCGGCGGACAGGCCGGCTTTCCAGCCCGCCGGGATCAGTCCGCGAATCGGAAATTCACCCTGAAGCGAAAGCCTGAAATCCGGCCGGAACCAGCTGTCCAGCCCCACCGACACCGACTCGTCGAGCATGCTCGCCGACACCCGGGCCGGGCCCAGCCTGTCGCGGGTAAACGGCAGCTCTCCGGAAATCCGCTCGAGCGCGATGCCCTGCTCGCGCAGTTCGACGCCGGCGCCGGCGAAGTCGATGACGCCGGCCAGTCGCCAGTCGTTCTTGCGCTTGACTGGAAACCAGATGCTGGCCTCGGCCGACGCCCCGCCCTGCCATTGCAGCCGCGCCAGCGCAGGTTCGACGCCGGCCAGCGGAAGCGCACTGGTCAAGCGGGCCAATCCGTCGGCGCCGGCGTCCACCGATTCCAGCTGCAGTTCGATCTCGGCGTTGCGCGCCTCGGCAATGCGCACTCGGGGCGCCTTCAGCGTCACGCCGGCGACCTGCCCCGATTCGCCGACGGCGGTCATCGATTCTCCCGAAAACTCCACTTGACCTTTGATGTTCTCGGCTACCGGCCAGCCCCGCGCATACGCGAGCCGGAGTCCCGAGAAGGAGGCCCTGCTGTTGACGGAGCCGGCTGGAACATGAGTCTTCCATTTGACCGGTTCGCCGAACAGCGTCGTCACCGCCTGCGCCGAGCCGACTTGCAACAGCGCTTCATCCAGCCACTTGCGGGTATTGGGCCCTATGCCCCGTTGGGGCAACCAGCGACGCGGCGATTGCGAACTCAATCGCGGCATGTCGATCACCAGATCAAGAAACGGCGTATCGCCGGCCAGTTCGATAGCGCCGTCCACAATCGCCCGAAATTCGGGATGCTCGAACGACAGGCGGGAAAAATCCAGGCGCGTCCGCCCCAGACCCAGCATGCCGGAAACTGCGTCGAACACCACCGGTTCCGGATACAGTTCCGGCATGTCGACCGTCGCTGCGCCAGCCGGCCTGAGCAAAAGCCGATCACCGCCAAGCGCCAGCTCGGCCTGCTCCAGCATCAGGTTGAACCCGTGCCCCGCGAAATTCGCGCCCAGAGCCTCGATTCGTCCCTCGGCAAGGTAAAGGGCGCCGGAAGCGCTGGCACCCAGACGAAGATCAAAGGCGGTGCCCGACAGGCTTGCGGGCCAGTAGCGCGAAAATCCAAACCAGGGCTGTAGCAGCGCGTGCAGATAGTCGAATTCGATCCGCTCTGCAACCAGCGCGCGTCGGCCCTGCCGGCTACCGTAGGCGAGACCTTCGATCAACACCTCGGCACCGTCTCCGAATTCGCGGGCGTTGAGCTCGAGAGCCAGTTCATCCTGATGCCATGTGCCATCGAGCTCGAAGTGGCTGGACATTCGGCCCGCAATTCCGCCCTCTGCCAACGAATGCAGGTCGACCTCGCCGTGCAGCCTTGCGCCGTCGGCACGGTTCCAGTTCAACCACCACTGCATCTGCGCGCGAAGGTCGACCACGCTCCCCGCGGTGGATTCCAGCGCGAGCCTGGACAGACCGATGTTGGGGGCACGGGCGTAGCCGGCAAGGGATTCAAGCCTGGACCGCGGCATGTTCAGCACCAGTCGGGCCTCGATCATTTCGCCGGAACCGCCATCCGGCAGCGCGTCCAGCCGAACCAGCAGGCGCTCCGCATCTCGACTCAAGCGCGCTTCCGGTACAGCCAGGTATAAGTCGGGAATGTTGCGCGGCACGATGCGAATTCCGGCATCACGCAACATGACGTCGCCGGCGGAAACCGCCTGCTCCCAGCCTTCGGCAAAGGTACCGCCGCGATCCAGCCGCCAACTCCACCGACCCTGGTCATCCTGAGCCAGCAGCACGTTCAGTCCGAGCACGACCAGTTCAAAGCTGTTGCGACCGGGTCGGACCAGGTTGTACAACTTGAATTCCAGCCGAGCCCGGTCGACATCCAGCAGAGTTTCTTCAGGCGCGCCCACCTCAAGCCCAATCAACGTAATCTGGGGCGAAAGACGGGGCCAGCGAGCCTCGATACGCTCGATCCGAACAGGCTGCTTCAGCGATTCGGCCAGGAAACGCTCCAGCACCGGGCGAAAGGCATCTGCATAAGGTGCCACCAGGCGACCGATACTGACCAGCACGGCCGATCCGATGATGAACCAGACCAGCAGCTTCCAGCAGCGGCGACGCAAACGCCGGAAAGCGCGCAGAATCCGCCAATCACGAATGCCGCGGACGTTATCGCTCAAAGCAGGACCACGTCGAACTGTTCCTGGGCGTATTGTTCCTCGGCCTGAAATCGGATGTTGGTGCCCAGGCGTTCAGTGACTTCGGCCAGCGGGCCGGTATAGTCATCCAGCATCTTTTCGACCACCGGGGGTGCCGCCAGCACCATCAGGCGACCGGTCTCGAACTGGCGCACAGCGCGCAGAATCTCCCGAAAGATCTCGGAACACACCGTTTCCGGAGACTTCTGCCAGCCGCGACCGTTGCACTGCGGGCACGGATTGCACAGACGATGCTCAAGGCTCTCGGTCGTCCGCTTGCGCGTCATTTCGACCAGGCCAAGCGCGGAAATTTCCGATACCGTCGTTCGCGCAGGATCGCGCGCCAGCGATTGGTTCAGCATTCGCATCACCTGTCGCTTGTGCTCATCATCGGTCATGTCGATGAAATCGATGATGATGATGCCGCCCAGGTTTCGCAACCTGAGCTGGCGTGCCAGGGCCTGAGCCGCCTCCATATTGGTCTTGTAGACGGTCTCGGAAAAGTTTCGCGCGCCCACGAAGCCCCCCGTATTGACGTCTATCGTAGTCATCGCCTCGGTCTGATCGATGGTCAGGTGACCGCCCGACTTCAGCGCAACGTTGCGTCTTAGCGCGCGGGAAATTTCATCTTCTACGCCGTAAAGGTCGAATAGCGGTCCAGGTCCGGAATATGCTTCGAGCCGATCCGACCATTCTCCGATGAACGTGTCGGCGAAAGCACGTGCCTGCCGGTAGGTTCCGGCGTCGTCGAAACGGACCCGTTCGATGCCGGAATGCATCAGGTCACGCAGCGCGCGAAGCGGGAGAGAAAGATCTTCGTAGATACAGGTTCCGGGCTCGCACCCGTTCCCCAGCTTTTTCGCGATCCCGGACCACAGACGGCGCAGATAGTCGAGATCGCGCTTGAGCTCGGTCGCACCCACGCCTTCGGCGTTGGTCCTCAGAATGAGGCCGTTGCCTGCCTCGTCATGGCTGTCCAGAATTTCGCCGACAAGTTCACGCAGACGTGCCCGCTCGGCTTCGTTTTCGATCCGCAGCGAAACTCCTATGCTGCCGGAACCCGGCAGATAGACCAGATATCTGGAAGGGAGGCTCAGCTGGGTGGTAAGCCGTGCGCCCTTGGAGCCCATCGGATCCTTGACGACTTGAACCGGGATGCTCTGGCCCTCCCGGATCATTTCGCCGATCGGTGGGATCATGGGTTCGCCATGCTCGTCGACTACATCGGACTCGAGCTCGGGGCGCGAGCGTGCGATCTCACCGGCATGCAGAAACGCCGTTCTGCTGAGCCCGATATCGACGAACGCCGCCTGCATCCCTGGAAGCACGCGTTCTACGCGCCCCATGTAAATGTTGCCGACATAACTGATGTCACCCATTCGCTCGAGATGCAGCTCCTGCAAGAGCCCGTTCTCAACCAGTGCAACCCGGCTCTCGGAAGGGGTGACGTTGATCAGCAGTTCGTTACTCATGCATGCTCTTTTCTCGATTCGGCAGCAACGCTCGTGCCCTCGTTACTCCGGCAATCATATACGCAAAGGCGCGAACGGCACGCGGGCATCCAATCTGGCACAACGACGATCAACTCGGCATCAGGCCGGCATCGCGGAGCAAGCCGGCTGTTTCGAACAAGGGCAACCCGACCACGCCGCTGTAGCTGCCGTTAAGGTTCGAGATCCAGGCGGCCGCCTGCCCCTGAATCGCGTACCCGCCAGCCTTGTCCAGCGGCTCGCCGCTCGCCGCGTATCGATGTATCCATTTTTCCGGGAGTACCGTGAATCGAACCTCCGAAACACTTAGAGCGGTGCTCGTCGAGGAATCCGGGCCAACCAGTGCAACCGACGAAAACACCTTGTGGCTGCGTGCGGAAAGACTTCGAAGCATGTTGCAGGCCTGCACCAGGTCGCGCGGCTTTCCGAGACAGGCGCCGTCGCGCACCACCTCGGTATCCGATCCGAGTACCCAGGCCCCGGGGGCGGTTCTGGCGACTTCGCGGGCTTTCTCGACCGCCAGTCTTGCGACGTAATCTTCGGGTGCCTCGCAAGCGCCCGGCCGCTCGACGATATTGGCCGGCCGCACCTCGAATTCATCGACGAGAACGGCCAGCAGTTCGCGGCGCCTGGGCGATGCCGATGCCAGTATCAAAGCGCTACCGTCGCGGTGGTCGCCCAGGGTTTTTTTTTCGGTCTTAGTCACGATGATAAGGGTGCCCGGACAAGAGCGTCCAGGCGCGGTAAATCTGCTCGCCCACGACAACCCTGACCAGCATGTGCGGAAAGGTCAGCTTGCTGAGCGACCAGCTTGCGCTGCAGCTGGCAATGAGTTCCCTGGAATGACCCGATGCGCCGCCGACAAGCAGGGAAACGGTTTCCCCGGTCATCATCCAGCTGTCCAGGCGTCCGGCAAGGTCGCGGGTCGACCACTCGGAGCCGCGCTCATCGAGTGCTATCCGTGGTCCCGCACCGGCGCATCGGGCCAGCAGCGCCTCGCCTTCGCGGCGCTGCTCGTGGCCGCCTGAAGCCCGCGGCGGCGCAATCTCAACCAGTTCGAGCGCGATCTGGGGCGGCATTCTTCGCGCGTATTCATGCCAGCCCCGCGCTATCCAGTCGGGCATCGAGCGTCCGATTGCCAGCAGTCGAATCTGCAACCCCTTAAGTCCTCCAGTGAGCGCGATGAGTCGCTTGGCAATCGTCGTCGCCGCCAAGCGAGCCGCCTGTCGCGAGCCAGTCACGGGGCGTGCGCATTGCTGATCCGGGAATCAGCACGTCATTTCCTCGGCCTGCAGGAACAGCAGGCTACAGACCGGACTGGGCCGGACGACTTCTCGTGGTCTCGTCCCAGAGCTTTTCGAGATTGTAGAACGCACGCGTCTGCGGCAGCATCAAGTGAACGACGATGTCGTTGAGATCCACCAATACCCATTCCCCTTCTTGCTGTCCTTCGACGCCCAGCGGAGATGCGAGGCCGAGTTCCTTTATTTTCATGGAAAGTCGATCGGCCATCGCCTTGTTCTGCCGGCTCGAGGTACCGCTGGCCACGACCATGAAGTCGGCAAAAGTGTTGCGATCGCGCAGATCGAACACCTCGACATCCTGCGCCTTGGCGTCATCGAGAACCTGCAACACCAAGTCGCGCAGGGCGCACGGGTCACCCTGCTCGATTGTCTGCCCGGTCGAGCCACTCATGGTCGGCATATGCATGGACAGAATCCTGCATTGTTCAAAACGCAATAATTCATCTTCTCGGCTCTCACTGATTCGAGCAACTCGTCGGCAAAAAGGAAAGGGGAACCAGTTCACGGTCGATATCGACGCTGACATCGAGTGGCGTGCCTGCGACGAAGTCCGAGACTTCTCGAACCGTACTTTCGTCGATGAACTGCCGCTCCAGGGTACCCACAACCTCATTGCTGATCGGCCCCTCGTCACAATAAATGCAGAAACCGCGGAAGTCGAGGACTTCCATCCGGTTGCCGCCCGGCAGCGTCGCGGGAAGTTCGGTATCGGCGATCACCCAGCGCGGTTCATTGGCGTTGTCGTAGTAGTAACGCACCCAGGCTTCGGTACGCCCGGTTATCAGCAAGGTGACGCCACCGGCCGTGCTGCCGGGCGAGAACCAGTGTCCGAGCAACGGCGCCGGTTCATCACCGATCTCTGGAATCGTCGGACAAGTGCTGCCCCCGACGCTGACCGGGTCGAACATTTCCGCGCCGTGGTTACCGTTGAGACGCCAGGCATACATGAAACGGCCTTCCGAAATCGGCGTAATCTGAATCTCGCCGACCACCCCCAGCACCAGGTTCACGTCGTTGCTGGTGGCGCGGAACAGAACGGCGCTGAAGAACGGACCGCCGCCGTCCGGCACCGTATCGGAAATGTAGAACGTCGGCAAACCGGCCTCGTCGTAGGTATACCAGACCGCGAACCGGCCGCCGCCACCGGCCTGAACGTCCACGCCCTGGCTGATGGCGCGTGCTTCGGGACTCCAGAGGCCACGACCACTGCTCGTTCCGAGCGGCGGCGGCGTTCCTATCTGTACCATCGACACGCTGGCCGTGACAACGACGTCGGCTTCGACCGGGCCGCTGTTTTCCAGCACGACGAAATAGCGGCCGCCATCGGGCTCGTCGATACTCGCCGTCCATTGATCGCCGTTGCGGACAGCTTCGGCCAGCACCTGCTCGGGTGCAGAGGGCGTCTGCGGCACAGTTGCCACCAGTTCATCGAAACCACGCCGGCGAATGGTGACGTCTGAAATCGACCCATCGACCGTCACATTCAGGCCCGTCGACCCTTCCGGGACATCGATATACAGCAGATCGTGAACTGCGCCCGAAGGCAAAACCACCGGGTACGGCTGGCCTTCGAACAGCGCGGTCTCTGCCGGAGCATTTGCGCCGGTGCGCGTCACGCGCACGGGTATGATCCCCACATTGGCAAGCTGATCCGGCGATGTGGCGAACGCGATGACGCCGCGCCACCGCTCGCCGCGCTTCATGGCCGGCTGATCCCAGTACACGGGCACGACCAGTTCACCGCCGTCGTGAGCACCCGGTGCGCTTACGACCAGACTCGGATCGCGCTCCTCGCGGAAAACCGCGAACTCGAACGGGACATTGTTCGTACTGCTGAAACCGCCGGCCGAAAAATTCTGCACCAGCACCCACCATGACCCCGGGCTTGGAAAATCAATGTCACAGCGTTCGAGATCGTCGATGGCCAACGAAGAGCAAGCCACTTCCGATTCTTGGGCGATGCCGTCTCCGTTGGCGTCACGACCGACATAAAGATCGATGTCCGAAGCGGTCGAAGCAAAGGTTTCGGCATAGATCTGAAGCGCATCCTCAGGCACATCGAACAACAACGTCTGGGTACCGGCCGGACCGTCGAACGGATTTGAAGGCGTCGGATCCTGCGCCAGCGATGGTTCGCCACGGAAAGGCAGCAGCAACGAACTGGTGCGCACTACAAGCTCGTCGACATCGATGAGTTCCGGAATCGTCAAATCGGCCCGGCCGCGGTTGGATGCAGACGTATACGCCTGTTCCTCCGGCAGTTCTCCGGCGCCGATCAAGGCACCGACGGGGAGTCGCTGGGTCGTGAAATCGCCGAGGCTCGGTGTCAGGACGACGCTGCCGGCACCCCATTCTCCAAGGTCGACACTGCCGCGCGAAATCTCGATGACCAGTTGCCGCTGCTGCCCTTCGCTCAGCGTGAATGAAGCTGGCGTGACCTGGATGTCCAGGTCGCCTTCGCTGGTGACGTTCCAGGTACCCGCACCCAGCGCGCGCACCGTGCGCGTGAATTCACAGGTTCCGACGCAATTGTCGCTGACTACGCCCGGCAGGTTGAGCGTGCCCGGATCGCCGCCGCTGAATGGGTTCGCGGCCAGAAAATCGGCTTCGGAAACCGGCAGGTAGAGCCCGGCTTGTGCCGCAAGGTCAACCTGCACACCGCCGGCGCCGCGATCCGGCACCCGCGCTTCGGAATCGTCCGAATTTCGCACGATCCCGGCGGCAGCAGTCGTCTCCAGCGCCGAAATCACCTCGTTGACGCCCCAATCCGGGTTTGCCGAGCGCAGCAGCAGCGCAGCACCGGCCACGTGCGGCGACGACATCGATGTACCGGTCAGGAAAAGAAGCTGGTTGGCCGCGTCCGTGCCGGGGCCGGTGCCGGCGACGTCGGTTTCGGTACCCGCTGCAAGAATGCTGGTGCCCGGCGCGGTCACGTTGGGCTTCATCAGGTTGGGCGCGTCGACGGCCGGACCTCGCGAACTGGAATCGTTCAGCCGTCCGGCGGCCGCTTCGTCCACGAATCGCCGGGTGCCGGTCAGACGACCCTGCTGGCCGCTTCCCGAGGCCAGCCAGTCACGCAGCCGGTCGCCGTCAGTCACCCCGACGTGGGTGCCGGGCAGGCAGTGCTGGTCGGCGTTGGTCGATTCCCCCTGCGCGGCGGTGTTGGCCAGGATCATGCCGGCCGCGCCGGCGAGTTGGACATTCTTGCCCTTTTCGATCCGACCATACTGCCCGCGATCGCATACGACGATCTGGCCGTTGAAGGTGCCCGGTGGAAACGGATTGCTGGCGCCGGTGTTGTCACCGCAGCTCGGACCGGATTCGGGTGGTCCCTCACCGCAAAGCGCGTTGCCGAAGTCGCGCGCATGCACGATCGGAAGGGTTGACGTGCCGCTTGTAATGCCCTGGCCGGCAAGGTTGCCCAGCTCGAACGGACCGCCACTGACATCGATCAGTCGATTGGCCAGGATCCGCCCGTGCAGCGCGTTGGCGATCGCCATGACCCACGGTACGTTGGCCGGGCTGCCCACGGTAAAGTCGTCCGGGCCTGAATTTCCGGCCGATGTGACCGGCACGATGCCGGCTTCGCGAAGGTTGAGGAAAACCCGCTGGTTGCCCTGCGAGCTCCACGGACTGAAGGCCGGCCCGCCGATCGAGAAATTGACCGCATCGACGCCGTCCTCGATGGCTTGCTCCAGGGCTGCGGACGTTGCGCTGCCCGGACATTCGAAATTGCCGGCCGGGCCGTCGCTCGGCGCCTGACAGGCCTTGTAGGCAATGAAACTGGCCCGCGGCGCCACACCCGAGGTCTGGAACGAGATTGCCGGCGCCGGACCCGGGCCGTCGAAATCGAGATTGAAGGACAAGGGCAGTCCGACCGCGGTCGAGGCTACATGCGAGCCATGGCCGTCGGGGTCGAAACCGTTGGTACCCTCGTCGGTGAAGTCGTAGACGCCGATCAATTTATCGTTGCACGGGATGTTCAGCGCTGCATCGGTGCACAGCCCGAAAAACTGACCACGCGGATTGGTCATTGGCGTCGAAGACTGGGAAACATCGAAAAAGATCGACTCCCAGTTCACACCGGTATCGATCACGCCCAGCACCGTGCCCTCGCCCCGTGTCGGGTTGGGCGCACCGGTGGCGCCGGTCCAGAGATCGGGCGCCCCGATCCACTCGGGACCGGCGTCGGTCTGCACATGCTGGATGATGTCGGCATTGACCGCGCGCACACCCGGCAACGCCGCCAGGCGACGGGCATCGGCCCGGCTCATCGCTGCGGCAAATCCGTTTTTCAGGTGCCGATACACGAAGCGGGGTTTTACAACCATTCCAAGCTCCGACTCGGCCCGGGCGAGCACCTGGGCCCGACGCCCATCAAGATATTCGACATAGTTTCGGACAGCCGGCGAATCCGTGCGCAGCCTGCGCGCGCCGGTGATCGAAGGCGCTGTAGGCGCCAGTGACTTGGGCGTCTCGACCCCGTCTGCCGCGACCGACTGTCGGAAATTTCCCGTGAACTCGATCGTCGGCGCATCCTCGAGTTCCACGATCCACATCGATTCGTCGAGCGTGGGTTTCTTGGCCCAAATGGGGCCGGATCCAACCAGGACGGCCAACGCCAGCAGCCCCTGAACTATCCGCTTGTTCAACATGCCTTCACCTTGAAATGAGAAATCGAAAAGTCTTTATTGATCCTGCAGCACGAGCCACGCCCTAAACAACGGCCTCGCGCATCGTGACCAGCTCCTCGGCGCTGGTCGGATGGATCCCTATAGTGCGGTCAAAGTCCGCTTTGGTCAAACCCGCGCGTACTGCGACGGCAAAACCCTGAACCATTTCCGCAGCCTCAGGCCCCACCACGTGCAGCCCGATGACGCGGTCGGTCTCGCCGTCGACCAGAATTTTCATCAACGCCTTTTCATTTCTGCCGCTGAGGGTAAACTTCATCGGCGTGAATTCAGAGCGAAACACGCGGACCTCGGCACACTGGTTGCGTGCCTCTTCTTCGGTCAGCCCTACGCTGGATGACGGCGGCTGACTGAAAACGGCCGACGGCACGTTGGCGTGATCCACCGGCCGATCCATGCCGCCGAACTGGGTGTCGGCGAATGCGTGACCTTCCATGAGCGCCACCGGCGTCAACGCGATCCGGTCGGTGACGTCGCCCACGGCAAAGATACTGTCGACCGAGGTCCGATTGTACTCGTCGACCGCGACGAGTCCCTTCGGCCCGGTCGCGACGCCGGCGTTCTCCAGCCCCAGCTCACCGGTATACGGGTGGCGTCCGGTCGCAAACAGGACAATGTCGAAATCTCCCGAAGTGTCGTCGGAAAATGTGACGTGGCGTCTGCCGCTGTCGCTCTCGGTGATGCGCGTCGGGTCATTGTTGTAGTGAAACTCGATGCCGCGGCTGAGCATGCCGGCCTCGACCACGCGCCGAACGTCCCCGTCGAAATTGCGCAGGATTCGTTCGCGTCGATAGTTGAGCATCACCTCTGCCCCAAGGCCGCGAAAGATGCCGGCGAATTCCACGGCAATGTAGCCGCCGCCGACAACCAGCAAACGCTGCGGGAATTCCGGCAGATCGAAGGCGTCGTCGGACACGATCCCGAACTCGGCCCCCGGAATGTCGAGACGATAAGGCCGGCCGCCGACTGCGATCAGGATTTTCTCGGCGCTGATCCGGCGTTCGCCGACCAGCACCGTGTGCGCATCCAGCACGGTGCCGCGGCCCGGATGCACTTCGACGCCGGCATTCGAGAGCAGCTTTCCGTAAACCCCTTCCAGGCGGGTGATCTCGCGCTCCTTGGCAGCAACCAGATCGGCCCAGCTGAATTCCGACTCGCCGACACGCCAGCCGTAGCCGGCAGCATCCTCGAAGGCTTCGCTGAACTGGCTGGCGAAAACCAGCAGCTTCTTGGGCACGCACCCGCGTATCACGCAGGTGCCGCCGAGACGCGATTCCTCGCACAGACCTACGCGGGCACCGTGACCGGCGGAAATGCGGGCGGCCCGGACACCGCCGGAACCGCCGCCAATCACAAATAAATCGTAATCAAACTTGCTCGTAGTCAAAATTTGTCATCAGTCAAGTTGCCGAAATCCAGGCAGGTAAAATAAGATAAACGGTGAAGCTAGTAAGATGTCAGCCAGCAAGCAAGACGCCAGCCAGCGAAAGCACCACCGAATTTCGAAATTGTAGCCGATTGGCTGCTGCTTACTGTGACCGGAGACCCATGCAGATTCTTGCCGAACACCCCGAAACAGCCGATCCTCTCGTCGCAGCCTTTGCCGCAGCCGAGTACGTGGCGCATGCCGATGGAGAAGACATCGTGATTCGTATAGGTCAATCGGCGCCAGTGCTTGACCGCGCGCTGGACGGTCGTTGCTGGGCCGTCATTACCGCCCACAACCCGGGTGGCGTGCGCCACGCCCTCGACGACAATGCCGCAGCACAGCGGACCCTGGAAAAATGCCTGCGCGAATTGCGGCCCACACGGATGCTGGCGGTCGATAACCGCGACCCCTCCGGCCAATGGCCGGACGAACCCGCCTGGCTTTTCACGTTTGACGACATTTCGGTTCCAGACGGACTCGCCCGGCGCTTCGGCCAGCGCGCCATCGTGACCGGGCATCCCGGCGGACCTGCCATCCTCAGGCTATACCGCGATTCGCGCGATGCGCCGCGCAGCATCACGGCGGTGGCCTCGTGACTCGGTTGCTGGACGCGCATGAACTCGAGTTTCATCGCTATGGCAACCCGGTCTTCAAACCGCTGGACATCGCGCTCCAGGCTGGTCGTGCAATCGTCCTGACCGGCCCGAACGGCGTCGGCAAGACGACACTGCTGCGGCTGCTGGCCGGAATCCTGGCGCCCGTGCGCGGCACGCTTCACCACAACGCGCCGGTCGCGTTCGTGGGCCATCTGCCGGCCGTCAAGGGCGATCTGACCTGCCGCGAGAATCTCGATTACGAGCAACGCGTCGGACCGCCCGGGCTGGCCCTGGCCGAAGCGCTTGCACAGGTTGGCCTGGCCGGTTTGGGATCGCGGCCATCGCGGGCGCTTTCGGCGGGACAGAAGCGAAGACTTGGACTGGCCAGGCTGCTGGTTCGCAAGACGCCCATCTGGCTGCTGGACGAACCCTACGCCAGCCTGGACGACGCTGGCTGCGCCGGGGTCGACGCTCTGATCAACCGGCACCTGGCCGACGGCGGCGGCGTGGTGCTGGCCACCCATCAGCGTCACCCGCGGGTCGATCCGGCCCTGCTGGACAACATCGTGCTGCAAGTCGGCTTTGTCGAGGACTCGCCATGATCGGAAACGGCTCGGCCACGGCGCTGTTCAGGCGCGACATGAAACTGGCGTTTCGACGTCTCGGGGAATCTCTTCTGCCGCTGTTCTTCCTGTTCACGGTGATCGTGCTGATCCCGCTGGGCGTAGGGCCCGGCCCCAACCTGCTGGCGCGAATGGCCCCGGGCATGGTCTGGGTGGCCGCGCTGCTGGCGAGCCTGCTGGCGCTGGAGCACCTGTTTCGCCCGGACCTGGAAGACGGCACGCTGGAGCAATGGTTCGTCGGCGAACATTCCGTTTATCGGCGCGTGCTGGCGCGGCTGTTCTCGCACTGGCTGATCACCGGCCTGCCGGTCATCCTGTTTTCGCCGCTGGCCGCCGAAATGCTTCACCTGCCGCGCCACGCCCTGGGCACGCTCATCATCAGCCTGCTGATCGGCACCCCGGCGCTGAGCCTGCTGGGCGGCCTGGCGGCAGCGCTGACGCTGTCGACCCGGGGCGCCAGCGTGCTGCTGTCCATCCTGATATTTCCGCTGATCGTGCCGCTGGTGATCTTCGCCACCGGCGCGGTTTCAATGGCCGCCGACAGCCTTGATCCGAGTGCACATCTCGGGCTGCTGGCGGCCTTTACAATACTTAGCCTGACCCTTGCACCCATTGGAATCGCCGCTGCCCTGAGGATGAACCTGGAATGATCTGGAAAACGCTGAAGCTCTGGTTTCACAAGCT
>CAYYZR010000055.1:0-13101 GCA_964476005.1 uncultured Halomonas sp.
TGCGAGAAAGCTCAGGAAACCTTCAAGAAATCCTCAAATCTGCCGCGTAAGCGCGCTTCCGCACGCCGGATGGGCGCCGGATCGGTCAAAAAGGGGCGCCGCGCGTCCGGGCGCCGGATCGGTCTGAAAAAGCCTGCGGCGCCTGAGGCCCCTAATTGCCCAGCCAGCGATCGGACCAGTCGATCAACGCGCGCGTCAGGTCGACGTAGCCCGGCGGAAGGTGACCCCAATCGAACGCAAGATGATGTTTCAACGCATCGGGGGTGCCCAGCAGCTCGAAGAACGGGCGCTGGGCGGTCGCGTAGGGGAAGGTGAAATCGTTCTTCCCGGTCACCATCAGTACGGGAAGCGAGACGCGCGGCAGGTAGTCCACCTGCTTGATCTCCGGGGGAAGCCGCTCGGAAGGCGATAGCCCCACCGAAACCAGCATGGCCGCCCGGAAACGAGGTTCCACCGCCAGCACGAAGGGGCTGCGCGAGGCGCCGTAGCTCAATGCGTGAAAAGCCAGGCGATCGACGTCGATATCGTCGCGCGTTTCCAGGTAGTCCAGCGTGCGGCGTACATCCTTGACCTGCTGGATGGTCAGATCCCGGAGGCCGAGCGGCCCCTTGACCGGCGGAACCCGGCGCTCGAAAGTGCCCTTGTAGACGGGGTAGATCACGGCCCGGCCGGTGCGCAGGAACGGCTCGACGTGCAGCAGGCCGGCCTTGAGACTGGACTCGAGCAACAGCGCATCGCCGCCGGGAAAATGTACCACGGCCGGATACGGGGGTGCCGCATCACGGGGCAAAAGCACCTGCACCGCGAAACGCTCGTCGGAATAGGCCGCAACCAGGCTGATGCGCTCACGCCGCCACGCGTCGTGGGAATCGTCCACCGATTCGATCTGCGCGTCCAGGGCCACCGGGTCGTAGTCGTACAGCCGGCGATAGATCTCGAACGTTTCGTCGTCGACCGGGACAGACACCACCCGATCATGAATCTGCACCTCGCCCATCACCGCCGACGGCGTCCGCGCATCCTGCCGCAGCAGCCGAAACCCGAAGCCCTCGCCGCGCTCCAGCGGCTCGAAGGCGTTGTCGTCGCGAAACCGGTAGCTGTTGTCGAACCAGGCCGCGCCGAGGCTGTGACGCAGTTCTCCTGCGCTGTTCCGGCACCACTCGCGGACGTTGCCGGCCATGTCGTAGGTGCCGTAGGGCCCGATGCCGCCCAGCGAACCGACGGCCGTGGTCGAGCGCCCGCCGAAGTTGCTGGAGCCGATGATGTCGGAGAACAGCGCCGACTGTTCGGAGCCCAGTCCCGCGGCGCGGTACCAGTGGAACACGCTGGGCAGCTCCGCGCCCGCCCAGGTGGCGTAGGCACTCGCCTCGTACCAGCTCACGCCCTCGACGGGATGATCGGGCTTGTCTTCCGGGAAGGTGCCGAGGGACCAGGTCGACGGGCCCGGGAAACCGGTCTGGTCGACCAGGCGCTCCATCAGCGCCGGAGGGTCGATCGTCTGGCCCTCGGACACGACTGCTGCCGGCCACAGTTCCGGCCGCTCATAGCCGCCGTCATCGACGAACCGCAGGAATTCCCGGTTGGTGACTTCGTGGGCACCGATCCAGAATCCGGGCAGTACCACGGGATCGCCGCCCGGATACCGGGCCGGCCCCTCGGGCACGTAGACCATGCCTTCGGGCGTGTCCTCGGCGCGGTGCAGGCGGAATTCGTTCGGCCAGGGAAGGTAATTCGGAGCCGACTCGACCGGAACATAACCGGGGTGTCGGGCCCGAAACCGCATCAACCCCAGGGGCAGTCGAGTCTCTACCAGCGGTGTGCGACCCAGCACGATCGGATCGCTCCAGGTGGCGCCGTAGTCGGTGACGGCGATTTCCGCGCCTTCGGGTTCGCTGGCAATGCTGACCGGCAACGTGAGATCAAGCCATAGCTGCTCAAGGCTGGGGTCGTCCTGAATCCGGCCTCGGGCGTCGCGAACAAGCCGCCACGCCTCGACCACGTCGCTACGGGCAAGTTCGCGCGCCTGGGGCAGGAGTTCGTCGACCAACCAGCGGCGCTCCGACTGCTGCTGCCACCAGATGCCCGTGAGCGCAACGAGCGCCGTCAATGCAAACGCAAGACCGAGGCGCTGAACCCTGGACGAGGCGGCGGACCGGGCGCCGGGCGCCGGTGCGCTCGCGCCCAGGCGGTCCGCGTCGACCCGATCAACCTGCGTTACCACCCGGTAACCGCGGCGGTGGACGGTGGCAATGTAGCGCGGCGCCTGCGGAGAATCGCCCAGTGCATGCCTGAGTTCGCTGATTGACTGCGGCAACACGTTCGGGGAAAGCGCCGTCCGGCCCCAGGCCTGGTCCAGCAGCGTATCGCGATCGACCAGCTCCGGGGCGTGCTCGAGCAACACCTCCAGCAACCGGAAGGTCTGGCGTCTCAACGACACCTCGCCGTCGGGGCCTCGAACGACGCCCGTCGCGGTATCCAGCGTAAATTCGCCGAACGTGTAGATCATCGTCGCGAATATACGCGAAATCCAAATAACGGGACAGCTGAGGCCGAAATCGCTGTCGTCCGCGAGCGGGCGATTTCAATATTCGTTGTCCCGTGTCGGACATGGTCCCAGCTGAACCTTCAATCAGAGGTATAGATGTTTACACGTACGACGCTACTTTTGCTTTTCGTATCTTTTCTCGCCGGTTGCGGCGATTCGCAACGTAACGACGACGACGAATCACGACCCGGCGCGTCGAACACTACCTCCATGGAGTCGGACAGCGACGGACAAACCGTCGATCGAAGCGACGCGGCCGCAGGCGCGGAGTCGCTTCCGCGATCTTGCCGTCGACGATGTCGCATTCCTGGTTCGGGTCGGGCTGATTCGGGGGCACTTGCACGCCGGCAGCGTGCTGTATCGGCCGGGCGCGGCGGAAATGGTCGCGACGCACATGAAGCATCCGCGCGACGAACTGTACGCCGGGCTCGTCCCTGCGATCGAGGCACGCGGGCTATCGCCGTTCGACGCCGAACTCACCGCGCTTGCCGAGGCGGTCAAGGGCGGCGCCGAAGCTGCCGTGGTCGAGCAAACCTGGCGCACCCTTGACGAAGCCATCGAGTCGATAGAGCGCAGCGTCAAAGCCACTTCGCGTGAACAGCTGATGGCGATCGCCGGCATGCTGGATACCGCTGCCGAGGAATACAAGATTGCCGTATTCGAGGACATGGTCGAGGACGTGCACGAATACCAGGACGCTTGGGGCTTCCAGCAGATCGCGCTGCAGCGTGTGGGTCAGATCGAGGCGAACTCCGGTGCCGAGCGCAGCGCGAAGACGGAAGCCGCGGTCGCAGTGTCCAGCCTCGAGGATTTATGGCCGAGTCTGAATCCGACCGGCAGCGACGCCGCCGGCAACGCCGATCGCATAAGCTCCGCCGCCGAGCGGATTCGCGGCGTAGCGAAAGAAATGGACTGAGCCGGCAGCAAGCCGTCTCGGTTTGCTGAATGTCGCGAACAGCGCGGCCGGATTGCTCAAGGGCTCGGTCAAGCCGCCGACTTGGGGCTGAACATTACGCCGATCCGCCGTCCAGCCGCCCGGCCCCGCGCCATGCAATCAGCCACGCGCCGGTGTAACAGGCGATGCCGGCCAGTAGCGTGGTCGGCTGTCCGGCCTGGACCGACAGCAGTGTTGCGAGCGAGGCGGCCAGCACCGATGCGAAACCATTGATCGCCCAGCTCCAGGGCAGCCAGCTGCGCGTGCCGACCAGGTGCTGCAGCGCCCACGGAAACGGCCGGCCCATGGCCCAGGTCATCGGCAGCAGCAGCGCGACCAGCAGCGCAATACGCACCGACAACGGCAGTGCCAGCAGCGGCTGGCCGGGCCACCACAGGGCGGCCACCGCGATGCCGCCGCCGATAGCCAGCGTGCCGAAGATCGGCCGCAGCGCGCCGGTGCCGCGGCGCGGCGTCGGCATGGCGCTGCCGATGCCGGCGCCGATCATGAACACGGCAAAGATCACCGCCGCGGCCAGCACCGGCAGCTCGATGAATGCGATCGTGCGCTGCAGCAGCGCAAGCTCGACCAGCATGAAGCCGAAGCCGAGCAGCCCGAAATAGCCGACGACTTCCATACGGTTGAACGCCGCCGACGCACGCGGCATGCGCCCCAGCGGCGCAACGATCAGCAATGCGGCCGCCAGCGTGGCGACGACCAGCGCGGCGGCCGACATGACCAGCGTCCAGTCCAGGTAGCTGGCCGCGCGCGCACCGAGCATCTCGAACAACCGGGGGATGGTCGACCATTCCATCGCGTGCCAGAAATAAGGCCGGGCGATGCCGACCGCGCCGGTTTCGAACCAGCGCGCCTGTTCCGGCATGGCCGTGCCGTCGAACACGGCGCGGGCGGCTTCGAAGAATACCGGCGTATCGAGCTGGTGGTACTGATTGACGTCTTGCGCTCGGAGTCCGCGGTGCCATACCCGATCAAAGCTCCAGCGCCCGGCGAATTCGCGGATCCGGTCCAGGTCGGCCTCCGTCAGCGGCTCCGGCGAGACCAGGATCAGCAGCGCCTGCATGCCGCGCAGCGCGGCGACGTGGTCGCCCGGCCGTTCGACGCCGGCCGAGCGCAGACCGGCGGTGATCGTCGCCAGCATCCGCGGCCCCTGTCGCGGCGGGTACTCGACCTTCAGCGGAATCGCCAGAAGACCGTTTTCGTCGAGCCGGGCAAGCGCGGCGCCGAGCCCCTGACGCGTGAGCAGATAGTCTTCGGCTGCCGCGTCGGCGCCGTCGAACGTCCGATCCATCGCGATGACGGCGAACGAATCGCGATTCGTGGCCAGGAACCGGTAGGGACTGTCCTGGATCGACTCGGCGGCGAGGCCACGCTGCAGGGCCAGCGCCGGCAGGCGGCGGTCCGGCTCGATCCAGCTCAACTGCCGGTCGACTGCATGCGCCGGCGTCGCCCAGGTGCCGCTGCCGAGCACCGCCACCCGGCCTTCGGGACGCAATTGCAGCGGCAAGGCAGCCAGCGATGCCTCGGTGTGATCGGGCGGCTGCGCGTAATCGCGCTCGATCGGGACCAGCCAGTCGCTGCCGACGATGGCCGCGTCCGATGCCGCCACCCGGCCGGTCCAGTTCAGGCTCACGCCCGGCGCCGAGCGCAGGCTGGACGAACGCACGATCGTCAGCCTCCCGGACAGTCCCGGGCGCTGCTCGACGATTCGGGCATCCGGCAACGCGAGCGCGCGCGACAGCGCCTTGAAGTCCGAAATCGCGGGTTCGAGGGGGTTCGCCACCAGCCAGGACGCCACGCCCAGCAGTACCGCGGCCGCCACGATACCGGCTCGACTGCGTCGCAGAACCGCGAAGACCGTACAGAACACCAGCAGCAGCGCCGCGACCAGCGCCAGCGCCGCCTCGGGCATCAACCCGACCAGCAGCAGCGTGGCCAGGACGGTACCGAGACCCGATCCGCCGAGGTTTGCGGCATAAAGCCAGCCCGAGTGTTTGGGCCACCGCGCGAACACCTGCCCCAGCGCGAGTCCGGCACCGAAGAACGGGACGAAGGCGGCGAAGTCGATCGCCAGCAGGCGCAGCAGTTCGGAGATATCCCAGACCGCCATGATCGGGCGCAGCGACACCTGGGCGTGCAACAGCAGCACTACCAGGAACCCGGCCGCCGCGATCACCATGGAAAGCACCAGCCAGCGGTCATTCAGACGTCCGGCGCGCTCGCCGATGACGCTGAGCAGCGTGCCGGATGCGCCGAATCCGAGGAGCGCCAGCGCAATGGTCAGGCCGGCGAAATGGTGCCAGTGGCTGAACTCGAACAGCCGCAGCAGCACGATCTCGAACGCCAGCACCGAGCCGGCCAGCACGCCGACGGCCTGCAGATGCAGCGGCCCGGGTGCATTGTCGGACAAATCAGCGCTCGCTGTCTGGGTCACCGTCTCGGTCCCCGGTCAGCGGCACGAACGCCACCGACATCAGGTTGCGCGTCCGGGTCTGGCCCTGATCGGTTTTGGTCACCAGCAGCAGGTTCTGGGTCCAGCCGGCCCGCCCGACCGGGATGATCATGCGATTACCGGGCTTGAGCTGCTCGATCAGCGGCGGCGGCACGTGCTGGGCGGCTGCGGTCACCACGATCGCATCATAGGGCGCGCGCTCCGGATACCCGTAATAGCCGTCGCCGTGAATCACGGTGACGTTGTCGTAGCCCAGCCGTTCAAGGCGGTCGGCGGCTTGCTCGGCCAGCGGCCGGATGATCTCGATAGATACCACCTCGACGCCCATCGCCCCCAGGATCGCGGCCTGGTAACCGGAGCCGGTGCCGATCTCGAGTACCCGGTCGCCGGGCTCGAGCTGCAGTTTTTCGGTCATGAACGCGACGATATAAGGCTGCGAGATGGTCTGGCCGTGACCGATCGGCAGCGGCGAATCGGCGTAGGCCCGGTCGCGGCGCTCAGGTGGCACCAATGCGTGTCGCGGCACCGAGCGCATTGCCTGGAGTACCGCCTCGTCGGCGACGCCACGCTGTTCGATCTGGCGCTCGACCATCCGATGGCGCTCTTGCTCGCGCCCGCCATCGAAGCTCGGCCGCCCTTCGGCGCCTGTCGCGTCGGCCCGCAGCAGGACTTCGGTATCGGGCCGGTCGTTGCGTTGGGCGCCTTCCGAACCTTGCGGTTGGGCCAGCGCCAGCGACGAGAGCACGAACATGACCGACGATAAAAGCGCTTTCATAATCTGCCTCGCGGTGTGCGTGGAACCCCCATTCTACGCATCGTGCCCGGCGAATTCGAGCCGCCGCCGAGTCAGCTCAGCGCACTCATTCCTGACGCACGGCCTTTTGATAGAGGCCCGGAAACCGTCCATTCGGATCGCATTCGCGCTTGAGTGCTTCATAGGCGTCGCGATCGAATTCGGACCAGAACCTTTCCTCGTCGTAGGTACTTCGCGAGTAAAGGCTTTTCTTGCCGCCGTGTTTTGCGACCAGTTCTTCGACAAGCGCGTTGTAGTGGCCGTCCGGTTTTTTCGACCGGACCATGTCCCAGAAGCCGAAGTTTATATACGACGTATCGGTGCGCAGCTTGAATAACGAGAAGTTGCCGTCCGGCACGACGAACGGGCAGATCCATACCGGGCGGATACCGATATGCGCTTCGAATTCGGCCAGGAACGCACTTGCATTGGCGATCGGGATGTCGACGTCCTGGATCACCGACTCGGTGCGCGGGCGCAGGTATTGCAAAAGGTTCAGCGGCCAGCGCCGGCTGGCGCGCATGAGCTTCTGGTAGGTGACGCTGGACAGGCGCTTGCGCCCGAGCAGCAGCCGCACGGGCGTGAACTGAGCGCCGACATTCCTGCTGCACCAGAACCAGTCGGTGTCCCAGCGCCACAGATAGTCGCGGATGGTCAGGTAATCCTCGCGTCGCTCGCGCAGGCTCCTCCAGTATTGCCGCATCCAGGTGTAGTCGCTTGTTCCGACGCCTTCGGGCAGCGAATCGACAAGGTGCGCCCGGGTGAGCACGAACTGGTCCGGGCCGAAATACACGCCGTCCAGGAAGGAACAGATCGGCTGTGCGCATTCGGCTTCGATAGCGGCGAACAGGTCTGTCGGATTGCCGTAGGCGACGTTTTCCAGGCGCACATACGGCGTGACCGGGATCAAGCCGACGCGCACGCGCGTGGCGTAGCCGAGGCTGCCGTAGGAATTCGGGAACCCGTTAAACAGTTCCGGGCGCTGCTCGCGCGAGCAGGTCAGCACGCGACCGTCGGCGACCAACACGTCGATTTCTTCGACCGTATCGTGAACCAGCCCGTAGCGGAACGCGCCCGACTCGATGCCGACACCGGTGACCGCGCCGCCCACGGTGATGCTCTTGAGCTCGGGCACGACGGCCGGCGCCAGGCCGTGCGGCAGCGTCGCGTCGACCAGGTCGGCGTAGGTGGTCATGCCCTCGACTTCTGCCATCCGCGCCTCGGCGTCGATTTCGATGACATTGCTCAAGTCGGTGACGTCGAGCTCGGTGCGCTCGCTTTCCTCGCGCGGGCGAAACAGATTGCTGGTGCGCTTGCGCAACCGCACCGGGCCGGAGGAATCAGTGAGTTCCGCGCCCAGTGCGTTCACCCGCTCGCGATGCGCGGCCCAGGCGGGCTTGCTCACCGAACCGGCTCGTAGCGCGGTATATCGCCATGACTGAGCACCAACTGCCACAGGTTGAGACCGCGCGCGCGGAACGCGCCGGCGCAGCTGTTGAGGTAGTAGCGCCACATCCTGTAGAAGCGCTCGTCCAGGCCGTCGGCCTGTTCCAGCTGGGGCCAGGCGGCTACAAAATTCTGATACCAGCCCATCAGGGTGCGGTCGTAGTCCGGCCCGAAGTTGTGCCAGTCCTCGAGCACCAACAGCCCTTCCTTGGCACGCGTCAGCTGCGCTTCGGATGGAATAACGCCGCCTGGAAAGATGTATTTCGTGATCCAGCGATCGGCGGCGCGACGGCTCTGATTGCCGCCGATGGTGTGAACCAGCACCAGGCCCCCGGGCTTGAGTCGGGCATTTGCCGTCTTGAAGAAACCGCGGTAATTGCGCGGCCCAACGTGCTCCATAAGGCCGACGCTTACGACCCGGTCGAAGCGCTCCGAATCGCCGGCGGCTTCGCGGTAATCCTGCTGCCTGATATCGACCGGCAGGTCGTTGCAAATTCGCCGCGCGTATTCGACCTGTCGGCGGCTGATGTTGTAGCTCACGACCTGGCACTGGTGCTCGGCGGCCAGGTAGCGCGCCAGCTCGCCGAACCCACCGCCAAGCTCGAGCACGCGCATGCCCGGCTCCAGGTGCAGCTTGCGAGCGACCAGATCCAGCTTGGCGCGCTGGGCCTCGTCCAGCCCGGCCGTCGCGCCTTTCGGGCCGTAATAGGCGCAGGTGTATTGCATCGTCGGACCGAGCATGGCCTGGTAGAGCCGTGTCGGAAGGTCGTAGTGTTGTTCTGCAACCTGCCGCGAGCGGCGCCGGCTTTGCCGGTTGCCGAGCCTGCTCAACAACGCCTGCAGCAGCATGGCCGGCGTGCGGATGCTGCGGTCGATCCGCGCCCTCAGCAAACGGGTAAAGAACTCATCCAGCTGCTCGACATCCCACCAGCCGTCCATGTAGGCCTCGCCGGCCCCGAGCGTCCCCTCGGCCAGCACGCGCTTGTAAAGTCGGTCGTCGTGCACCTGGATGTCCCAGGCACGGTCGCCGCCGATCCCAATGTCGGCTGCGCGCAACAATTCTTCAATTTTCCGTTTCGCTGACACACCAGTGCTCGCTGTTCGGATTCGAAGTCGCGGCGGCGCCGACGGTGTTCCGATGCCGTGCGCCGCATTGCGTCAAGATTAACCATGTCTTGAGGTACCAGTCAATGACTCCGGTCAAAATGCAGCCAGCTTCGCCCAAAACGCGTCGAAAATCGGCGATCTTCGATTTGTCTGGCGACCCGGTCGTCTCCGGGTCTCAGGCGCGGTAGTCGGGGTTGGGATAACCAAACCGACAGCCGGCCTGCCAGGCCTTCCGGTCGTTGCCATGCGCCGGCAGGCCGCCGGCGTCCTTGAGCATGCGCGCGGTGTGCATCAGGTTCCAGGTCATGAAGGTGGTGTTGCGCTGGGTAAAGTCGTTTTCCGGTCCGCCCGAGCCCTCGTCGCCATAGGACGGTCCCGGCCCGGCTTCGCCGATCCAGCCGGCATCGGCCTGCGGCGGAATCGTATAGCCGAGATGCTGCAGCGCATAAAGGATGGTCATCGCCGAATGCTTGATGCCGTCCTCGTTGCCGGTGATGATGCAGCCGCCGGTGCGTCCGTAATAGACCGACTGGTTCTTGGCGTTGAGCTTGCCGGATTCGGCGTATAGCCGCTCGATCAGCAGGCGGCAGATCGACGATTCCTCGCCCAGCCAGATCGGCGTGCCGACGACCAGGATGTCTGCAGCCATGACCTTCTCGCAAAGCTCGGGCCAGTCGTCGCGCTCGAAACCGTGCTCGCGCATGTCCGGATAGACGCCTTGGGGCAGCGTGAAATCGGCCGGCCGCAGCATATCGGTGTCGATGCCGTTGGCACCCATGATTTCCTGCGAGACCTTCATCAACTGTTCAGTGTGCGAAAACTCGCGCGACGGCTTGAGCGTGCAGTTGATGAACAACGCCTCGAGGTCGGAAAAGTCGAAATCGTGGCCCTCGCAAAGCGCCTTTTGTTTCTCGTTGAGTGTCATCGAAGTCTCCTTGGGTTCGTTGGTTGGCTGGCTGGTTGAGATCGTCGCCGGCTTCGGGGACATTCAGGTCGGCTGGTTGCCGTTACCCGTTTCGCCGGCGGCACGACCGTAGATTCTTGCCCACGGCGCGGCGGTGATGCCGTGCAGAAAGATGCTGAGTGTGACGGTCAACGCAACGGCGGCCAACAGTTCCGATTCGCGGGCCAGGTCGGTGCTCTGCATCACGATCAGCAGGAACAGTACCGAGGCCAGGCCGCGTGGACCGAACCAGCCGAGAAACGCGAGCGTGTGCCAGTCGAGCTTCAGGCCGGCCAGGCTGAGCGCGATTGGCAGCATTCGCATCACTGTCAATGCAAATACGGAAAACAGGAAGCAGTCGACGGTGAAGTGCTGCATCGCCGCCGGCAGCAACATTGCGCCGACCAGGGTGAACGTGATCAACACCAGCATGTGCGCTTCGGTCTGCTGGAACTCGTAAAGGAAACGGCACTTTCGGCCCAACCCCTTGCCGAAGGCCAGCCCCCCGGCGAACGCTGCAAGAAACCCGTTACCGTGAACCGCTTCGGCAAGCATGAACGCGCCCAGCGCTACCGCCATGGCCGCGATGCCCTCGGCCCACTCGTTCATCCAGCCCTTGTCGTCGGCCAGGGCGACCAGCCGCCCGCCCGTATAACCAATCGCGACACCGGCCAGCGGGCCGAGCAGGATCTGGCCGCCGACAAACTCCAGCCAGTAGATCGCACCACCGTCCGAACCGCCCGAAGCCAGCGCGGCGAAGAGTATGACCAACGGCAATGCCAGGCCGTCGTTGAGCCCGCTTTCGCTGCCGATCGCGGTGCGGATCCGTTCGGGGATGGCGTCATTCTCGATCACCGACTGTCCGAGCGCGGCGTCGGTGGGCGTAAGAATCGCCGCCAACAGCGCTGCTTCCCATAGCGACCAGCCCGGGAACAGGCCGGTCGCTGCCAACGTGCCCAGGCCGAGCGCCAGCGGCATGCCGACCAGCAGCATCCGCAGGGGCAGGTTGCCGGACCGCCGGAATGAACTGAAATCGGTGCTCGCGGCATCGGTAAACAGCACGACCACCAGCGTGACTTCAGCGATGGCATGAATGACGCCGTTGGAAATCTGGATTTCGACCCAGCCCAGCACCTGCGGCCCGATCGCGAATCCGACCGCGGCAAACAGCATCGGCCCGGTCAGAATCGAGCCCGACAGCTTGCGGCTGCCCAGCGCAAAGGCCAGGAACAGAAGGGCGATCAATGCGCCGGTCCAGTAGTTCATCGCTCGAGTCTATCGGATTGGGCGTTCCATCAGGAGCGGTTTTTGCTGGTCGTTGCTGTCGGAAATGAATTGGACTTGACAATATTTAGATAATTAGCTAAATTACGAACTATGAGCAGCGTGTTCAAGGCAATTTCCGATCCGACCCGACGCAAGGTGCTTCAACTTCTGCGCAAGCGGTCGATGACTGCGGGCGAACTGGCCGAACACTTCGACGTGTCCAAGCCGACCATGTCGGTCCATTTCAAGGTGCTGCGCGAAGCCGACCTGATCCACGCCGAGAAGCACGGCAAGTCGATTACCTATTCGCTGAAGATGTCGGTACTCGAAGAGGCGCTGATGGGCTTTGCCCAGGCTTTCAACATGGAAGTTCGCCGCGACGACGAAGACGAGGATTCCAAGGAACATAAATCATGAACGCTCGACTCGACCCGATCACCCTGCGCAAGATCGCGCTATACGTCCTGATTGCCCTTGGCGTGCTGTTCGGCGCCGTCGCATGGAGCCAGCGGCCGGAAGCCGCGTTGCTGTGGCTGACCGGCATGCTCACGCTGCCCGTGGCCTGGGCGCTGGTGGCTATCACCGGCGCGCTGCCCGGACCGGAAAAGCCCGGCGCCCGGCGACACATTTACAACAGCCTGGTCGGCGCAGGCCTGCTGGTGACAGGCGCGCTTATCGTGACGGCCGCGGCGACGCTGGAGACGATACCCGAAGACTGGTCGACACGTTTCGGCATGTTGGTTCCGGCCCTGGTGCTGATCGTCATGGGCAACGTCTTGCCGAAGAAGATCGAGCCCGGCTGTTCGCGAACACGCGGGCTGGCCATCCAGCGCCTGCTCGGCTGGACCTTCGTCATCACCGGCCTGGTTGCGCTCGTAATCGGGCTTACCTTGCCGGTGTCATCTGCGAAAACAGCGGGACTGTTCATTTACGCGATTGCGGCCCTGTTTGCCGTGTTCGCCGTCATTCGCATCCGAAGCCGCGACGGCACCGGCTGATTCCCCGCCGGCCGCCGCGCCGGCAGAAAGTCTGGATTTTCATGCCCGCCGCGGCGGGCGACGGGAGCGGCTTGCCGCTCGCATTCACCAAGCGAAACACACCCTGTTGGAGGACATACTGATGAACTGCACCAAACTCTGCGGATCCCGCGTTTCAATTCGTCGCGCCCTGTACCTGGCCGCCGCCCAGATCGTCCTGGCGCTGATCCTCGCCGCATCATCCGGCCCAGAGCAGGCGGGCGACGACGTCGACCACGCGCTCACCCCGGCTGAAACCAGCCGACTCTAAGCCCGGCGTTCAACTAGTCGCTTTCGAATTCGTCGGCGAACAGCACACCGCTGGTGCCGGTGAGTTCGATCACGCGCGGCCCGCCCGGGTCGCTTGAGCGTATTTCGACGCTGGCGTTCCGGACGCCGTCCTGCTGGGGCGCAAAAATCAGCGCGAAGCTGCACGATTGTCCCGCGGCAAGCGTTGCACCGGTGCAGGCGTTATTCACCCCCGACACGCTGAAGTCGGCCGCCGCCGGGCCGGTCACGACAATGTCGTCGATCGCCAGCGCCTGCTCGCCGGTGTTGCTCAGCGTCACGGCGCGCGGCGC
>CAYYZR010000056.1:0-13071 GCA_964476005.1 uncultured Halomonas sp.
GCCTCGGTCCGCTAATCGGCAAGCGGACCTGGGGCGGCGTGGTCGGCATCACCGGGCGCGGGCCGCTGATCGACGGCGGCACGGTGTTCGTGCCCGAGTTCGGCCTCGGCCAGCCCGGCGAGGGCTGGATCATCGAGGGCGAGGGCGTGGCGCCCGACATCGAAGTCGAGAACGACCCGACCTCGGATCGGGACGCGCAGCTGGACCGCGGCATTGCCGAAGTGCTCGAACGCATCGAGGTTGAGCAGCCACGGTTCCTGCCCAAGCCGCCCCCGCCGGTGAAGACTCCGTAACAACTCAACGCGGCCGCGCGGCGATTCGCGTCGCGCGTGCCGCCCGGCCCGGATAGCCGTACCGGACGCGCCGCATCCATCATCGTTTATCCTGAAGGCGAACCCCGGATTTCGGGCGCACGCATGAACGATCACGATAAAAGCGACGATCATGCGCCGGCACTGCGTCGCACGATCGGTTTCTGGCTGCTGGTGCTCTACGGCATGGGCACCATGGTCGGGGCCGGGTTCTTCGCGCTGTCCGGCGAGGTCGCCGGCGAGGCCGGCATGCAGGCCCCGCTGGCCTTCGGCCTGGCGGGTCTGCTGGCGCTTTTCAGCGCCCTCGCGTTTGCCGAACTGTCCTCCCGGATCCCCCACGCCGGCGGATCGGCACGTTATCTGGAAACGGCATTCGGTCGGCGCTGGCTGTCGGCGGCCGCGGGCTGGATGATCATCACCACCGGCCTCGTCTCGGCGGCAACCCTGGCGGTAGCCACGGTCCGGTTCCTGGGCGATTTCGTCGATGTCCCGCACGACTTGACCATCATTGGGGTGACCCTGGCGCTGGGTGCGGTCGCGGCGTGGGGGGTCAAGCAGGCGGTCGGCCTGGTGGTCGGTATCTGCATCGTCCAGATCGTGACGCTCGTCTATGTGGCCGCGGCCGCGCTGAGCGTGCCCGATGCGCAGGTGCAAGACCTCGCGGCCCTGATGCCGTCGCTCGAGGCCGCGACCTGGATCGGCATCCTGGGCGCGGCGTTCCTCGCCTTCTACGCGTTCATCGGCTTCGAGGACATGGTGAACATGGCCGAAGAGGTCCACGACGTACGGCGCAGCATGCCGCGCGCACTGGTGCTCAGCCTGTTGCTGACGACCGCGCTTTACATCGTGGTCAGCACGGCGCTGGTGCTGTCGATACCCACCGACGAACTGGCCGCAGCCGGCACGCCGCTGGCCGAGGCGGTGCGTCACCACGGCGATCTGGCGGTCGCCGTCATCGGCGTGGTCAGCATTCTGTCTGCCGTCAACAGCGCCCTGGTCCAGATCGTGATGGCCGCCCGGGTTGCCTACGGGATGGCCAACCGGGGTTACGCGCCCGGCTTCCTGGCAACCATCGGGCGCCGCACCCAAACGCCCTGGATCGCTACGCTGCTGGCCACGCTGGTGGTGGCCGCGCTCGCCGTGTCGTTCGAGCTGACGACGCTCGCCAACGTCACCAGCGGCGTACTGCTGGCGGTGTTCGCGACAGTCAACCTGGGGCTCTGGTGGATGAAGGGATTCGACCAGGATCGATTGCCAGAAGGCGATTTCTCTCTGCCAAGATCCGTCCCGCTCCTCGGCGCGGTGGTATCGATCGCCGCGCTGGCGTTCAAGATCGTTGAAACGGTCTAGGCATCTACCGGATTTAACGCTGATCGTTCCTGAAAAACCGGATTGAGCCGGATTGTCCGTTCTTTTTCGTAAACTCGGTCCCCTCGGCATTTCCACCGAAATTCTTTGGCACAAGCCGGCCGGCGACGATTGCTCGATCAGCTTCGATGCTATCATTCGCATTCGTAGCCAGCCGATTCCGAACTCCGAGAAGTTAATGACCTATTGCGTTGCAATGCGGCTCGAACAGGGGCTGGTTTTCGCATCGGATTCGCGCACCAGCGCAGGCGTGGACGATGTGAGCGTCTACTCCAAGATGCACCGCTTCGATACCTCGCCGGATCGCCTCCTGGTGCTGCTTTCGGCCGGCAATCTGGCAACCACCCAGGCGGTCAACAGCCAGATCGAGCGCGATCTCGGCAATCCCGAGATCAGCCGTGACATCAACGGCTTTTCGCACCTCGATGAAGTGGCCGCCTACGTCGGCGAAATCTCGGCCCGGGTTCAGGGCACCTACACCGAACAGTCGGAGCAGAACGGCTTCGGCGCATCGTTCATACTGGGCGGCCAGATCGGAAAGCTGCCGCCCGACATCTTTCTGGTTTATCCGGCGGGCAACTACATCGCGGCCTCGCGCGACAAACCGTTTCTTCAGATCGGTGAAACCAAGTACGGCAAGCCCATCCTGGACCGGATCATCGAACCGGCCACCTCGCTGGAACGTGCCGGCCGCTGTGCGCTGGTTTCAATGGATGCCAGCATGCGCTCGAATCTCAGCGTCGGTCCGCCCATCGAGTTGCTGCTCTACACCGCCGGCACGCTGGACGAGACCCGCTATCACCGCTTCGACGAAAGCGACGACTATCTCCAGCGGCTCAGTTCGGCCTGGTCGGAGGGCTTGAAAGAACTGTTCATGAAACTGCCGAGGTTCGACTGGGAATCGGAATAGCATGACCGGCGTTTCCCGCCTTCATGCCATGGTTTTCAGAGCCATGCCCGGTGCACGCGCAGGCACGCACGGGCAAAGGTCGACCCGTCAGGCCGGCGGTTTCCAGGCGCGCGCACCGAGGAAGATCAGCCGCAGCTGCATCACGAAGTTCTCGGTCATTTCCTTTTCGGCCTGGGGCTGACCTTCGGGCAGGTCGAGGATGTCGGTGGCCGCGTTCATCATGGTGGTCACCACCAGACTGCAGATCATCTCCAGGGCGGGCATGGGCAGTTGCGGCATCAGCCCGAGATCGCGCATGTCCTGGGCCATTTCGTGGGCGAAGTGGGACTCCTCGTGCCTGATCGCCTTGCGAATGCTCGGCGAGCCGCCGCCGCGTGCGCTGGCGGCAAAGCGGAAGTAACGGTGGTGGTCCTTGACGTAGTTCTTGTAGATCAGCACCGAGCTCCGAAGCATCTGGGTCGGCGGCAGCGATTGCCGCCGCGCCTCGCGCAGCAGCCGCCGCAGCGTCAGGCCGCACGCCTCCACCAGCGCCAGACCAAGCTCGTCCAGATCGCTGAAGTGACGATAGAACGCCGCCGGCACCACCCCGGCCTCGCGGGTGACTTCGCGCAGGCTCAACGACGAGAATCCTCGCCCGGCCTCCATCAGGTTCAGTGCCGCGTCCAGCAGGTGCTCGCGAGTGCGCTGTTTCTGTGCGCTGCGCGATCCGCTGGCGGCGACCGAAGACCCGCTGCGCGGGCGCTTGCGCGCGCCCGCATCGGCCGTCTCGGCGCTCATGAATTCAATAGCCAGATCATCCGGCCAGTATAGCCCAGGCCGTTCCGGTTACCGCCCGCGCGCCGGCAATGCTTGACACGCAACCGGCATCGGAGCATTATAGTAAACAGTTGTTCACTCAAATGAGCCGATATGAATCAGATGCCTGCCCGTGCCGCCACGACCATCCGGCGCAGACTCAGCAACGCCGTGCACCCGCTCAGCGACCTTGAGGCCTGGAACCGGGTGCTGCGCCGAATCGACCCGATGTGGTCGCTGACCGGCATTCGGGCCCGGGTGGTGAAACGCGTCGACGAAAGCGCCGACACGCTCAGCCTGTGGCTGAAACCGAATCGACGCTGGCGCGGCCACAGTGCCGGGCAGCACATCGAGTTGAGCGTGGAAATCGAAGGCGTAAGGCGCCGTCGCGTATTCAGCCTGTCGAACGCCGCCGGATCCAACCGGTTGCTACGGATTACGCTTCAGCGCCAGGCCGCCGGCGGCGTGACCGACTGGCTGCACGCCAACGCACGGCAAGGGCTGGTCGTCGAAATCAGCCAGGCCAGCGGTGATTTCGTGCTGCCGTCTCCGGCCCCCGAGCCGCTTCTGATGATCGCCGGTGGCAGCGGGGTGACGCCGCTGCTCGCCATGCTGCACAGCCTGGCCGACAACGCCAGCACGACCGATATCCGGTTGTTTCAGCTGTTCAGACAGCCGGATCAGCGCCTGTTCGCCAAGGAACTGGTGGCGCTTTCGCAACGCTTGCCCGGACTGCGGGTCCACGCACACTGCAGCGCCGATCAGGGTCGGCTCAGCGCGGAGGATATTGCCGAATGCGTTGACGACATGGCCCTGAGACACACGCTGCTGTGCGGTCCGGAAGGCCTGATGGCCGACGTCGCCGATTGCTGGCGCCGGCTCGGTGTCGAGGACCGACTTCGGACCGAGCGCTTTTCCGCGCCGCGTCCGGCTGCCGGCAGCGGGGCGGCGAGCAGCGTGCACGCCGTGAAGTCTGAACAGATGTTCACTCAAGCCCCGGGCCTGACCCTGCTCGAGTCGGCTGAGGCGGCCGGCCTTCAGCCGAAGTTCGGCTGTCGCGCCGGCCTTTGCCGGACATGCCTGTGCCGCAAGCGCAGCGGCCGGGTGCGCAACCTCGTGACCGGCCTGGTTTCCAGCCAGCCGGACGAATGGCTGCAGCTTTGCATTTCGGTGGCCGAATCCGATCTCGAGCTGTCGCTTTGACGCGCACTTAAAGCGCGCCGCCATCCCCATTCAGGAATTACGCATGACCGCTTTTTCAAGAACTATCGATCCGACAAGCGCAATGGCTACCAACGCGGGGAGCCGTCGACTCGACGCCCCGGACCTGGACCGGCTCGCCGACGAACTGGACGCCATACGCACCGAAGTCACCGCCGATCTGGGCGAACGCGACGCGCGACACATCCGGCGGATGGTCGATCGAGCCCAGGCCAGCGCCATTGCCGGCCGTGGCCTGCTGATGTTCGGCTGGGGGCCGATCAGCTGGGGGGTCGGGGTGATTGCGCTGGCCCACGCCAAGATTCTGGAAAACATGGAAATCGGGCACAACGTGATGCACGGCCAGTACGACTGGATGGACGATCCGTCGCTGTGTTCGCAGAGCTATGACTGGGATATCGTTTGCGCGCGCGAGCACTGGATCAACTCGCACAACGTCGAGCATCACAGCCACACCAACATTCTCGGCAAGGACCACGACTACGGCTACGGCATGCTGCGGCTGGCACCCGAACAGCGCTGGCACCCGGCGACCCTGTTGCAGCCGCTTTGGTATTTCCTGCTGGCCATCCTGTTTCAATGGGGCGTGGCAATCCACGACATCAAGCTGGGCCGCTTCTTCAAGGGCCGCATGACCCGGGCCGAGCTGAAGCAACGTTCGCGCCCTTTCCTCTCCAAGGCCGCGCGCCAGTTGTTCAAGGATTACGTGTTCTTTCCCGCGCTGGCGTTCTGGCAATGGCCGCGCGTGCTGCTGGGCAACCTGTGCGCCAACCTGATCCGCAACCTGTGGACCAACGCGATCATTTTCTGCGGCCACTTCACCGAACACGCCCAGACCTTCACGCGAGACGGCACCCGCAATGAAAGCCGGGGCGCCTGGTACCTGCGTCAGATCCAGGGATCGAGCAACCTGGAAGGCGGACGCTGGTTCCACGTCCTCAGCGGTCACCTCAGCCACCAGATCGAGCATCACCTGTTCCCGGACATGCCGGCGCCGCGCTACGCCGAAATCGCGCCGCGGGTTCGCGAGATCTGCGAGCGCTACGGCATTCACTACAACAGCGCCGGATTCTGGCGCCAGTACGCCTCGGTGCTCAAGCGTATCGTGGTCCACGCCTGGCCCACACGCAGCCCGCACACCGCGCCGGCATGACCGACCGGACTCCGGGTTTGCGTTTTACCGCGCAGGTATCACGAACGGCGAATTGATCTACTTTGCTGACGCCGACATGCGCGCCGGGAATCAAGTTCATCGAATGCGGTCCAATCAATGCCGGGGATTCCGATCATCGTGAGCGGAACCGTCGGCGCTCCGGAGAACGAAATGAGCAAGAGCAGGGACACCCAAAGCAGGGAAGCGAAGAAAAAACCGGGCAAATCGCTGAAGGAAAAGCGCGCTGAAAAGGCCGCCAAACGGTCCGGTGAAATCACCGGCGCCGATCGCATCCACAAGGCCGTCGACAGCAAGACGACCAAGCGCTGATCACGCGCCGGCCATCCGGGCCATAGCCGCTGGCCTGAAGAGCGCCGCGCTCCATGCGGCGCGGTGACGCATGATGTGCGCCGTTGGAGCCGACGATTTAAATCTTCAACGCCCCGCTTCAGCTTCCGCCCGCAGCCACTGCATGGGGGCCCGAGTTCGTCGAGACCACTACCGCCGCCTGTGCCGACCGGCATTGCGATATGCTCGAGTCAGTCGAATGACCGGTTCAAGCAAGGAGTTCGTTTATGACAATCAAAGCGTTTTTCAGGTGCCTGGCGCCACTGATCCTGGCATCCGGCATGGCGACGCCGATAGCGCTGGCGCACGATGACCCGGTCGAACATGAAATCCACGACCTGCTCGACCGGTTCCTGGCCGGCGCCTCGACCAACGATGCCGAAATGCACGACCGCTTCTGGGCCGAAGACCTGGTCTATACCAGTTCATCCGGAGAGCGGTTCGGCAAGGCCGAGATCATGGGCAACCTGACCGATGCACCCACAAATGGCGAGAGCCAGCCCGTTTACAGCAGCGAGAACGTCGATATTCGCGTTTTTGGCGACATAGCCGTTGTCACGTTCCGGCTGGTGGCCGCCGACCTGGCCGAAGATATCGGCATGGAGTACTTCAATACCGGGGTGTTCGAGCGCCGCGAGGGGCAATGGAAAGCGTTCACCTGGCAGGCCACCCGGATTCCCGAGCCGAACGGATAACCGCGTGCCACCGGCGCGCGAACGCATCGAACTGATTCGGCGCGGCGCGGCGCTGGTCGTTGACGCCTTCGACGACTACAACGCGCGCTTCTCCGACATCACGCATCGCGCCCGGCGTCGCTTTGAGCGGCGCGATTGGGAAGGCCATCGGCGAGATGCGCGTGCCCGAATCGGCCTCTACGACGAGTGCATCAGCGAAACCATCGGTCGGCTCGAAGCACTGCTCACCGAGCGCCTGCTCTCGCGCACGCTCTGGCTGGACATCCATGGCAAGTACGCCGATGCCATCGCCGGCAAGCTTGACGCGGAACTATACAAGACCTTTTTCAACACCCTCACACGCCGCCTGTTCAAGACCCGCGGGGTTGACCCCGGGATGGAATTCGTCGCACTCGATATCGAGCCGACCGAACAGATCACCCACCCCATCGCGCGCAATATATATTCGTGCACGGAAGCACCCATGCAGGCCGTCGAACGACTGCTGCGCGATCCACAGCTTCGCTGCACTCCGGAATTCATCCCGGCTGACGCCGCGCGGCTCGCGCACCGGCTGCAGCGCGCGCTGGCCGAGGCCGGCGATGAACGACTCATTTCCATCGAGCTTCTGCAGGTGGTGTTCTACCGGGATCGGCGCGCCTACCTGGTGGGACGCGCTTTCGGCGTGTCGCTCTGGCTGCCGTGCATCATCGCGCTGATCCATGTCGACGACGGCATCCGGGCCGATGCATTGATTACCGACAGACGCCAGGTCAGCCGCTTGTTCGGCTTCACCTACAGCTATTTTCATGCCGACCTGCCTACCGTCGGCGACGCCATCGTGTTCCTGCGCACCCTGCTGCCTGACAAGCCAATCGACGAACTCTACACCGTGCTCGGCCGCGCCAAGCAGGGCAAGACCGAGCGTTACCGGCACTTCTTCAAGCATCTGGAGCAGGTCGACGACGAGCGCATCGTCGAGGCCGACGGCAAGCGCGGGATGGTGATGGTGGTTTTCACCCAGCCCTCGTATCCGCTGGTATTCAAGATCGTTCGCGACCACTTCGCGCCGGGCAAGAAGATCGGCCGCGAGCACGTCCTTTCGCAGTATCGGCTGGTGTTCAACCACGACCGGGTCGGCCGGCTGATCGACGCCCAGGAATATCGTCACCTGGAATTCGACCGCGAGCGCTTCGACAAAAAGCTGATCGCCGAGCTGGAGGCCGAGTGCAGCCGCAGCGTGCGCATCGATAAAGAGCGGGTACTCGTCCAGCACTGTTTCGTCCAGCGCCGCGTCAGGCCGCTGGATCTTTACCTGCGCGAAGCGGCCGACGACGAGGCCGAGGCGATGGTGCTGGACTACGGCCAGGCAATCAAGGATCTGGCCCGTTCCAACCTGTTCCCGGGCGACCTGTTTCTCAAGAACTTCGGCGTGACCCGCTCGCGCCGCTGCGTGTTCTACGACTACGACGAGGTCAGCCTGATCACGGGTCTGAACTTCCGGCGCATTCCGCCGGCGCGCTCCGAGGAAGAGGAATTCGCCGACCGACCCTGGTACCCGGTCGAGCGCGGCGATGTGTTTCCCGAGCATTTTCCGCGCTTCATCGACCTGTCGCCCGGCCACCGGCAATTGTTCGCGCAGGCGCACGGCGACCTGTTCGAACCCGACTGGTGGCGCGAGCTGCAGGAAACGCTGAGGCGGGATCCGGCCGGCGACGTCCGCCCGTACCCGAAAAAGGCAAGGCTCGCGCCAATCCGCTGAGACGCCTGCGTGCGCGCGACCTCTAACCGAACATCCCGGAAAGAAGATGGGGCCGACATGAAACACACGCACCGCGAGGTAGTCTGGCGGCTTGATCGCCAACAATCCCGTTCCTATGAGTAACCCGGCCGACGCCATCAAGACCATGAAGCTTTACTCCGACGTCGAGCGCGTCGACCGCGAACTGCGCGCGCTGGGCAAGACGCCGCATGCCCCGCTGTCTGCCGAAGACCTGGCGGCCTTCGATCAGTTGCACTACGGCGGCACCGGGGCCGTGGACGAAGCCATCAGGCGCCTGGGCATCGATGCCTCGACGCGCGTGATCGACGTCGGCGCCGGACTCGGCGGCCCGGCCCGGCATCTGGCTTCGACCACCGGTTGCCGCGTCACCGCCGTCGAGCTTCAGCGCGAGTTGCACGCCAGCGCCTCCCGCCTGACGTTACGCTGCGGGCTGGAGAATCGCGTAGAACATATGCACGGTGACTTTCTGAAGCGCATTCTGCCGGTCGCCGGCTTTGATGCGCTGGTCAGCTGGCTGACGTTTCTGCATATCCCGGACAAGGCGTTGCTGCTCGAACGGTGCCGATCGGTGCTCAAGAGAAAGGGCCTGATCTACGTCGAGGACTTCTTCCAGCGCGGTCAGCTGTCCGCCCGGGAAATCGCGAGCCTGGAAGACGACGTGTACTGCAGCGACTTGCCGACGGCCGACCAATATCGGGCACACTTCGAGCGCGCCGGATTCCAGGAGGTGGTGTTGCACGACATGAGCGCCGACTGGACCGATTTCGTTTCCGGGCGACGGTGGAAATTTGCCTCGGACCGCGTGCGCTTCGTACACCTGCACGGCCCGGCCACGTTCGGCAAGCTCGACGGCTTCTACCAGGCCATTCAGGCGCTGTTCGAGGGTGGCAATCTGGGTGGTCTCAGAATCACGGCGCGTGCCGGCTGACGGCATCGCGCCTCGCTTTGGCTCGAAGAACTCGCTCGTCAGTGCATCCGAAAAGAGCCACAATCAGTTAGCATCGCATGTTCTTCAGCCTGCCATCTGCGAAGACATATGCCATTCGAACTCGACCCGGTGCTGAACGCCGATACGCTCGAAGTCGCCTCGCTCGCGCTGTGCGAGGCCCGTCTGATGAACGACGCCCGCTTTCCGTGGTTGATACTGGTACCGCGCCGCGAAGGCGCCGTCGAGATACTCGACCTGGCGCCGGGCGACCAGGATCTGCTGTGGACCGAAATCCGTCTTGCGGCCCGTGCATTGCGGACGACATACCACCCGGACAAGCTCAACATCGGTGCCCTCGGCAACCAGGTGGCTCAGCTGCACGTGCACGTGATCGCCCGCTTCCGCAGCGACGAGGCATGGCCCGCCCCGGTCTGGGGATCGGGACGCGCGCGCCGCTACGGTCGCGAACGCGATGAGCGCCTGGGCGAACTGAAAATCATGCTGGCCAAAGCGGCCCCGGCAGTCGGGTAGCCGCTCGGCGGCGTCGAAACAGCCCACGTTCACTCCAGCCCGACCCAGGCAGTCTTCCAGCGCTCTCTTCCAGACCCGGGCGCACCGTGATCATTGGTGAGGTCAAGGCGAAGACGGTCGACGCAATGTTTCGATCTTCGGAGCTAACCGCCGAAATCGTCGCGAAACAGCTGCGCGCCTTCTCCGCCGGATTCCCCGAAATCGCTGGTGAAAAGGCGATCCCGCTCAGGCTGCCGCTCAGCGTGGCGCGAACCGGGCTCGAACTGGCTTGCAAACAGAACCCCTTGGTCGGACGCGGGATTCGGGCCACCGGTCTGGACGAGTATCGAGACGCTCAGAGCCACCACCACCAGCGCGGCAGTTGCGACCAGTCCGGGCCGCAGCCAGCCGACCGCAACGCCCTGGTCGGCGTGACCCTGCCCCTCCAGCGCCATGAGCAGGCCGTGTCGTGCAGTGGTGAGCACACGATAGTCGTCGGCGCAGTGGCTGCAGTGCGAAAGATGTTCCACCAGGCGCCGGCGCCGCCACGGCCAGGCATTCCCGGCAGCGAGATCGGCGAGCGACTCGGCAGGCGGACAAGCATCTTCCGTGCAGGCGGAATCGCGAAAAATCGGGCTGTATCGGTCCTGGAAATTCTTCATTTATCCGTACCCATCAGATCTTGCCTCAATCATTGCCTTCAGCCTCACCCATCGATTCTTTCAGCGCGCGCACGCCGCGGTAGGCCAGGTTATGCGCGCGGTTCAGGTCGCAACCGAGCAGTTCAGCGATTTCCGGCACCGTGAAACCCTGCAGGAACAGGGTCACTGCGCGCCTTCTGTCGGGCGGCAGTTGCCGGATCGCCGCCAGCAACCTGACCTTTCGCTGCTCTTCGTCGAAAACGCTTTCGGGGCCTTGCTCTTCGCCGCCGATTCGCTCGATCAGCGCGGGCTCGTCTTCGTCGCCGTCGGACTCGCTACGCACCGAGTGCGCCAGCGTGCCCCGATGACTCCTGAGGCTGTCGATAATGGCGCTATTGACCACTTTGTAGTAGTAAGACGTTTTGAGCCGGGAATTTCTGTCACCCGAATACACGGTCCATACCCGAATCCGCACTTCCTGCACCAGGTCGTCGGCGGCCAGCGCCGCGTCCCTTGAACGGTGGCGCGACACCGCTGCGCGTACGTGCGGCGCCAAAGTCTTCCAAAGCTGGTCGAAGTCCGGCTTGCCGGTCACCTCTTCGGGCGTCGGGTTACGCCTATCGGAATCGCTGCCGCTGGTCATGCCGTGGTCCGCCGCCCGGTGCCTTTCGCGATGAATGATTCGATCATTGCTTCAATTTGCCGCCAAGGCAAGCCCGAAGGAACCGGCCGGGTCACAGCCGGTCGACCTGGTCGGAGAGCGCAAACGCACCGAACGAATCATCCGGACCGTCGTTCATATCGCGGACAAGCGCCATGACCTTGAATTTCTCGCCCATTTCACCAGGCAGCACCAGGCGCTTGAGCTCGCCGGAGAGCGCCATCCGATCGCGCGCGTCGATCGTCTGGTCGAGCTGGTCGGCAACGCCGCTGCCGAGCACGAATCCAGCCTGGCTGGTGAAGCCGGCGATCTCCAGGCCACAGGCTCGCGCAGCTTCGGCCACCGCGGTGAAATCCACGAACGCGGAAAGATCGGTCAGCCCCGGCCAGGCAAACGGATCGAAGTGCGCCCGATGGCGGAAATGGCAGACCAGCGTGCCGTCGTTGCGATCGGGGTGGTAGAACTCGCGCCGCGGATAACCGTAGTCGATCATCAGCGCCAGGCCGCGATTCAGCGGTGTTGTAACGGTGTCCAGCCACTCGCGCAGGTCCACGCAGATTTCGCTGGTATAGCCGACCCCGGGCCGCTCCGGCAGGTCGTCAAGCACGTGCTCGACGGCGCCCAGCACGCGTCCGTGGGCCGGTGCGTATTCCCAGGCCAGGCGCCCGGCCTCCACCTTGACCCGGGCTTCCTCGATGCCGGTCTCGGCGAGCCGGAAGCGCGTCACCGGCAGCGCGTCGATGACTTCGTTTGCGATCAACGCCCCGTCGAATCGTTCGGCAGGCGGCGCTGCAATCCATTCGACCCGCTGCAGAAGATCAGCCGGCAGCGCCGAAAGTGTCTCGCGCTGCACATCGCGCAGCGGTGCGCTGGGTTCCAGCAACAGGTACCTCGCCGGCGGATTCCGCATCTGCGAAAGTGCGTCGCGCGCCAGCGCACCCGACCCCGGCCCCAGTTCCAGCGCGATCCAGTCCGGCCCAATCGCCGAGGCGAGCGGGTCGAGCTGACGCGCAATCGCCAGCGCAAACAGTCGGCCGTGCTCGGGTGCTGTGACGAAATCGCCGGCGGCGCCGAACTTGTGCAGCCCGTTGACGTAGTAGCCGAGACCGGGCTGGTACAGCGCCATCGCCATGTAGCGCTGGAACGACATCGGGCCGTCGGCCTCTATCGCATTGACGATCGTGGTGCACAATTGCGCACTCAGATCGGCAAGTTCGGCCGGCGGCTCGGGCAGTTTCAGCGAACGATTTCGGGAACGATTGGACAATGACAAATCACGAAAACGGTAAAGTGGCGATTGTAACGGGCGGGGCCAGGCGCATCGGCGCGGTCATCGTCGAGCGCCTGCATGCCCGGGGCCTGAACATACTCATTCACTGCCGCGCCTCCCGCTCGGAAGCCGATGCGCTGGCCGCGCGCCTGAATGACGCGCGCGCCGGATCCGCAGCGATCATCGAGGCCGAACTGGGCGACGATGCCGCACCGGATACGATTGTCGGGGCCGCCCTGTCGGCATTCGGCCAGGTCGACGTGCTGGTCAACAACGCCTCGTCGTTCTATCCGACACCGGTGACCGACGCCTCACACCCCGACTGGCACGCGCTCATCGACAGCAACCAGCGCGCCCCGTTCTGGCTGTCGCTGGCATTCGCGAAAGCCGTCGGCGACAACGACGGCAGCATCGTCAATCTGGTCGACATCCACGGAATCGTACCGCTGGCCGATCACGCCATCTACAGCCAGGCCAAGGCCGGCCTGATCATGCAGA
>CAYYZR010000057.1:0-13031 GCA_964476005.1 uncultured Halomonas sp.
CGGCCAACGCCTGATCGACGAGTTGGAGGACGATCCCCTGCCCCGGATCTGCTGAAGGCCACGAAGCCGCGATTCGACTGAACGGCGAGGGACCCGTTTCGCTGGAACAGGCATACACCGAAATCCAACCGGCCGTTCGATCAAAGTCGAATGGCCGGTGCGCGAAACTCGTGCAACACTCATATTCCGAACTTCGAATTTCGACGCCGGATAAACGGGCCCGAGTCGCGCAAGGGCCGGAGGACACGCATGGGCTACAGGCAGATCCACGATCGCTCGCTTTCCACTGCCGAAGATTTCTGGTCCGAGGCGGCCGCGGCAATCGACTGGGACCGTCGCTGGGACAGCGTCCTGTCCGATGATGGCGGGCCGTTCCAGCGCTGGTTCGCCGGCGGCATGCTCAACACCTGCTACAACGCGCTGGACCGACATGTGGACAATGGGCGCGGTGAGCAGATCGCGCTCATTCACGATTCGCCGGTCACCGACACCATAGAGCGAATCAGCTACCGTGAACTGCGCGACCGGGTGGCTTTGCTTGCCGGCGTGATGCGCGCGCACGGCGTGGAGAAGGGCGACCGGGTCATCATCTACATGCCCATGGTGCCGGCCGCGCCCGTGGCGATGCTGGCATGTTCCCGCATCGGCGCCATCCACTCGGTCGTATTCGGCGGCTTCTCGTCGGCCGAACTGGCCAAGCGCATCGACGACGCCGAGCCGAAGATGGTCGTCTCCGCCGCCTGCGGCATTGAGCCCGGCCGCGTCGTCGAGTACAAGCCGCTGCTGGACCGCGCCATCGAACTGGCGACGCACAAGCCTGCAGCGACGCTGATCCTGGCACGCGCCCAGGCCCCTGCCACACTGATCGAAGGGCGCGACTTCGACTGGGACGCCGAAATGGCCGCCGCCGAGCCGGTCGACTGCGTACCGGTAGCGGCCACCGACCCGCTCTACATCCTCTACACCTCGGGCACCACCGGCCAGCCCAAGGGCATCGTGCGCGACAACGGCGGACATGCGGTCGCGCTGGCCTGGTCCATGCCCAACATCTACAACGTCAAGCCGGGCGAGGTGTTCTGGGCCGCCTCGGACGTGGGCTGGGTGGTCGGCCACTCCTACATCGTCTACGCCCCGCTGCTGATCGGCGCGACCACGCTGCTGTTCGAGGGCAAGCCGGTGGGCACGCCCGACGCCGGCACCTTCTGGCGCGTGATCGAGCAGCACAAGGTCGGCACCCTGTTCACCGCACCCACCGCATTCCGCGCCATCCGCAAGGAAGATCCGCACGGCGAGTTCATCGACCGCTACGATCTTTCCGCGTTCCGCGCCCTGTTCCTGGCCGGCGAGCGCTGCGACCCCAACACCCTTGAGTGGGCGCAGAGGCATCTGAAGGCGCCGGTGATCGACCACTGGTGGCAGACCGAGACCGGCTGGCCGGTCGCGGCCAATTGCCTCGGAATCGAAGAACTGCCGGTCAAGCCGGGTTCGCCGACCTGCGCGGTACCCGGCTTCGACGTGCGCGTCCTGGACGACGACGGCCGCGAACTGCCCGACGGCGAAATCGGCGCCATCGTCATCAGACTGCCGCTGCCGCCGGGCTGCCTGGTCACGTTATGGCACGCCGACCAGCGTTGTCGCGATGCCTATCTGCGACGGTTTCCGGGCTACTACCTGACCGGTGACGCCGGCATTCGGGACAGCGACGGCTATCTGTGGATCATGAGCCGCATCGACGATGTGATCAACGTCGCCGGTCACCGGCTCTCCACGGGCGAGATGGAAGAAGCCCTGGCAAGTCATCCAATGGTGGCCGAATGCGCAGTATTCGGCGTCCAGGACGCACTGAAGGGCGAGTTGCCGCTCGGGCTGGTGGTCCTCAAAACCGGGTCGGGTGTCGACGAAGAACAGTTGCGCGCCGAGTTGATCGGACAGGTGCGCGAAAGCATCGGCCCGGTTGCCGCGTTCAAGCTGGTCGCGGTGGTCGAGCGGCTGCCCAAGACCCGCTCAGGCAAGATTCTGCGTGGCACCATGCGAAAGATCGCCGACGGCAAGGAATGGACGCCGCCGGCGACCATAGACGACCCGGCCATCCTCGACGAGATCGAGCAGGCGCTGGTACAAATGGGTTACCCGAGCCGCTGAATCCGGTCACGCTCACCGGCGCATCGAGCAGCCGTTCTGCACGCTGTTGCGTCTGACCATCCGGCCCCGCTGGTATGATCCATTCACTCAGGCAAGCTTCGAGGGGCAAGCCCCCGAAAAGGAAAATCTGATATGAGTGACGCCAGTCACGAGATCGACGTCGACGTCGCGGTCATCGGCGCCGGCAGCGCCGGGCTTGTGGCGTTCCGACAGGCCAGCAAGCATGCCGAACGCGTGGTGCTGATCGAAGGCGGGCCTTACGGCACCACCTGTGCCCGGGTCGGCTGCATGCCGAGCAAGCTGCTGATCGCTGCCGCTGAGGCCGCCCATTCGGCTCAGCACGCCGGCCGGTTCGGCGTGTATCCCGAATCGGTCCGCATCGACGGCGAGGCGGTCATGGAACGGGTACGGCGCGAACGCGATCGATTCGTCGGATTCGTGCTCGATTCGCTCGAGAAGATTCCCACCGAACAGAAAATTCGAGGCATGGCCCGCTTCGACGGACCGAACAGCCTGTCGGTCGAGAACGGCCCGCGGATCAATGCCGAGCGCATCGTGATCGCGACCGGTTCGCGTACCGATATCGTCGGATTCCTGCGAGACGCCGGCAGTCGCCTGATCACCAACGACCAGGTATTCGACTGGACCGGCCTGCCCGAGTCGGTCGCGGTGTTCGGCCCCGGGGTCATCGGCCTGGAAATCGGCCAGGCGCTATCACGGCTTGGCGTTCGCGTACGAATGTTCGGCGTCGGCGGCTTCGTCGGCCCCATCCGGGACCCCGACATTCGGCAGATTGCGCTGGAAACCTTCAACGACGAGTTCCCGCTGGATCCCGACGCCGAGACCACCGGCGTTCGCGAAACCGACCGCGGCGTCGAGGTGAGCTTCCGCGACGAAGACGGCAACGAGGTGACCGAAACATTCGACTACCTGCTGGCGGCAACCGGTCGACGCCCCAACGTCGACGGCCTCGGGTTGGAAGCCACTGGGCTGGCACTCGACGACCGGGGCGTACCCGAGTTCGACCCGTATACGCTTCGCTGCGGCGACAGCCCGATATTCATCGCCGGCGACGTCGACAACGAGCTTCCGCTGCTGCACGAGGCCGCCGACGAGGGCCGGATTGCCGGCGCCAACGCCGGACGCTACCCGGACGTGCAGACCGGCCGACGGCGAGCTCCGATTTCGGTGGTCTTCACCGATCCGCAGATTGCGGCGGTGGGGCTGACCATCCAGCAGACCGAGGAGCGCTGCCATGGCTGCTTCGCGGTCGGCTCGGTGAACTTCGAGAACCAGGGCCGAAGCCGCGTCATCGGCAAGAATCGCGGGCTGCTGCGGGTCTACGGCGAACACGGCACCGGTCGATTCATGGGCGCCGAAATGTTCGGCCCGGCCGCCGAGCACATCGCGCATCTGCTGGCGTGGGCTGCGCAGCAGCGAATGGACGTTGACGAAATGCTCGAGATGCCCTTCTATCACCCGGTCATCGAGGAAGGATTGCGCACCGCACTGCGCGATCTGCACGACAAACTGAAACTCGGCCCCGCATCTCCGGACGAGTGCATGGACTGCGGGCCGGGCACCTGACCCACGGCCAACCGCCTGAAGACCGGCATTTGCAGCGGCGGGCTTACTCGAAGGAATCGCAGATTTCGCCGACCTCGCCTTCAGGCGGATTCGAGCGGATCCGGCGTACATGCCAGAAAACCCAGCCGAACGCCGGCACGTTCATCATCAAACCGTACAGCAGCGGCACGACGCCCAGCACCGGGTTTTCGAGAATCGCAAATGCAACCATCATTGCCACGCCGGCGTTCTGAACGCCGACCTCGACGGTGACCGAGCGCACGCTGGCGTCCGGCAACCCGGCCCGCCGTGCAACCCTGTCGCCGAGCAGCATCGCCATGCAACACAGTACGAGAACCGCCACGGTTTCCAGACTCGCGAACGCCGGCAGCCGGTCAAAGTACGCGGCAAACAGCGCAAGCACGATAGAGATCATCGCGATGCCGGTCAGGCGCCGGATCGCCGGCAGCAGCGCGTCGGCGTGCCTAGAGCCCAGCAGCCTCCGCACGCCCATCCCGGCCAGCGCCGGCGCCAGCGTGACCAGCACCAGCTGACCGACAACGGTCCAGTAGGGAAGGCTGAATTCGGCCGCAGACAGCCCGAGCAGACGGAAATTCAGTGCCATGATCAACGGCAGCGTGAACGGCACGAGCATCGCGGTCACCGCCGTCAGGCAGACGGACAGTGCAAGATCACCGCGGACCAGGTAGGTAAACAGGTTGGAGGTTGCACCGCCGGGCACCAGTGCGACCAGCAGAAGGCCCGCGGCCGCCAGCGGCGACAACGGCAGGACCAGCACCACCGCCCAGGACAACAGGGGAAGCGCCAGCATCTGCAGCGCGAGTCCCAGTATCAGTCGACCGGGATGGCGGGCGACCCGCCTGAAGTTGCCGGCTTCCAGGCTCAGCCCCATCGCCAGCATCACCGCGGCCAGTATCCAGGGCAGCATCGACTGGGCGAGCCAGTCGGCGGTCATCTGCGCCCCGATAATGGCGTTCCGGGTTCGTCGTCCTCGGTCATCAGGCGCATCTTCTCATCCCCAGTCGCGATGCACATGGACATGCCGGTGCTCGGTGCCATCGGCGTGCCGGTGTTCATGCCTGTGGGCCAGGTTCGCCCGCCACAACAGGTCGGTGTCGTCTAGCGCCTTTCGCAGGCTGCCGTCGAACATCAGGCCGCCGTCCTCGCCGAGGATCAGTGCTCGCTCGCCGAGCTCGGCGGCCAGCGACAGGTTCTGGGTCGAAACCAGCGTGGTCAGGTCCTTCCGGGTCAGCAGGAAATCGACCAGCCAGCCGGTCGCGCGCGGATCCAGGCTCGCGGTGGGCTCGTCGAGCAGCAGCACGCTGGGTTCGCACGCCAGCACGCAGGCCAGGCAAAGCCGCTGCTTCTCGCCGCCGCTGAGTCTGTACGGCGGCTTGTCGAGGTATTGCGTGAGGCCGACGCGCTTGGCCCATTCGCGTGCATGCCGGGCCGGATCTTCCATCCCCAGCCGGATCGGGCCGTAGGCGATCTCCTCGAGCACGGTGGGATTGAACAGCATCGTCTCCGGGTGCTGGAAAACCAGCCCCACTTCGCCGCGAAACCTGCGGCACCAGTCCCGCTGCCGAAGCTTCGCCGGCGTCACGGTTTCACCCCTGAACCGCACCTCCCCGCTGGACGGCAGCAACAATCCCGCCATCAATTTAAGCAAGGTGCTCTTGCCGCAGCCGTTCGAACCGAGCAGTACCGCGCGTTCGCCGGCAGCCAGGCCGAAGCCGACCTCGCATATGCCGCGTGCGCCGTCCGGATAAGCGTGGCTGACCCGCTCAAGATCGATCATTGAGGAAATTCCCGGTCGAAGAACCCCCTGGCACGCATCCCCTGATTCAGTTCCTCGGACTGCCGCTCGGCCTTGTCCAGCATCGCCGAGGCCTGGCGCCCGGCACTGCCGAAGCGTGTCCGTAGCGGCGGCCGGGTCGGGCTTCGGCTGGAGAATGCCATTCGGTAATCGGCCAACAGGCTGGTAAAGGTCCGGATCTGCCCCAGCGCCAGCACGATGAGAAACTGCAGCGAGGGCCACGGCGCGGCCGCACGCGCCAGGTCGACGTGCCGGATCATCCAGAAGGTCAGCAGCGCCAGCAGGAAGACCCGCAAGTTGAGGCGCAGCACGAAGGTCATCCAGTCGCTGCCAGACAGCCACGCGGAAACGATAAAGGCGATGCTGACGGTAAGATTGACCAGCGCGACCGCGACCAGCGCGCGCAGTGCGATTTTCGGCGCCGAGCCACCCTGCGCCACAAGCGCGATCAAAAGCAACCCGCCCAGGGCACGCGGCTCGTGCACGAAGGTGATCACCACCACGGCCGAAAGCCAGCACAGCAGTATCGCGCGATCCCTCATGCCGCCGCCCTGCGCGCTTGGAGCACCCCGAGCACCATCCACGTCAGAATGCCCTCGAGCAGGCCGATGACCATGTGCGGCAGCACGATCACTGGCAGCGTCACCGCCGGCCCGAACGGGAAGAACAGCGGCTGACCGTCGGTATCGCTGCCGAGCAGCGGTTGCGCCCCGAGCACCAGCGCCAGACCGGTCGCGGCCACAACCACGCCCAGCCACACCGGAAAAACGGTGGCCCACGCGGCCGTATTGGCGCCCAGCAGCGAACGCGCGCCGACCACCACGGCGCCGCCGGCCAGTCCCATGGTCAGCGCATTGACCGGTAACGCGGTAATGCCTCCGGCGCCCAGCAGCAGGGCCTGCAGAGCGAGCACCAGGCTGAAAGCCAGGAAAGCCGGCCACAATCCGAATACAAGCACCAGCAGCCCCATGCCGTAAAGGTGCGCGGACGTCCCGCCGGGCAGCGGCAGCATGATGGTCGACAGCACGAAGGCCAGTGCGGTCAAGACCGCAAGGCGTGGAATCGCACGTTCATCCAGCGCACTCGAGACCCGCTTGACCGCATACGCCCAGCATGGAACCGCAATCGCGGCTGCGGCCAGGTAGGCCTGCGGCGCGATCAAGCCGTCGGGGATATGCACGACTCAGCGCCGTAGCCGCCAGAGGGCCAGCAGGCCCGCCAGGCCGAACAGATAGCCGATGCCGGCCGCGGTCGCCGGGATGCGTCCTGCAATGGGCTTATTGGAATCCCTGTCCCGGCCCGGGCCGGCAACTTCAGCGCCGTCTTCGACATGCACGTCCACCACGGCGCCGTGGCCGTCCTCGGTCGCCATCAGCAATCGCCAGTTGCCCGGCTGATTCGGCACGAATACCGCACGACCGAGCGCGTCGGTATTTCCGCTGGCGAAGATTCTCTGACCATCCGGCGAGAACACCCTAAAACCCGCGCCAGCCATCGGGCCATCATGCTGCGAACTGAAATGCACCAGCACGGCCTCGCCGCGCTCGATCCGATAGTCGACGCCGTGGGCGAGGACGCTCCCGGGCGCCAGCGTCACGCCGACCAGCAACAGCAGCAACATTCCGGATTCCCGACACCGTCGGAGCTGGCTTGGCCGCCTTCCGTAACCGTGAATCGCACGCATTGACCTGACCTGGATTGAGCTGGGTATGAAAGATAGCAGTATTTTTCATACCCGGAAATGAGCCACATCAATTTTCGTCTCCAGGCCACGCAGGCGGGCCAGTCGAGAACCCGTTTTTGTGCCGCGAATCTACGCGGAAACGGATGAAAACGAATAAAGAGTGAGCACGACGGGTTTACGACCAATCATCAGCGTTTATCCGCGTGAATCCGCGGGTGAAGTGGCCTTTTGCCGAAAAGTGGCTGAATCGCGTTCTGGCTCAGGTAAATAAACGCTTTTAATCGTGCGGCGTGATGTGCTCGTGCTGTCCACTGCCGCAGTCTTGCGCTTGATCGTCATGGGCATGGCGGTCGTGCGCGAAGGTTACCGGCACCAGGTGCAGGTCGCCGTGACGCACACCGCGCCTGGCGATGAACTGGTCGGAAAACTTCCGGACGCGCCCCAGCGGGCCGCGAAGAATGCTTGTCTCCAGGCAGTGATCGTGGTCGAGATGGACGTGCAGCGTGGCTACCGAAAGATCGTGATGGTCGTGCTGCGCGTCGGTGAGTTGCCCGGCCAGGTCGCGCTGGTGGTGATCATAGATGTAGGTCAGAATGCCGACGCATCCACCGTCGGGGTCCTCATCGGCACGCTGTCTCGCCAGGAACCCACGCAACAGATCGCGTATGGCCTCGGAGCGGCTGCCATAGCCCAACCGCTGCCGGTAGCGCTCGAATGCTTCGGCCAGCTCCCGGTCCAGGGATACGGTGAATCTCTCGGTCACGACGTGGTCTCCGGTGCGGACTTGCTACATTATGCACGGTCTCACGCGGTCTCCAGCATCCGACCGGCGTTTGACCCAGGACAAAAACCGACAGCATGACCGGGGCGAGAATCCCCGGTCAGTACCGACAACAGAGCGTCCCAAGGAAAACCATGACGATCCAGAGCGCAATCGCCGCTTCAACCCCGGCAATCGGGAGAACTTCCAGCGCGCCGCACCGATATTATCCGCGCCTGCGATCGACAGCAATAGGCGCAAAAATTGCCGCGACAATGACCAGGACAATTCTGGCGCTCGGCGTCATCCTGCTGGTGCTCGCGGCTGATGGCGTGATCGCGCAACCAGCGCCCGAACCGGGACCCAGCGCAGGCAATCCGCCTGTGACCATCTACGTCTTCAAGAGTGCGACCTGCCCGCACTGCAACGCGCAGCGCGAGTTCACCGACGAACTGGCGCGCGCAAATCCGAACGTCGAGGTGCGCTATTACGAAATCATGGCCACGCGCGAACACCACGATCTCCTGCGCGCAATGTCGGATTCTCACGACATCAAGCCGGGATCGGTGCCCATGGTATTCCTGGGGGGGTCGGTCTGGGTCGGCGACACGCCCCAGATTCGCGAGGAAATCGAGCAGCGTCTGCAAGCCTGCCAGGAAATCGGCTGTCCCGATTCCCGACAACTGTCGTTCGCCCAACAGGCTCCGGTCGACCAGCCCCTGCAAAGCGTCGACGCCGCCATCGACATTCCGCTTCTGGGCACCATCGACCTGAGCTACCAGCCGCTGCTGCTCAGCACTGCCATCATCGCATTCGTCGACGGATTCAATCCGTGCTCGCTCTGGCTACTCACCATACTGATCGCCCTGGTGCTGCACTCCGGCTCGCGCAAACGCGTGGTCATCGTCGGATCGGTGTTCCTGGTCACCACCGCCGCGATCTACGGACTTTTCATCGTCGGCGTCTTCAGCATTCTGGCCTACGCGACTTACCTGCCCTGGATGTACTGGATCGTCGCGCTGTTCGCGCTGACCTTCGGCCTGGTCAATGTCAAGGATTATTTCTGGTTCAAGCGCGGCTTTTCTTTCACCATAGACGACAAGTACAAGCCGGGCATCTACCAGAAATTCCGCGGCCTGATGACCAACGGCCGGTCACCGCTGGCGCTGGGCGCGGCGACTGCCGTCATGGCCGCCGGCATCGCGCTGATCGAGCTCCCCTGCACGGCCGGTTTCCCGGTAATCTGGAGCGGTATCGTCAGCGCCCACAGCGTAAGCGCAGCCGCGTTCTTCGGCCTGCTGGTCGCTTATCTGGCGATCTACCTGCTCGACGAACTGGTGATATTTTTTATCGCCGTGGCCAAGCTCAGGATCGAGAAATTCCAGGAAGGCCAGGCCCGCGCGCTCAAGCTCGTCGGCGGCGTGGTGATGATCGCGCTGGCCATCGTACTGGTCGCCGACCCCGACATCATGAGCCAGGCCGGTCCGGCAATCGGCGTCTTCGTTCTCGCTTTTGCCGTTTCCGGGCTGATCATCCTGGTCCACCGCAAGCTGCTGCCGCGACTGAACGCCGCAGCCAGCGATGATCGTGGCGCATGAGTCATGAGCAAGGCAGAGTTCAGCCGTAAGCGGCTTTACCACAAATCAGGAAGACTGGCGATCGGCCTGCAAACGACGAGCCAGGCAGATCGCCATGATCTGCGGGAAACGGCCGTTCCGAGTTCTTCTTGCTACTGATACCTCGGTAACAGCATCTACCGGGGCCGGGTGCACCCTCCAGACACGAAATCGGCGCCCCTGGGGCGCCGATTTCCGTCCGCATTCGAATACCGGTCAGGCGGTCTGTGTCGCCGGCGTCCCCGCTTCCCCAAGCGGCACCGGATGTTCGCCACGCCGCGCTTCGAGCCATTCGATCCAGGCCGCGATATCCGGCTGCCTGCCGGCCGCCGTCCGAATCACCGGGGTCTGGTTGCCCAAACCCGCAAGCGAGGCGCTGGCACGGTCGACGCTGAAGTCGTCCAGCATCGGCAACAGGTCGCACTTGCTGACCACGACCAGATCGGCGGCGCGGAACATGACCGGATACTTGGCCGGCTTGTCGTCGCCTTCGGTCGTCGACAAAAGCACGACGTTCAGATGTTGCCCGAGGTCGAACGCCGCCGGGCAGACCAGGTTGCCGACGTTCTCGATGAACAGGATATCGACCGGTCCGCGCTCATCGGCGAGCGGAAAGTCGTGCAGGGCCCTGTGGATCAGGTGAGCATCGAGATGACAGGCGCTGCCGGTCGTGATCTGGTGCGCGCGTATTCCGCCGCGCCGGAGCCTTTCGGCGTCGTTTTCAGTTTCCAGGTCGCCTTCGATCACCGCGATGTTCAGACCGCTCCCAAGTGCTGCGGCGGTCTGCTCCAGCAAGCGCGTCTTGCCGGCGCCAGGGGATGACATCAGGTTGACCACCAGCACGCCTGAGCGATCGAAGTGCTCGCGATTGTGGGCTGCAGCGTGATCGTTGGAACTCATGAGCCCCTTGAGGACCTCGACGGTATGCGTGTCGGCCGGCTCGGGATGCTCGTGGCCGGGGATGGAACAACCGCATGTCTCACACATAATTCTTCTCTCCTTGTGCATTCTGGTCCTGCTTCGAGAACTCGGCATCCGGGATGCCCTGAAGTTCTATCCTGGCAAGCAGCAGTTCATCGCCGCCGACGAGGTCGACCGCATAGCCGCCGCAGGCACTGCATAGAAGCCGATTCGCGGCCGCGTCGTTTTCGTTGCCGCAGGCGCGGCAGCGGATCCGAACCCCGATGGTTTCGATCACCAGCCGGGCCTCGTCAGTGTAATCGCCGGCGCGGGCAATGGTAAAGGCGCGTTCGAGCAGATCGGGCTCCACGCCCGAAAGTGCCCCTATGCGCACGGTAATGGTGCCGACGCCGCGAGCGCCGTGCTGTTGCGCAGTGGCACGTACCTGGGCCAGCAATTCATTGCAAACGGCCATTTCGTGCATTTCCAGAGCCCGTGAGTGGTCAGGTTTTGCAGCGTAGCAGTGCACCTGAACGGCAGACATGATTCAGATCAATCTCAAGCGTTGGCCGACTGCCGCGAATTCTTCACCGAAACCCGGCCTGTTGTTGAGCATCGTTCGCACTTTGACCTGAATCAAACGGATCCGACTTAGCGGGCATTAGTATTTCCCATGTCGCATTACGGGAGGAGCCGATGCAACCGACTGCAGTACATGAAACGACCGGCGCAACAGGTCCAGTGAGTCAAGGGAATCTTCCCTGCGGCACGCTGGTGATCGGCATCGGCAACAACCTGCTCGGCGACGACGGCGCCGGCATCCACGCAATCGAAAGACTTCGCGGCAAGAACCTGCCCGACCATGTCGAACTGGTCGACGGCGGCACCCTTTCCTTCACCCTGCTCGAGCAGGTAGAAAACGCCGAGTTCCTGATCATCGTCGATGCGGCCGAGCTGGATTCCGAGCCCGGGACGGTTCGACTGTTGGAAAACGCCGAAATGGACGAATTCCTGGCCACCAGCCGTCGACCCAGCGTGCATGAAGTGAACCTGCTCGATGTACTGACCGCGGCTCGCCTGCGTCGCCGCATGCCGGCACGCTATGCGATGGTCGGCATCCAGCCGCTGGACGTGGAATGGAGCTCCAACCCGAGCGAGCCGGTCGACAAGGCCGTCGACGAGGCGGTCGAGATCATCGTCAGACTGGTTGGGAAAGATTCATGAATCAGGCCATACCGCTAATGATCAAGTCCGCGCCCGGCAAGACCACCACAATTGGCGGCGGTGTCCAGGCGATGGCCCACGAGATCCTTTCCCATCTCGAGCGCCTGCATGAAACGGGAGAGACCGCCGCGATCGACCTGAAGAGCCTGCCGATGGCGCCGGACGAATTCCACGGCATCAAGAAGATGCTGGGCCAGGGCGAGATCGACCTCACCCTGGAACTGGATGGACCGACCCGAATTCGCGAAACTGCGTATGCCGGCGTCTGGTGGATCCAGCACACCGGCAAGGACGGCCGAATCCTCGCCGAGTTCATCGAGATCACACGTTTCCCCGACTTTCTCAGCGCGCAACCCGACCAGATAGCGGACGCAGTCCGGCAGCTGCGAGACCAATTGCAGGAACGATTGCAAGCACAATCGCAAGGAGCAGCCTAAATGAGCACATCAAACCGCAAGGAACGGCCGACCAATGATCGAAAGACAATTGGTCAGATCATGGACGAGAACGGCGTCGGACGTCGCCGCTTCCTCAAATACTGCGCCGGCATCACGGCCCTGATGGCAATGCCGCCGGGCATGACCGCGGCCTTTGCCCAGCAACTGCGCGCGGCCCGGCGTCCGACAATAATCTACATGCCGTTCCAGGAATGCACGGGCTGTCTTGAATCCCTGACCCGATCATTCGCGCCCTCGCTCGAGAGCCTGATGTTCGAAACGGTCTCGCTCGATTACAACCATACCCTTCAGGCCGCAGCCGGCGATGCAGCCGAAGCCGCTCGCCACGAGGCAATGGAAGAGGCCTGGGGCGAATACATCCTGATCTGCGACGGCTCGATTCCGACCAAGATGGACGGTATCTACGGCGCCAGCGCCGGACACTCGTTCGTCGATCAGCTGCACGAAGCCGCCGAAGGCGCCGCCGCAATCGTCGCGGTAGGCGTCTGCGCATCCTTCGGCGGCGTGGGCGCGGCCTACCCCAACCCGACCGGCGCGGTCGGTGTATCCGAAATCATCAAGAACAAGCCCATCATCAACGTCCCGGGTTGCCCTCCGATTCCGGAAGTCATGACCGGTACGCTGGTGAGCTTCCTGGCCTCGGGCGTTCCCGATCTGGACAACCACCTTCGGCCGAAGGCGTTTTTCGGCAATACCATCCACGACCGCTGCTACCGTCGCCGTTTCTACGACACGGGTCTGTTCGCCGAATCGTTCGACGACGAGGGCGCGCGCAACGGCTGGTGCCTCTACAAGCTCGGCTGCCGCGGACCGACCACCTACAACGCCTGCGCCACGATCAAGT
>CAYYZR010000058.1:0-12882 GCA_964476005.1 uncultured Halomonas sp.
ATTTCCACGTCATGGTCGAGCTGAATGTCACCGGCCGTGACCGGCCCCGTCTTGTCGGCCGAAAGCGTCAGCGTGGCCTCGTCGCGATTGTGCATGCGCAACGCAACATCCTTCAGGTTGAGCATGACCTCTACGATATCTTCCTGAAGACCCTCGACCGACGTGTATTCGTGCAGCACGCCCTCGATTTCCGCTTCGGTAATCGCCGCGCCCGGAATGGACGACAGCAGAACCCGACGAAGCGCATTGCCCAGCGTGTGGCCGAAGCCCCGTTCGAGCGGCTCAAGCGTCACTTTCGCGCGGCGCTCGGATAACTCGTCCACGATCAAGCCCTTCGGCTTGAGCATGTTTTCAATCAGTGAAGTTGCACTCGACATGCATGCCTCTCTCGTTTCAACTTGCGATAAAACCTGCTCGACCAGGCCCTCAGGGCCGCGGATCTCGACGATTACTTCGAGTACAGCTCGACAATCAGGTTTTCATTGATGTCCGGCGGAAGATCGTCCCGCTCGGGAAGGTTCTTGACCGTACCCTCGAGCTTGTCGCCATCGACGTCCACCCAGGGCGCGACGAGGTCGAGGTCGCGCGAAACTTCCACGGATTCCTTGATGCGCAGATGATTGCGCGCCTTCTCGCGGACCGAAATCCGGTCGCCAGCAACAATCTGGCATGAAGGAATGTTGACCACTTTCCCGTTGACTTCGATCAGCCGGTGGCTGACCATCTGGCGAGCCTGCGCGCGGGTGATCGCAAAGCCCATGCGATAAACCATGTTATCGAGACGGCCTTCAAGTAGGGCCAGCAGGTTTTCACCCGTGGCACCCTTGCGCTGAGCCGCCTTCTTGTAATAGTTGCGGAACTGCTTTTCAAGTACGCCGTACATCCGGCGGACTTTCTGCTTCTCACGCAACTGAAGGGCGTAGTCCGACAAACGCTGTCTGCGGGAAGCTCCGTGTTGCCCGGGCGGCTGCTCGAGCTTGCACTTCGAATCCAGGCTACGCGCCGGGCTCTTGAGACCCAGGTCGACGCCTTCGCGGCGGGACAGTTTGCAGGTCGGTCCAATATATCTTGCCATCGAAAAATTCCGTTGTTTCCAAAGTTGCGCTAAACGCTAAACGCCACAAAAGCCAAGGCGCGAAGCCGTCAAACCCGACGTTTTTTAGGCGGCCGACAGCCATTGTGCGGAATCGGCGTCACGTCAATGATGTTGATGATCTTGTATCCCAGCGCGTTCAGCGAACGCACCGACGATTCACGGCCAGGCCCGGGGCCATTGACCCGAACTTCGAGGTTCTTTACCCCGAAATCCTGGGCCGCCCGGCCTGCGTGTTCTGCAGCGACCTGGGCGGCAAACGGCGTTGACTTGCGCGAACCGCGAAAACCAGATCCACCGGCGGTGGCCCATGACAACGCGTTGCCCTGGCGATCGGTAATCGTGATGATCGTGTTGTTGAACGACGCATGCACGTGTGCAATGCCGTCGGCGATGGTCTTTTTGACCTTCTTCTTGCCTTTTGCTGTCTGTTTGGCCATGGTGCTCGGTATTCCTTAACGAATCGGACGACGCGGGCCCTTCCGGGTCCGGGCGTTGGTACGGGTGCGCTGACCGCGAACCGGAAGGCCGCGACGATGACGCAGGCCGCGGTAACATCCAAGGTCCATCAGACGCTTGATGTTCATACCCACTTCACGCCGGAGGTCGCCCTCGACGCTGATTCCCGAAATGGCATTACGCAGCTTTTCCTCGTCGGCTTCGGACAGATCCCGAATCTTGACCTCCGGCGCAATCGAGCACTGCTCGCAGATCTGCAGCGAACGGGTGCGGCCAATGCCGTAAATCTGGGTCAGCGCGACCCAGGTATGCTTGTTGGGCTGCAGATTAACGCCTGCAATACGAGCCATTTCTATTCTCCGTGTACGTTCCGCCGACCAAAGCAGCCAATTATTGGTGCAAGTCGACGCAAACCAGCAATTATAGCAGTTTTATTGCGTTTTTCCAATACCGCGAGCGCATCGAATCGCGCCGCTCAACCCTGCCGCTGCTTGTGCTTGGGGTCCGAGCAGATCACGAACACCACACCGCGGCGGCGGACGATCTTGCAATTTCTGCAGATCTTCTTGACTGATGCCTGTACTTTCATTTTCTCCAATCCTCTGCGTGCGCCCCGCCCGAGGGCCGAAGCACGTATTTTCCAATCAGCGCCGGACAGTGCCCGAGCGACCGTAGCCCTTGAGATTCGCCTTTTTCAAAAGGCTGTCGTACTGGTGCGACATGAGGTGCGCCTGCATCTGCGACATGAAATCCATCGTCACCACCACGATGATCAGCAGCGACGTCCCACCCAGGTAGAACGGCACGTTCCAGCGCATGCGCAGAAACTCCGGGAACAGACAGACCGCGACCAGATAAGCCGCGCCAACGGCTGTGAGTCTGGTCAGCACGTAATCGATGTACTCCGACGTCTGGCGACCAGGACGAATTCCGGGTATGAATGCGCCCGACTTCTTGAGATTGTCTGCAGTCTCGCGCGAGTTGAACACGATCGCGGTGTAAAAGAAGCAGAAAAACGCGATCAGGCCGCCGAACAAGACGAGATATACGGGAGAGCCGGGCGTCAGTTGCTGAGCGATCTCCTGCAACCAGCCGGCCTGGCCCGCCTGGCCGAACCAGGTCGATATGGTCGCCGGAAACAGAACCAGCGACGAGGCAAAAATGGCCGGAATGACGCCGGACATATTCACCTTCAACGGCAGATGCGTCGACTGGTTCTGATACGCCTTGCGCCCTTGTCTTTGCGCATAGTTGACCGTAATCCGTCGCTGTCCGCGTTCGACGAAGACCACGAACGCCGTAATCACGAACGCCAGCAGCAACAGAAATAGAACGGCAATCTCACTGAGCTCCCCGGTTCGAGCGAGTTCCAGCGTCGAACCGATAGCGGCCGGTAGACCCGCCACGATCCCGGCGAAGATGATGATAGAAATCCCGTTGCCTATTCCGCGCTCGGTGACCTGCTCACCCAACCACATCAGGAACACGGTCCCCGCGGTCAGGGTTACCACCGCGCTGAGCAGAAAGCCCGGCCCCGGAATGATCACGACAGGCAGTCCGGCCCCCGCGCTCTGGCTCTGCAGTGCAGCTGCGACACCGAACGACTGGAACAGCGCCAGCACGACCGTGAAGTACCGCGTGTACTGGGTGATCTTGCGGCGACCGGCCTCACCTTCCTTGCGCAGCTGTTGAAGCTGCGGAATTGCGTGGCTCATCAACTGCATGATGATAGCGGCCGAAATGTAGGGCATGATGCCGAGCGCGAAAATCGAGAACCGGCCGAGTGCTCCGCCGGAGAACATGTTGAACATATCCACGATCGTGCCGCGCTGCTGGTCCATCAACTGCAGCAGTGCCTGGGGATTGATCCCGGGCACGGGAATGAAAGTGCCGAGGCGGAATACCGCCAGCGCCACCAGCACGAACAGCAGCCGATTGCGAAGCTCGGTCAGTCGACCCATGCTCCCGAGCATGCCGGCAACCTGTGAGGGCCCGGAAGCCATTACTCGACCTTGCCCCCGGCCGCCTCGATTGCGCTTGCCGCGCCCGCCGTGACGGCAAGACCGCGCACAGTGACGGCACGATCGAGCGCACCGGTATTGATCAGCTTGACCTTCCGGGTGCTGTTGGGCACGACGCCAGCCTTCTTGAGTGCATCCAGGTCAACGGTTTCAAGACCAGTCGCATTGATCTGGTAGAGCCGAACCTCGCGCGTGTCGCGGTTGACGGCCGAACGGAATCCAACCTTCGGCAGCCGACGCTGCAGCGGCATCTGACCGCCCTCGAATCCGCTCTTGCTGAAGCCGCCGGACCGGGACTTCTGTCCCTTGTGACCACGGCCGCCTGTCTTGCCCAGACCAGAACCAATGCCGCGCCCTACGCGCCGACGATCGGTCTTGGACCCTTCTGCCGGTTTGATTGAATTGAGTTTCATGTTCCAAATCCCGTTATATACGTCGCTTGTCGAACCGGCCCGGATATCAGAGCTCTTCGACCTGAAGCAGATAGACGACCTTGTTGATCATGCCGCGAATCTCAGGCGTGTCCTGGACTTCGACGCTGTGATGCATGCGCCGCAGACCGAGCCCACGAACCGTATCGCGATGCTTGCCGATCTTCCCGTTGGGGCTGCGGACCAGGGTGACGCGCAGCTTTGCCGATTTCTTGTTAGCCATGATTTTCCAGAATCTCCTCTACGCTCTTGCCGCGCTTGGCCGCGACCGATTCCGGGGAGGCCATATGTTCCAACCCCTTGACCGTGGCCCGAACCAGATTGATCGGATTGTTGGATCCGACGCTCTTGGCCAGCACGTTGTGTACACCAACCGCCTCGAATACGGCGCGCATGGCGCCGCCGGCAATGACACCGGTACCTTCTGAAGCCGGCTGCATGTAGACCCGAGAACCGCTGTGACGCGACTTTACCGGATGCCACAGCGTTCCCTGATTGAGGGAGATCTGCTTCATGTCCCGCCTCGCCTTTTCCATGGCCTTCTGAATGGCGAGCGGAACTTCGCGTGCTTTGCCGTAGCCGAATCCGACCTTGCCGTTCCCGTCGCCGACCACCGTCAACGCAGTGAAGCCGAACTGGCGTCCGCCCTTGACCACCTTGGCCACGCGGTTCACAGCTACAAGCTTCTCGATGAAGTCGTCGGATCTTTCGTAATCTCTCGCCATCTTGTTCTTCCAGAATTCCAGTCAGTTAAAACTTAAGGCCTGCTTCGCGAGCAGCATCAGCGAGCGACTTCACCCGCCCGTGATACTTGAAACCGCCACGGTCGAATGCAACCTCGCTTATGCCTTCTGCAAGCGCCTTCTCGGCGATCGCTTTTCCGACGATGGCAGCCGCTTCCCGTCCACCGGTCGTTTTCATGCCGCTGCGAACGGTCGGCTCCACTGTCGACGCCGTCACCAGTGTCCGATCGCCGGTGGCGGTCATGACCTGGGCATAAATGTGGCGGCTGGAGCGGAAGACCGAAAGTCTCGGCTTCTCTCCGCGAGCGATCCGCGAGCGCGCCTTGCGCGCCCTCCGGAGCCTGCTCAGATTCTTTGCACTCATTACTCGTTCCTCTAAAAAACTTCGAAAACGAAAACTGCGATCGAGCCGTGCTGCCCAATCAAGCCTTTTTGGCTTCCTTCATCACGACGCGCTCGTCGGAATACCGCACACCTTTGCCCTTGTAGGGCTCCGGCGGGCGATACCCGCGAATCTCCGCCGCCACCTGGCCGACCTTCTGCTTGTCGGCGCCGCGCACGAGGATCTCCGTCTGGGTCGGCGTCTCGACGGTCACGCCGTCGGGCACATTGAATTCCACCGGATGGCTGAATCCCAGCTGGAGGTTGAGCTTGCTGCCCTGAGCCTGCGCACGGTACCCGACGCCGATCAGATTCAGCTTCTTCTCGAAACCATCGGTCACACCCTGCACCATATTGTTTACGAGCGCGCGCATGGTGCCGGCCATCGCGGTTGTCCCGCCCGGCGTGGCTTCGAAGGACAGCACGCCCTCTTCGTTCTTCATTTCCACGGAAGGGTGGAGATCCATCGTCAATTCGCCCTTGGGCCCCTTGACCCGAAGCTCTTGGCCCTTCTGGTTGAATTCGACGCCCTTCGGCAATTCGATCGGATAACTGGCAATTCTGGACATATCTACTTCTCCGTCAGGCCACGGTGCACAGCACTTCGCCGCCGTGCCCTTCGCGCCGCGCGCGTGAATCACTCATCACGCCCTTGGACGTGCTCACGATCGCGATACCGAGCCCGTCCTGTACTCGCGGCAGGTCGGAAGCGCCAAAGTAAAGGCGTCGACCCGGCTTGCTTACGCGGCGCAGTTGATCGATGACGCCCCTGCCACCCATATACTTGAGCTCGACCTCCAACTCCTTTGACGCACCATCGCCGGACTCACGGAAGTTCAGGATGTAACCCTCTTCCTTGAGAACCTCGGCGATCGCCAGCTTGGTGCGCGAAGCCGGCATGGTCACCGTCTTCATGCGCACGCCCTGGGCGTTGCGAATACGAGTCAGCATATCGGCGATGGGATCATTCATGCTCATTTGCAATACACCTCTTTACCAGCTGGCCTTGCGCAGGCCGGGAATGTCGCCGTTCATGGCCGACTCGCGCAGCTTGTTGCGCGCCAGGCCAAACTTGCGATAGAAACCGCGGGGTCGACCTGTTATGCGGCAGCGGTTGCGCCCGCGGGCCGGACTGGAGTCGCGCGGCAACTTGGCGAGCGCGAAAATCGCAGCCTGCTTTTCCTCGAATTCGACATCCGGATTCGCGATGATCTTCTTCAGCTCGGCGCGCTTGGCCGCATACTTGTCGACAAGTTCCGAGCGCTTGACATCGCGCGCTATCATTGATTTCTTAGCCATCTTGCTACCTGCTCCTTAACGTGCCCGGAAAGGAAAACCGAACGCTTCGAGAAGCGCCTTGCCTTCGTCATCGTCTCGCGCCGAGGTCGTGATCGCAATATCCATACCGCGAATTGCATCGACCTGGTCGTAATTGATTTCCGGAAAAATGATCTGTTCCTTGACGCCCAGGTTGAAATTTCCGCGGCCGTCGAAGCCCTTGGGGCTGATCCCGCGAAAATCGCGAACGCGCGGCAACGAGATATTGATCAGACGATCAAGGAACTCGTACATCCGCTCGCGACGGAGCGTCACCTTGGCACCAATCGGGTAACCGTCGCGAATCTTGAAACTCGCCACGGACTTCCGCGCATTGGTCACGATCGGTTTCTGGCCGGCAATCTTGGTCAGATCGCCCAATGCCTTCTCGATCACCTTCTTGTCGGCAACGGCTTCCCCGAGACCCATGTTGATGGTGACCTTCTCGATGCGCGGAACCTGCATCACATTGGCGAAACCGAATTTCTCCTTCAGTTGGCCGGTGACCGTTTCGCGGTAAAAATCCTTCAACCTGCTCATCGCTATTCGCCTCAAATATCCACAACTTCGCCAGTCGAGCGGAAAACCCGCACCTTCCGGCCATCCTCAAGCACCTTGAACCCAACGCGGTCGCCCTGGTCGGTCGCCGGGTTGTACAACATCACGTTCGACGCATGTATCGGCGCTTCACGCTCGACGATCCCACCGGGCTGCTGGCGCTGCGGGTCCGGCTTGGTATGGCGCTTGATCATGTTGACGTTCTCGACCAGAAGCCGATCGTCACCCAGCATCTTGAGCACATGGCCACGCTGGCCCTTGCTGCGTCCTGCCGTCACAATCACTTCGTCGCCTTTTCGAATACGTTGCATTACTAAACTCCTTACAGCACTTCGGGCGCGAGCGAAATGATCTTCATGAACCGCTCACCGCGCAGCTCGCGGGTAACGGGGCCGAATATGCGGGTGCCGATCGGCTCAAGCTTGTTGTTGAGTATCACCGCAGCATTCCCGTCGAAGCGAATCAGCGAACCGTCACGGCGACGGACACCCTTGCGCGTCCGCACCACCACCGCGTTGTAGACCTCGCCCTTCTTGACCTTTCCGCGAGGAATCGCGTCCTTGACCGTCACCTTGATGACGTCGCCAATATTTGCATAGCGACGCTTGGAGCCGCCAAGCACCTTGATACACATCACTTCGCGTGCGCCGCTGTTGTCGGCCGCCGCCAGTCTGCTCTGCATCTGAATCATGGTCTGTACTGCTCCGTTTACTGGGCGCGTTCGACAATTTCAACCACTTTCCAGCTCTTGGTCTTGGAAAGCGGGCGATCGGGGACGATACGCACCGTATCGCCTTCGTTGCATTCATTCGTCTCGTCGTGAGCATGCACCTTGCTGGAGCGACGGATGTACTTTCCGTACAGCGGGTGCTTGAGATGGCGTTCAAGACGCACGGTAACAGTCTTGTCCATCTTGTTACTCACCACCTTTCCGGTGGCGCTGTGCTCGACCCGAGTTCTGGTCTCGTTGCTCATGCCTGTTCACCCTGCGAGGTATTCAATACCGTTTTCACCCGCGCAATATCGCGCCGGACCTGGCGCAGCTGGTGCGGCTCGGCCAACTGGCCGGTGCCAAGCTGCATACGCAGATCGAACTGGCGCTTGCGCAACTCGATCAGCATGCCCTTGAGTTCGTCTGCAGACTTCTGCCTGATTTCACTCGCTTTCATTACAGCGACCTCGCTACCATCGTCGTCTTGACGCTGAGCTTGGCGGCGGCGCGACGGAAAGCCTCGCGCGCAACATCTTCGCTCACGCCCTGAATCTCGTAAATCACCCTGCCCGGCTGCACCGGGGCAACCCAGTACTCCACGTTGCCCTTGCCCTTGCCCATGCGGACTTCGACCGGCTTCTTGGTGATCGGCTTGTCCGGGAACACCCGGATCCACAGCTTGCCGCCGCGCTTGACGTGACGGGTGATCGCACGCCTTGCGGCCTCGATCTGACGCGCGGTGATGAAACCGCGGGTGGTCGCCTGCAGCGCATACTCGCCGAAGCTGACCTTGTTGCCCACCTGCGCCAGGCCGCGGTTACGGCCCTTTTGCTGCTTTCGGAATTTTGTTCGTTTCGGCTGCAGCATTTCAGTTCTCCCGACCAGCGCCCTTTCTGGACGACTTGGATTCTTCGCTCTTCTCGGCGTGCAGATCGAATACGTCGCCGGTGTAGACCCACACCTTGACGCCGATCACGCCATACGTCGTGCTCGCGACCGAAGTGCCGTAGTCGACACCGGCGCGCAGCGTATGCAGCGGCACACGACCTTCGCGGTACCACTCGGTGCGCGCGATGTCGGCGCCGTTGAGTCGGCCTCCAACCTGGACCTTGATGCCCTGGGCACCCAGCCGAATCGCGTTCCCGACGGCCCGCTTCATGGCGCGACGGAACATGATGCGACGCTCCAGCTGTTGAGCGATGCTGTCGGCAACCAGCTTGGCATCGAGTTCCGGCTTGCGAATCTCACTGACGCTTACCGCGGTCGGCACGCCGAGCAGATCGGTGAGCTTGCGGCGCAAGCGCTCGATATCTTCACCCTTCTTGCCGATGACGATACCCGGCCGCGCCGTGTAGATCGTGACCTGCGCCTGCTTGGCCGGCCGCTCGATATGAACCCGACTGACTGCCGCCTGTGACAATTCCTTCTCGATGAATCGCCTGGCTGCCAGATCGCTGTTCAGGTTGTCGGCGAAATCCTTTCGCTCCGCATACCAGCGCGCACCCCAGTCCTTGGAGATACCGAGCCGGATTCCGGTTGGATGTACCTTGTGACCCATAATTTTTCCTTATTGCTCCGCTACCGTGACCGTGATGTGGCTGGTCCGCTTCAGGATCCGGGTGTACCGGCCCTTGGCGCGTGCACGACCACGCTTGAACGTCGGCCCTTCATCGACCATGATCACACTGACCTTCAGCTCGTCGATATCAGCGCCCTTGTTGTGCTCGGCGTTCGCCACGGCACTGAGCAGCACCTTGCGTACGATATGCGCACCCTTCTTGGTGCTGAAATTCAACAGTTCGTCGGCACGTTCAACCGGGAGCCCCCTGACCTGGTCAGCCAGGAGTCTCGCCTTTTGCGCCGAGATACGGGCACCTTTGAGTTTTGCAGTCGCTTCCATTGACTTGTCCCTTACTTGGTCTTGCGATCGGCAGCGTGACCCTTGAAGGTCCGCGTCGGCGCGAACTCACCCAGCTTGTGCCCAACCATGTTTTCGTTTATCAGAACCGGCACATGCTGGCGCCCGTTGTGCACCGCGATCGTCAATCCGACCATGTCCGGAAGGATCATCGAGCGGCGCGACCATGTCTTGATCGGTCGTTTGCTGTTGGCCTCCAACGCCGTCTGCACCTTGGCGTGCAGATGGTGATCGATGAACGGGCCTTTCTTGAGTGAACGTGGCATTTCGATTTCCTGTACTTGCTGATTACTGGCGGCCGATTACTTGCGTTTGCGCTGACGCACGATGAACTTGGTCGTCCGCTTGTTGGTCCGGGTACGCTTGCCCTTGGTCTGAACGCCCCAGGGCGTCACCGGGTGCCGGCCGCCGGATGTGCGACCTTCGCCGCCGCCGTGCGGATGGTCCACCGGGTTCATGACCACACCGCGAACGGTGGGGCGAACCCCGAGCCAACGCCGGGCGCCGGCCTTGCCGAGCTTCTCCAGGTTGTGCTCGCTGTTCGACACCTGACCGATAGTGGCGCGACACTGGGTGTTGATCTTGCGCATCTCGCCCGAGCGAAGCAGCAACGTGGCATAGCGGCCTTCGCGCGCAACCAGCTGAACCGCCGCCCCGGCGGAGCGCGCCATCTGGCCGCCCTTGCCCGGCTTCAGTTCGATGTTGTGCAGCGTCGTTCCGACCGGAATCGAGCCCAGCTTCATCGAGTTGCCGGGCTTGATCGGCGCTTCCGACCCGCTCAGCACTGCATCGCCGGCGCGTAATTCGCGAGGCGCCAGAATGTAGCGCCACTCACCGTCGCTGTACTTGATCAGCGCAATATGGGCGCTTCGGTTCGGGTCGTACTCGATACGTTCGACCGTACCCTTGATGCCGTCCTTGTCGCGCTTGAAATCGACCGTGCGATAACGCTGCTTGTGACCACCGCCCTGGTGACGGGTGGTGATTCGGCCGTTGTTGTTACGGCCACCGGTCGACTTCTTCGCTTCGGTCAGCGTCTCCAGCGGCTTGCCTTTCCAGAGGTGGTCGTGACGAACGGTCACGACGCCGCGGCGGCCCGGAGATGTTGGTTTTGCCTTGACAATTGCCATGGTTATATTCCCGGCTGATTCTTAATCTGCGTTCAATTGCTCGATCGACTGGCCGGCCTGAACGCGAACATAGGCCTTCTTCCAGCTTTTCTGGCGGCCCGGACGCATCCGGAAGCTCTTCGACTTGCCCTTGACGTTGACGACGCGGACATCGCTGACGCTGACGTCGAACAGGCCCTCGATCGCCTGACGAATTTCCTGCTTGTCGGCATCGCGGGCAACTTCGAACACGTACTGATTCGAATCGGCCTGCAATCTTGCCGTCTTCTCCGACACGTGCGGCAGGCGCACGATCTGATACATACGTTCGCGATTCATGCCAGCCACTCCTGAATTGCGGTAATAGCAGCGGTGGTGATGACCACCTTGTCTGCGCCGACCAGGCTCACCGGATCCAGCTGATCGACGGTAACGACGAACAGGTGCGGTAGATTGCGACTGGCCAGAAACAGGTTTCCGTCCAGATCGGCATCCACGATCAGGCCGCGCTCGATGCCGATCTCGGCAAGGCGGTCGGCCAGCAAACGGGTCCTGGGCTCGGCAATCTTGATCTCTTCGACCACGACCAGGCGTTCCTGCCGAACGAGTTCGGACAGGATGGCCGCAATCGCGCCACGGTACATCTTGCGGTTGACCTTGACCGAATGGTCGCGCGGCGTCGCCGCGAAGGTCCTGCCGCCACCGCGCCACAGCGGGCTGCGAATGGTACCGGCGCGAGCGTTGCCCGTGCCCTTCTGCTTCCATGGCTTGCGGCCGCCGCCGGCAACCGCCGAACGGTTCTTCTGCGCCTTGGTGCCGGCGCGAGCGCCGGCCAGGTACGAAACAACGACCTGGTGCACCAGCGGTTCGGAGAACGGCCGGTCGAACACCGCCTCGTTGACCGTGATCTTGCTGCTTCCGCCTGTGATTGCGAGTTCCATGCTGATCTTCCTTCTGTTACGACTTCACCGACGGACGCACCAGCACATGGCCGCCCGGTGCGCCTGGCACCGCGCCGCGAATGAGCAGCAGGTTGCGTTCGGGGTCAACCCGTACGATTTCGAGATTCTGGGTGGTGACGCGTTCGGCGCCCATGTGCCCGGCCATCTTCTTGCCCTTGAACACGCGCCCGGGAGTCTGGCACTGTCCGATGGAGCCCGGGGCGCGATGCGAGAGCGAATTACCGTGCGTGGCGTCCTGCATCCGAAAATTGTGACGCTTGATGACGCCGGCGAAACCCTTGCCCTTGCTGGTGCCGGTCACGTCGACCTTCTGGCCGTTCGTGAAGCGCTCGACCGTGATAGCGCCGCCGACCTCCAGGCCGCCGTCTTCACTGTTGTCTGTAACGTCGAGGCGGAATTCCCACAAGCCGTCCCCCGGCTCGACGCCGGCGGTGCGGTAGTGGCCAGCCGAAGGCTGGTTGACCAAAGACGCACGGCGCGAGCCCGTTGTGACCTGGATGGCCGCATAGCCATCGCGATCCAGCTCGCGAATCTGGGTAATCCGGTTGGGATCCGCTTCGACCACCGTCACAGGCACGGAAGTGCCGTCCTCGATGAAGATGCGGGTCATGCCTCGCTTTCGTCCTACGATACCAATTGCCATGACTGCTCGATCCTTGCTCAGTACAGCTTGATCTGGACGTCCACACCGGCGGCCAGATCGAGTTTCATCAGTGCATCCACGGTCTTGTCGTTGGGATCCACGATGTCCATCAGTCGTTTGTGAGTACGAATCTCGTACTGGTCGCGCGCATCCTTGTTGACGTGCGGAGACACCAGGACGGTATATCGCTCTTTTCGCGTCGGAAGCGGAATGGGGCCGCGTACCTGGGCACCCGTGCGCTTCGCGGTTTCGACGATTTCCTGCGTCGAACGATCGATCAAGCGATGATCGAAACCCTTCAAACGAATACGAATTCTCTGTTCGGCCATTGCCGTTACGCCTTTAGTCTGTCAAAGAACACTTGTTTTCACCCTTCCGTTTCGGTCGGGTAAAAGCACTTCATTGCCCGGCCCGCAAGAACGGACCGGACGCGTCGGCCGTTACTCGTGAATCTTGGCCACGACGCCGGCGCCGACGGTGCGGCCGCCTTCGCGAATCGCGAAACGCAGGCCTTCTTCCATCGCGATCGGCGCAA
>CAYYZR010000059.1:0-12789 GCA_964476005.1 uncultured Halomonas sp.
AGGAATCGTCTTCGTCGTCACGCTTCTTGGCAAGATCGAAAAAGACCTTGCCGGCACAGAACACCACGCGCTTGACTTTTTCCGGGTCGGGCTTTTGCGGGTCGTCGATGACCAGCTGGAAACCGCCGTTGGCAAGGTCTTCGAGGCTGGATACCGAATCACGATGGCGCAGCAGGCTCTTGGGTGTGAACACCACCAGGGGTTTGCGGTACGGCCTGAGCATCTGGCGCCGGATCATGTGGAACATCTGGCTCGGCAGCGTCGGCACGCAGACCTGAATATTGTTGTCCGAACACAGCTGCATGAAGCGTTCCAGGCGCGCCGAGGAATGCTCGGGACCCTGACCCTCGTACCCATGCGGCAGGTACATCACCAACCCGCACAGGCGACCCCACTTGGTTTCGCCCGAGGTGATGAACTGATCGATCACAACCTGTGCGCCATTGACGAAATCGCCGAACTGGGCTTCCCAGATCACCAGCGAACGCGGCTCGCCGGTGGCATATCCGTACTCGAAACCCAAAACGGCTTCTTCGCTGAGCAGTGAGTCGATGATCGCGACGTTGTGGCGATCATCCGCAATTTCGCTCAGCGGGGTGACGTAGCGGCCGTCTTCCTGGTTGTAAAGCACGGCGTGGCGATGAAAGAATGTGCCGCGACCGGAATCCTGGCCGACCAGACGCAGGCCGTAGCCCGAATCGATCAACCCGGCGTACGCCATGGTTTCGGCGAAGCCCCAGTCCAGCGGCGAATCGCCCGCGGCCATCTTGCGCCGCTGTTCGAGCAAACGAGCGACCTGCTTGTGTACCTCGAAATCGTCGGGCAGCGTCGTCAGACGCTCGGAATGCGCCGTGATGCTGTCGATCGGCATCGTGGTGTCTGCCGCGGTGCGCCAGTCGGCATCGAGGTACGGCGACCAGTCGGCGGTCTGGAGGGCGTCGCCCGCATCGGCGAGCTCCACCACCGTCTCGCCGTTATCCAGACGGTCGCGGTAGTTGCGCTGCCAGTCGTCGAGTGCGTCGGCGTCGACCAGCCCGTCGTCGATCAGGCGTTTCGAGTACTGCTTGTAGACCGAATCGAGATTGCGTATCACCTGGTACATGCGCGGCTGGGTCGCCGACGGTTCGTCCGCCTCGTTGTGGCCCAGGCGACGGTAGCAGACCAGATCGATGACCACGTCTTTCTTGAACTCGCGGCGAAAGTCGGCGGCCACCCGCGTCACGAAAAGCACCGCTTCGGGGTTATCGGCGTTGACGTGGAAGATCGGCGCCTGGACCATCTTGGCCACCTCGGTGCAATACAGCGTCGAGCGCGCGTCCAGCGGATTCGAGGTCGTGAAGCCGATCTGGTTGTTGATCACGACGTGATACGTGCCGCCGACCTTGAAGCCGCGTGCCTGGGACATGTTGAAAAGCTCCATGACCACGCCCTGGCCGGCCAGGGCGGCGTCGCCGTGCACCAGTACCGGCAGCACCTGCTCGTGAGCGTGATCGGCAAGCCGGTTCTGGCGCGCGCGCGCCGAGCCGGCCACCACTGGATTGACGATCTCCAGGTGTGACGGATTGAATGCCAGCGCCAGGTGCATTACGCCGCCCGGGGTCAATACGTCGGAGCTGAAGCCCAGGTGATACTTGACGTCCCCGGAGCGTGCCGGATCGTCGTGCTGAATCTTGCCTTCGAACTCCGCGAACAGCTCGCGCGGCGACTTGCCGAGGATGTTGACCAGCACGTTCAGTCGGCCGCGGTGGGCCATGCCGATGACCATTTCGCGGATGCCCTGGCTGCCGGAATGACGGATCAGCGTATCGAACAGCGGGATCAGACTCTCGCCGCCTTCCAGCGAGAAGCGTTTCTGCCCGACGTAGCGCGAATGCAGGTATTTTTCGAGACCTTCGGCAGCGCCCAGCTTCTCCAGCAGGCGCTTGCGGTCCTCGGCGGGAAGTTCGAACGAACCGCTGCCGCGCTCAAGGCGCTGTTGCAGCCAGCGACGCTGGTTGGTGTCGTTGATGTGCATGTACTCGACGCCGACGCTGCCGCAGTAGGTGCGCTGGCAGATCTCGATGATCTCGGACAGCTTCAGGTGATCGGGCGCGGCCAGGCTGCCGGTGTGGAATTCGGTATCGAGATCGGATTCTGAAAGCGCGTGGAAGTCCAGGTCGAGGTCCGGAACCTCGGGCCGTTCGCTCAGACCCAGCGGATCGAGCCGGGCGCGCTGATGACCGCGCACCCGATAGGCGTTGATCAGCCGCAGAACGCCGGCCTGCTTGAAATCCTCGGCGGCCGGCGCGGCCTGCTGCGCCGCCGGCTGTCTTCCAAGCGCCTCGAAATGTGCCGCGATGGAACGGTGACGGGTGTCGTCGTCCGCGCCGTCGAGCAGCCCGCGAAAGGCGTCGCGCCAGTATTCGGGCACGGCCTCGGGGTCGTCCAGGAACTCTTCATAGAGTTGTTCGACGAATGCAGCGTTCAGACCGGACAAGTGGGACGTCCGGTATTTTCTTTCCAGATCTTCGGTCATTTGAGAATGCTTGAGCCGGGGTTGCCGCTGGCCAATTCCTGATTATAACGGTTAAGGACGGTGTAAATAAGGCTGCGCGGAGTCGTTCGGGGGCATTGCCGAACTCGCGTGACTATGGCCGGATCAGTTCGTCCTGCTCGATCAGGTTCTCGACCAGCCGGCGGGCGTCCTGGTCTTCCGGCCAGCTTTCGATGCGGCAGGAACGGCAAAGCGTCTGGGCAAACTCCGGCGGACACGCCCACTGTTGCCCGTTGACGAACAGCAGGCCGGAATCGCTCCACGCCAGGCGCGTGCCCGGCGCAATCACCAGCGGCGGCTCGATGTCCACTTCCGGCGCGCTGTCGTCGTCCGATCCGGGCGACCATTGTCGATAGGCGGTCAGGGTCTGACCGAGCCAGCTGACAAGCGCCTCGTCGTCGAGTTGCACCGCCTGGGCCAGCAGTCGGCGGGCGTGCTGAAGCAGGGTCTGATCGATGCGTTCGGCGCGTTCGGTATCGTACTTGAGCGGATTCAGCCGCGGCAGGCGTGCCTCGTGCTCGCCGAGGAAGGCCGCCAGTTCCGACAGCAGTTCGGCCGAAGACGGCGCGCGCAGTCCGACCGACCAGGTCTGACTGTTCTGCTGGGCGATGCCGTGATGCGCCACGCCGGGCGGCACGTACAGCACGTCGCCGGGTTCGGTGACACAACTGGTTTCGGCCTTGAAATTGCGCAGCACCGCCAGCTCGAAATCCTCGTTGAGGTCGGGCTGAAAGTTGCCGGCCAGTTCCCAGCGTCGGGCGCCGGCGGCCTGGACCAGGAACACGTCGTAGGCGTCCACGTGCGGGCCGACCGAGCCGCCGGGACCGGCCTGGCTGACCATGATGTCGTCGAGCAGCCAGTTGGGCAGGAAGCGGAACGCGTCCAGAAGCTCCGCGACCTGCGGGTATTTCTTGTCCATGTCCTGGACCAGCAGCGACTGGTAGGGACGGTCCAGCGAAGGCAGGTCGTCTTCGGTAAACGGACCGTATTCCAGGGTCCAGTCCAGGTTCTCGAACGAACCGACCACAAGCCTGGAGCCCAGGTCGTCGTCGCCGGCGGAAGCGACGATCTGGTCGATGCCGAGCGCCGCCGGCTTCAGCCACCCGCGAATCAGCAGCGGCGTGTGCTGCCAGTGCTCGTCCAGGAAGCGCCGCGCGTCGAAGCCTTCCCATTCCGCAAGCTGGATCGCCTTCATACGTAGCGTCCGATGGCGCGCGCCATGTCGGCTGCGTTGCCGGTATAGCCGGCCGGCGTCATTTCCAGCAGGCGCTGCTTTTCACTCGCCGGCAATTCGAGCCGCTCGAGGAATTCGCGCACGCCGGCGGCGTCTATGGTGCGCCCGCGGGTGAGTTGCTTGAGCTTTTCGTAAGGTTCGGCAATGCCGTGCACCCGCATCACGGTCTGGATGGCCTCGGCCAGCACCTCCCAGGCGTTGTCGATGTCGGCTGCGATCCGGATGCGATTCGGTTCGACCCTGCCGAGCCCGCGCTGGATGGATTTCCAGGCAAGCAGGCAATAGCCGAACGCCGACCCGATCGAGCGCTGAACCGTGGAGTCGGTCAGGTCGCGCTGCCAGCGCGAGACCGGCAGCTTTTCGGCCAGGTGTCCGAGCAGTGCGTTGGCGAGGCCCAAATTGCCCTCGCCGTTTTCGAAGTCGATGGGATTGACCTTGTGCGGCATGGTCGACGAGCCGACTTCGCCTTCCACGGTTTTCTGCGCGTAGTAGCCCAGCGAGATGTAGGCCCAGCTGTCGCGGGCGAAATCGAGCATCACGGTATTGACGCGAATCAGCGAATGGGCCAGCTCGGCGATCATGTCGTGAGGCTCGATCTGGGTGGTGTAAGGGTTCCAGACGAGCCCCAATTGCTCGACGAAATTGCGTGCGACGGCTGGCCAGTCGACGTTCGGACAGGCCGCCAGGTGGGCGTTGAAATTGCCGACCGCGCCGTTGATCTTGCCGCTGATCTCGACCCGCGCGAGCTGCCGGCGCTGCCTTCGCAGCCGAAACACCGTGTTGGCGATTTCCTTGCCCAGCGTGGTTGGTGAAGCGCTCTGGCCGTGGGTGCGCGAGAGCATAGCGACGTCGGCATTGGCTTCGGCCATGCCGGCCAGATGCGCATCCAGCTCGCCAAGCACAGGATCCAGCACTTCGACCAGCGCCTGTTTGAGCATCAGGCCGTAGGCAAGGTTGTTGATGTCTTCCGAGGTGCAGGCGAAGTGCACCATCTCGAGCTTTTCGGTCAACCCCGGGCGCTCGGTCATGCGCTTCTTGATCCAGTACTCGACCGCCTTGACGTCGTGGTTGGTGGTGCGCTCGATCTCCTTGACTTCGGCGGCATCGGCGTCGGAAAAGTCGTTGGCCAGGCGCTCGAGAAAAGCGTCGTCGTCAGGCGCCAGCGGCGTCAGCGCATCAAAGTCCGCTGCCCCGGCCAGGTGCCGGAACCACGCCAGTTCGACGCGCACGCGCTGACGGATCAGTCCGGCTTCGGAGAATAGCCGGGCAAGCGGCTCGAGCCTTCGGGCATAGCGGCCGTCCAGTGGCGATAGTGCGGTGAGGGCGTTGGAATCCATGGGGAGAGAATCGAAGCTCGAGGGCCGGAGGGCAATGATACCGTCAACCGTCGGAATTCGTGACCGGCTCGACGATTTGCTGTGACGCCGGTGTATTCGACGCCCCCGGCTCGGGCTCGGGCATTTCGATTTCGGGCACGACCTGCTCGAAGCGCTCGATTCGCACCAGCACGCCGAACAGACTGGAATCGAAATACTCCAGGCGGCCGGGCTCGACGATGCGGGATTGCTGCAGCCGGTGCAACTGCCATTCACCTTCGCCGTCGACCGGTCCATTGGTCGTCACGGTCGATTCTTCGACCGGCGGCATCCGGTTCGCCAGCGCGCGCGCCCGCGTCTGCCAGACCAGGTCCAGATCCAGATGCAGAAACTGGCGCTGGCGCAGTCGCAGCGTACCGTCGAGCCGATAGATGTCCAGCGCCGGCGGCGGCGTTTTCACCAGCGGACCGAACGGCAGTAGGTGCGGCATGGGCACCAGGCTCTGTTCGTCCGCGGGCTTGACCAGATCGACCACGGTCTGGTCGTGAATCCGCACCGCGGCCGTGCGACGGTCGCGCCGGGCCAGCTGGATCCAGGCGCGCGCGGTCACCGGATCGTATTGCGGTGCATCGAGCAGGCGGTCCATCGCGCGCTGGATCGGGCGCGACAGGTCGCCCAGCGCCGAATATACTGGCGGAATAGGGCGCAGTGTCTGCTCTTCGGATTGCAGATAGGGCGTGGTCTCGTCACTTTCACCGGGAATCCGTGCGACCGGCAGAAACCCGGCAAGTCCGGCCAGCTGGCGTTGTGCCATGTCGTTCGTCCGCGCGACCAGCAGCGGGTCCAGCTGGTCGGTGAAGTCGAGCGGGCCCGCCCCGCGTAGCCGGTCGGAGCGCCCGTCGACGTGGTTGAACACGATCACCTCGATGCGATAGACGGGCGGATATTCGATCGCATCGGATTCGAGGGAGGCTGGCTGCTGGGCGCCTAGCGAGACCGCGGCGAGCAGCATCGCCGTGCCGGCGGCGACTTTCTTCATGGCGATTTTCATGCGACCGAGTTTAGCTTGTCCCGTTCCCGTTTATTCGGGCCCGGATCCTTGGGGCGCAGACGTTCGAGCAGGTTTTCCGCGACCGCAATCCGGTCTTCGAGCCGCTCGAATTCGCCCTGGACCCGCAAGCGGTCCTGGGCGGGCAGGGAATAGGTGTGCGCCTCTTTCTGAATCATCCGGATCATTTCCGCCATGTCGATGTCGGGTCTGGGCAGGAATTCCACGCGACCGCCGGCCGGCCCCACCTCCAGCTTGCGAATGCCCAGCGTGCGCGCTTCCAGTCGCAGCGTGGCGGCGGCGAACAGGTTCTTGACCTCTTCCGGCAGCAGGCCGAAGCGGTCGATCATCTCGACCTGAAGCTCGTGCAGTTCCTTGCCTGTTCGGGCCTGGGCGATTCGCTTGTAGAGCACCAGTCGCTGATGTACGTCGGGCAGGTAGCCGGCCGGGATCATCGCGGTGGTATGCAGATCGACTTCGGAAGACACGTCCACCGGCTCGTCCAGATCCGGCTCGTGGCCCGCCTTGAGCGCCTCGACGGTGCGGTTGAGCAACTCGGAATAAAGCTGGAAGCCGATCGCCTCGATCTGGCCGGACTGGTCTTCGCCAAGCAGCTCGCCGGCACCGCGGATCTCGAGGTCGTGGGTGGCCAACGTGAAGCCCGCGCCCAGTTCCTGCAGCGACTGGATCGCCTCCAGCCGTTTGCGGGCGTCGGTGGTCATGGCCTTCCACGGCGGCGTTACCAGGTAGGCGTAGGCCAGGTGATGCGAGCGGCCGACCCGTCCGCGCAACTGGTGCAGCTGGGCCAGGCCGAACTTGTCGGCGCGGTTGATGATGATGGTGTTGGCGGTCGGCACGTCGATGCCGTTTTCGATGATGGTGCTGGCCACCAGCAGGTTGATACGGCGGTGATAGAAGTCGCGCATGGTGCGTTCCATCCGGCCGGGCGGCATCTGGCCGTTGGCAATCCCGATCCGGGCGCGCGGGAACAACGCCGCCAAATCCTCGGCCATGCGCGGCTGGGTGCGCACGTCGTTGTGCAGGAAATACACCTGGCCGCCGCGCTGGAACTCGCGGTTGCCGGCGTCGCGAATGGTCGCCGTATCCCATTCGGAAACAAAGGTCTTGACCGCCATGCGCCGGGACGGCGGCGTGGCGATGATGGAAAGCTCGCGCAAGCCGGTCATGGACATGTTCAGCGTGCGCGGAATCGGCGTTGCGGTCAGGGTCAGCAGGTCGACCTCGGCGCGCAGGCGCTTCAACTGTTCTTTCTGCCGAACGCCGAAGCGCTGTTCCTCGTCGACCACGACCAGCCCGAGGTTGCCGAACTTGACGTCCGACTGCAGCAGTCTGTGGGTGCCGATGACGATGTCGATGGTGCCGTCTGCCAGGCCGGCCAGCGTACGCTCGGCCTCCTTCTTGCTGCCGGTGCGCGACAGCAGCGCGACCTTGACCGGCCAGTCGGCGAAGCGGTCGGCAAAGGTTCGGTAGTGCTGTTCGGCCAGCAGCGTGGTCGGCGCCAGCATCACCACCTGGCGTCCGCCGTCGACCACCGCGAACGCCGCGCGCAGCGCGACTTCGGTCTTGCCGAAGCCGACGTCGCCGCACACCACCCGGTCCATCGGCGTCGAAGCCTTCAGGTCGGACAGCACGGCATCGATGGCATCCTGCTGATCGTCGGTTTCCTCGAACTCGAAGCCGGCGGCGAAACGCGCGTACATGCCTTCGTCGAATTCGAACGCGTGCCCCTGCCGGGCGGCCCGGCGGGCCTGCACGTTGAGCAGTTCGGCGGCCACGTCGCGCACCTTCTCGGCGGCCTTGCGGCGGGTCTTCTTCCACTTGTCCGAACTCAGCCGGTTGAGCGTGACCGCGTCGGGGTCGGCGCCGGTATAGCGGCTGACCAGGTGCAGGTCGGTGACCGGCACGTAGAGCTTGTCGCCGTCGGCATACGCCAGGGTCAGGAATTCGCCGTGCGTGTCGCCTACGTCGAGCACTTCCAGGCCCAGGTATCGTCCGATGCCGTGCTCCAGGTGCACCACCAGTGCCCCGGGCTGCAGGTCGGCCAGGCTGCGCACGATACTTTCGGGGTCCTGGCCGCTTTTTCGATCCCGCCGTCGGGTGCGGGTATGGCCGGGAAACAGCTCCGACTCGGTCAGAACGGTGACGCCTTCGTCGGGCAGGCTGCAGCCGCCGGAAAACGGCAGCACGGCCAGCGCCAGCCGGTCGTCGCCGCTGGCGAACGCGGCCCAGGATTCCAGCATCCGCGGCTTGACGGCGTGTCGTTTCAGGTTCGCCGCGATCAGCTCGCGCCGCCCGGCGGTGTCGGCGGCCAGCAGGATCCTGCCCGATGCTTCGCGCAGCCGCTCGGCCGCCTGCTCCGGGGCGTGATCCAGATCCAGCGCTTCGGGCGGACCGAACGTGGCGGCGGCCGGCTGGCGCCGGGTCACGCGCACCGCGGCGCGGTCTTTCAGCGTGGCCAGGAGCTCGTCGGGATCCAGGTAAAGCTCGTCGGGCCTCAAAGGCGGGCGCTCGCGATCGCCGGTGCGCTGCTCATGTCTCTGGGCCACCTGCTCGGCGAATTCGGCGGCGGCCTGGTCGCAGCCGGCCAGCACGACCAGTCGGTGTTCGCGCGGAAGATAGTCGAGCAGGCTCGCGGTTCGATCGAAAAACAGCGGCAGGTACTGCTCCAGCCCCTGGCCGTGGGTGCCCTCGCCAACCTCCTGGTAGGGCAGGGCGCGCCTGAGGTCGACCTCGAAGCGGTTGCGGAACCGGCGTCGGAACTCGGTCCGGGCGCTCTCGTCGAACGGGTACTCGCGGCCCGGCAGCAATTCGACCCGGTCGAGATTGTCTATGGAGCGCTGGGTTTCGGGGTCGAACGAGCGAATCGATTCGATATCGGTGTCGAAAAGCTCTATGCGATAAGGCACCGGCATGCCCATCGGCCAGAGGTCGAACACCGAGCCTCGAACCGCGAACTGGCCGGGCTGCCAGACCTGGTCGCAGCCCTCGTAGCCTGCGTCGAACAGCCGTTCCCGGAAACGTCCCAGGTCGAGTTCCTCGCCGATCTTGAAGTCCACGCTGCGCCCGGCGATGAACCCGGTCGGCGCCAGCCGCTGCATCAGCGCGTTGACCGGCGCGATGATCACGCCTGAAGTTCGCTCCGGCAGACCGGCGAGAACTTCCAGCCGGCGCGAAACCAGGTCCGGATGCGGCGAATACAGGTCGTAGGGCAGGATTTCCAGATCCGGGAACAGATCGGCCGGCGGTCCGTCCAGGTGATTGATGTCGTCCCTGAGCCTGCGCGCCGAATAGCCGTCGGCGGCCGCGACGAGCACCGGCCCGCCGCGCCGCCGGGCGTATCCACTGACCGCCAGCGCAAGCGCCAGGTCTTCCAGCAACGGCCACTGCTGGCCCTCGCCGGACTCGGCGCGCGGCGGATTGAGAACGGAAAACGGCTGGGACATCGATTCACTCGCTACGGTCACAACTCGATATTTTAACGGGGGGCCGCAAAGGAACCGGCTTCATTACGGATCGATTATGCTGGCCGCTCGTTTTTTCCCAGGAAGCCTGCCCATGCAATCAGACACTCGACCAGTCGCGTTGATCACCGGCGCCGGTTCCGGCCTCGGCGCGGCGATGGCGGGCCGCTTCGCCGCCGAGGGCTGGCGCGTGATCGTGACCGACCAGCACATCGATCGCGCCGAGAAAGTGACGGCGGGGCTTGCGGGCACCGACCACGCCGCGCGGGCGCTGAACGTGACCGATTCATCGCAATGGGAGGCCTTGGCTGAGTTCGTAGGCGCCGAATACGGCCGCATCGATCTGCTGGTCAACAACGCCGGGGTCGCGACCGGCGGCATGCTGGGCGAGACGCCGCTGGAAGATTGGGAATGGGTGCTGGAGATCAACCTGATGGGGGTGGTGCGCGGCTGCCACCACTTCGTCGGCCGGTTCCGCAAACAAGGGTTCGGGCACATCGTCAACGTGGCGTCCTGGGCCGGCCTGGCCGCCGCACCGGGGATCGCGTCCTACGGCACTGCCAAGGCCGCCGTGGTCTCGATGTCGGAAATGCTGCGCGCCGAGCTCGCGCCTTACGGCGTCGAAGTGTCCGTGCTCTGTCCTGCGTTCGTCAAGACCGCGCTCACCGATTCGATGCGCGCGCCCGACGACACCTATGCCAAGCGTGTGCAGCGCTGGATGGAACACTCCGGTGTCTCGGCCGACGACGTGGCCGAAATCGTGTTCAAGGCGACCCGGAAGCCGAAATTTCTGCTGCTCACTCACCCCGAAACACGTTGGCAATATCGCCTCAAGCGCTGGTCTCCTTCACTTTATTTCCGCATCCTGATGCGCACTATGCGAAAACTGATGCCGAAGCCGGATGGTTGATTGCGTGACCCCGTCAAAAACGGGGCACGAAGAGCAGGAAGAAAGGCGTCCTGGACCTCGAAACGGAGAAATGGAATGAGCAAGTTGATTTTATCGGTGGCGCTGCTCATGGCGCTGCCCGCCCTGGCACAGGATGAAGCCGAAGAGGAGCGCCCGTTCGTGCAATCGATTCGCGCGGCGATGGAAGCCGATGTACGCAGCGAGGCCGAACGCGAGCGCGATGCCAACCGGCTGCCTGTGGAGACGCTGGATTTCTTCGGCCTGGACGGGACCATGACGGTCGTCGAGCTGATTCCCGGCGGCGGCTGGTACACCAAGCTGCTTGCGCCGGCGCTGCGCGACGAGGGCAAGCTCTACGTCTCCATCGGCGCCGGTAGAGTGGCTGGCGCCGATTTCTTCGGCACCGCGCCGTTCGACCGAATCGAGGTTCTGGAACCCGAGCTCGAGATCGAGCGCGATGAGGATTCGGGACTGACATCGATAAAGCCGTTCGACCTGGGTGTTGACAACGTCGATGCAGTGCTGACGTTCCGCAACCTGCACAATCTCAGCGCCGAAGGTCGCGACAGCATGAACCGCGCGGCATTCGACGCGCTCAGGCCCGGCGGCATATACGGCGTGGTCGACCACACCCGTCGGCACATGCAGCCCGACGATCCCGAAAATCGGCGGCGCGTCGATCCGGTGCTGATGATCAGGGAAATCCAGGCCGCCGGTTTCGAATTCGAGGACTATTCCGATTTGCATTACCGGCTCGACGACGAGCTTCGCTACGAGGTCGGCCGCAAGACCGTTACCGGGAATACCGATCGCTTCACGTTCCTGTTTCGCAAGCCAGGCGGGGATTAGGGCACCAAGCCGGGTGCAGCGGTTTTTAAATCAAATTCAACTTCAAATGCGGTTTCAGAAGTTGAACTCGTTGAAATAAGCTGGCGGCACGCCAGCCACCGAAAAAAGACAGGCTTGCGTATCATCCCGGCATGCTTCTTTTCATACTGATTGGCGGCCTGCTGGGCCTGATCGCCGGCGGCGTCGTCGGCGCGCTTCTGGGCGCTGCCATCGGTGCCGTGGCGGGCCATTATCTGCTCACGGTCCTGTTCGGACGCGGGCTCGGTGCAGTTCGGGCCCAGTTCATCGATTCAACGTTTGCGGTCATGGGCGCGTTGTGCAAGGCCGACGGGCAGGTAACCGACGCTGAAATCCGGATCGCCGAGCAGTTCTTTTCGCGCCTGGCGCTTTCCGACGAGCAGCGACGGTCGGCCAGGGCCGCGTTCAATCGCGGCAAGGCATCGGACTTCGACCTCGACGCGGAGCTGGCTCGCTTGCGCGCTTCGGGCGGGCGCAGTCCGGCGCTGCTGCAGTTGTTCCTGCAGGTTCAGCTGTCCGCCATCGCGGCCGACGGCGTCATACACGCCGAAGAGCATGCGCTGCTGTTGCGTGTCGCGCGCGGCCTCGGGTTGTCGGAAGTCGACGTCGACCGTCTGGAAGCCCTGCTCAGGGGGTCGAGTGCCGGCGAGGCGGCAAGCCGCAGCTCGCGACTGGCCGACGCCTACGCAGCGCTTGGCGTGGACTCGCAAGCCGAGGATGCCGAGATCAAGAAGGCCTATCGCCGGCTCATGAGCCGACACCATCCCGACAAGCTGGCATCGCGCGGCATGCCCGAAAGCATGCGGCCCATCGCCGAAGAGAAAACCCGTGAAATCCGCAAGGCTTACGATCTGATCAAGGAAGCTCGGGGGTTGTGACGGTTTTTCTTGAATGGTGTCGCAGGGGGTTGTTGGTCCTGGTTCAACTTCATTTCCACTTCAACTTCAACTGCATTTCGCCCCGCGCTTCGCGCTTGCAGGCGACCTGCTTTTCACAAGCGCCTGAAAAGTAGGCAAAAGCGCTTTTTACAGGCGCCAGAGGGTTGCGGAGCGGTTTGATAGGGATGGTGGTTAGGTGTGTGGCATCGGGCTCCGGCCGAAGATCCGAAAACAAAGCCCGATGCCACACACCGAAGCCCGGGGCCGATCCGACCAGCACCTCGAACAGCTGCCGCCTGTAGAGCGCATTTTTGGTTACTTTTTTGCAACCGAAAAAAGTCACTCGCATCGGCCAGCGCAGCTGGCGGCGAAACGGCTTTTGAATTTGAAGTTGAAGTGGAAGTTGAATTCAAAAAGGCGCCCACACTCGCCAAGGGTGCACTAATCATCGCGTGGCGAAATGACTTTGAAGTGGAAGTCGTATTTGAAGAAAAGCCATTCGCACACGGCGAACGTGCGCT
>CAYYZR010000060.1:0-12597 GCA_964476005.1 uncultured Halomonas sp.
CGATCAGGCGGTGGCCGAACTTGTCGGGCAGCGAGTCCGCGAGCAGGCCGGGCAGACCGTAGAACGTGTCGTAGGCAAGTTCCGGGAAACGGTAGACGCGGTCGGAAAGCGGCATCGTCAGTGGCGCAATTTGGATGCTGCTGCCCTGGAACGCCGGGTCGTATTCGAACGCGGCCGTGCGATCGTCTTCGGTCAGCGCGACCGCGCCGATGGTGCGCCCCCAGAGCCGGACTTCGGCCAGCGTGGTCACTTCGAATCCCAGTGCCAGTCGTCCGGCTCCAGCGTCGATTTCTCCCGCTTGCGTACCCGCCTCGGCGTCTTGCCGCCGTGGCGCAGCAGCTCCATCGGCCGGGCCGACTCGGCCGGGATCAACGCGTCAAGCGCCGGCAGCAACGCCAGCACGCGGAACAGCCGAACAAGCGTCGTGGCCTGCGCCGACTCCCCGGCTTCGATGCGCTCGACGGTGCGTTTTCCCACGCCCGCCTGCTCGGCCAGCTCGGCCTGGCTCATGCGCATCGAGACGCGGCGGCGGGCCAGGCGCTGGCCGAGTTCGTCCAGGATGGACTGGTCGGAATCGTGTTCAGATATCTTCATAGTCGTAATTATAGGCGAATTAAATCAATTAAACGTTTATTGCCTTCTTGGTTTGCGAATTAAGTCATTATATTTAAATCGCCATAATATACGATACAGGTAATTATTACCTTATATATCGCCGTAAATGGCGAGTGAAAAGTCAGCCGGGTTCTGGAATTCAGAAATCATGCTGCCACTGCCAATTCCTGCATTAGGTCAATTTTTCGCAGCATTGCCGTGCCTATACTCATCCGACACGACAATGATCCCGGTCCCAATGGGATAGCCGGGGCAAGGCGACTGTCCGGTGACACATTCGATCGCGACCGACGACGCTGAAACGGCGCCTGGTATGCGCCTGGCGCTCCTGGGCCTGCTGGTGCTTGCTGCCTCGACGGTCGCCGCGGCCGATTCGGCAACCAGGACCCGCAGCGTCTCGTTGTCGCTCGAACGGGCCATGGAGATCGCACGCGCCGACAATCCGGCCATTGCGATCGATCGGGCGCGCAAGGCGCGTGCCGAAGGCGCTCGGGTTCGTAGCCGGCAGGCTTTTTCGCCTCGTATCAGCTTCGATGCGACGCATCTGCGGCTGGATTCTTCGGTACTCGACAACATCCCCGTGATCGAGCCGGGTTTTCCACCGGTGCTCGGCACGCGCGGGCTCGGTCCGCTGGATGGTCAGGTGGTCGGCGCGCAGCTGCTGCAGCCGTTGATCAACGTAGGCGCCTGGAATGCCCGCCGCCAGGCCGGCAGCGCGCTGGATGCGGCGGCGTTGAGCCTGCACAGAAGCCGCCAGGAAGTGGACGTGGCAGTCGTCGAAGCCTACTTCGGTGCTCGCACCGCCCGGCGTCAGGTCGAAGCCGAACACAAGGGCCTGGCCACCGCGTTGCGCGCATTGCGCCAGGCCGAGGTCGGGTTCGAACAGGAACTGATCGCGCCGGTCGACGTACTGAGCGCGCGTACCCGGGTCTCCGAAATGCAGGCGCGGGTAGCCGCTGCGGAGGCCCGGGTGGTCGCGGCCCATGCCGTTCTGCGCCGGGTGCTGGGCATGGACGGCGACCTGCAACTGGTCCTGACCGACCCGGTGCCGCGGCCGCAATCGCCCGGATCGGACCCGCCAATAGACCAGGAAGCGCTGGCCAACCGGAGTGATCTCAAGGCCCTGGAGCAAGGGCTGGAGGCGGCGCAATACGGGGTCAAGCGCGCGCGCGCGGCGTGGCTGCCGGATATCAACCTTTACGCGCGCTACGACCGACTGTACGGCAACGACCCTGTTGATTTCGACGAGACCGGCTGGCTATTGGCGGTAAACCTGCGCTGGACCCCGTTTGCCGGGTTCGCTCAGGCCGGCGCGCTGGACGAGGCGCAGGCCACCGAAGCCGAGACGCGCGCACGCCTGCAAGCCCTGCGCCAGCAGGCCTGGGCCGAAGCGCAAACCGCGCATGCTGACTGGAAAGCCGAAGTGCAAGGGTGGCAAAGCGCAAGCAAAGGGGTTCTGGACGCCGAGAATGCCCTTGCCCTGACCGAGGCGCGCTATGCCGAGGGCCTGGACGACATCACCGCATTGCTGCGCGCCCAGGCCGAGGAACTGGCCGCCCGCACACGCGAGATCAATGCACGCTTCAACGCGGTGGTCGCCGCCGAGCGCTATCGCCTCGCACTGCCGGCCGGCGACGGGGAGGTATTGCCGTGAGACCCTTGAAAAAGCAATTGTCGAGGCGATGGATAACGCAGGCGTCGGCTCGATTGCCGATGCTCGTGGCCGCCACACTTGCGCTGCTCGTCGGCTGCGGTAATGATCCGGACGCCGGCGGCACCGACAACGCGTCCGGCGAACCGTCGCCGAAAGTGCAGGTCGCTGCGGCAAAATTGCAGCCTGCCGAAGCCTCGTTCTCGGCCGCCGGGGTGGTTGCACCGGTGCAGCGCGCCCGACTGGGAACCCGCCAGGCCGGTAACGTGGTGGAGGTGATGGTCGAAGCCGGCGATTCCGTTCAGGCCGGCCAACCGGTACTTCGCGTCGATGCGCGAGATCTCCAGGCAGCGCTGACCGCCGCGCGCCTCGCGCGCCGGGCGGCAACGACCGCCTCGGCGACGGCAGACCGCAACCGCGAGCGTTTCCAGCGCCTGTTCGATGAGCAGTTGATTGCCCGCGCCCGCCTGGAGGAAGTCGAACTGGCCGCCGAACAGGCGCGCGGTCGGCTCGAGCAGGCCGAGGCCGAACTCGCTGCGGTCGAGGTCAATCTTGATTACGCCGTGCTCCGCGCGCCGTTTTCGGGCGTGGTCAGCGAACTGCTGGCCGATGTCGGTACCTTTGTCGCGCCCGGGCCGCCGCTGGTGATCTTCGAGGATCGCAGTCGCCTCGAGATCAACGCAGCGATCGACCAGGACACTGCTGCACGGCTGGCGCCCGGCCAGCTGCTGCAGCTGCGCGCCAGGGGGCTGGAACAGAATATTACCGGCCGCATCCAGGCAGTGCTGCCGGCGCTGGAGCAGCCTGGCGTCGGCCAGCGGCTGCGGCTGGTGGTCGACGATCCGCCGCCAACTCTCGCGCCCGGCATGGTTGTCGAACTGCAGTTGCCCGCGCCGCAGAAGGTCCGATCATTCGTGGTGATCCCCGCTTCTGCAGTGTTGCGGCGCGGCCAGCTTCACGGCGTGTTCGTGGTCGAAGCCGACGATCGGGATCGTCTGCACGCTTACCTGCGATGGGTCGCTGTTGCGCCGGCGCAGGCGCCTGGCAACGGCTCCGAGAGCGGCAATGTGCGGGTCCTGCGGGGGCTCTCGCCGGGCGAGCGCGTGGTTGTGGGTGAGCAAGTCAATTCGCTCGCCGACGGCCAGCCGGTGGCGCTGGATCCGCCATGAGCCAGCTGGGCTTCGCCGGGCGCATCGCCGATCGGCTGATCGATTCGAAGCTGGTGCCGATGATCGTCATCGGCACCTTGATTGCGGGCGCCTGGGGTCTGGCGATGACGCCTCGGGAGGACCGGCCGGAGATCGAAGTGCCCACCGCGCGGGTCGTCATTCCGTACCCGGGAGCAGGCGTCGAACGCGTCGACGAACTGGTGGCGCGCCCGGTCAGCGCATGGGCCCGGCAACTCGAGCAGGTGGTGGAAGTCCGGTCGGTCGCCGCCAGCGACGCCGCAGTGATCGACGTCGAGTTCGTTACCGGCCTGAGCGATTCGCGCGCCTACAGTCTGCTGACCGAGGTCATCGGCAGCAACCTCGACCTGCTTCCGGCGGCCGCCGGTCCGGCAGCGATCCGCACCGTCGGCGACGAGATTCTGACCGGCTTGATGGTGACCCTGTCCAGCGCCCGGCTCGGCAGCGACGAACTCCGGCGCATCGGCGACGAGATGGTGGCCGAACTCGAACAGGTGCCCGGCGTGCGCAGCGCGGAGGTATTCGGCGGCCAGCCGCGCCAGATCCAGGTCCAGCCGGACCCGGCGCGACTGGCCGCGCACGGCATCGGACTGGTGCAGTTGTTCGAAGCGATCGAGGCGGCCAGCCTGCGGCTGCCGGCCGAACCGCTGAGGGGAGATCGCACGCGCCGGGTCCGGGTCGGTTCGCTGCCGGCCACGCCGGCCGACGTGGAAAAGATACAGGTCGGCGCCGGACCGGCCGGGGTGGTTTACCTGGCTGACGTGGCCGATGTCGTCGACGGTCCGGCGCCGGTCGAATCGGCAAGTCTGCACTGGCGGCGCAGCTCGGCCGGCGAAGTCGCAGCGGTCAGCCTGGGCCTGACCAGCGTGCCGAATGCCAATATCAGCGCCGTCACCGAGCGCGCGCTGGCGCGCCTGGATGAACTGGCCGAAACGCTGTTGCCGTCGACGGTCGATCTGACGATCGCACACGATGCCGGCGCCATGGCCAGCGAAACCGTCGTCAGCGTGCTGGAGAATTTCGCCACCGCCACCGTCACCGTCGTCGCAATCATTCTGATCGGTCTCGGCTGGCGGGCCGCGGTCGGTGTATCGCTTCAACTGCCGTCCAGTCTTGCCATCGTGCCGATTGCCTATCTATGGCTGGGCTATACGCTGAATCCGGTCTCGATCGCCGCGATGATCCTGGCCATTGGCCTGCTGGCCGACGACAACGTGATCATCATGGAAAACATCCGGCGCCACTTCCGGGCCGCCGGCAGCAGCGAGCGCGACGTGGCGGTCAAGGCGGTCGACGAGGTGGGCAACCCGACCATGCTGGCCGTTTTCCTGATCATCGCCACGTTCCTGCCCACGGCCTTCATTACCGGCGAAATGGGGCAATACACACGCGCTATCCCGGTCGGAACTTCGCTGGCCATTGCCTTTTCGCTGGTGATCGCGCTGACCGTGACGCCCTACGTGGCCTACCGAATCCTGGATTCGCCATCTTCGGGCGGTAACGGGGCCAGCCAAAGTCGCACGCGAAGCGATGGCGGGACCGGTCAGGGGTCGCCCGACGGGCCGGCGGACGAAAACGAAGTGCCGCGTGGCCGACTTGCCGACGCCTATCGCAGCATGCTGCGGCCGTTCTTCGACTCCGGTCTTCTGCGCTGGCTGCTGTACCTGGTGCTGGTCGCGCTGTTTTTGGCCAGCATTCTGATGGTGGCGCTGCGCGCAGTGCAGCTCACGCTGGTCCCGACACTGGATCGCGACGTGTTCGTGGTGGAACTCGAACTGCCGCCGGGCAGTCCGCTGGAAGAGACGCTGGAGGCTGCCGCCGCGGTCGGGCGTGAACTGCGCGGTTACCCCGAAGTCGCGGCCTATACCCTTTTTGCCGGCACTCGCGGTCCGTTGATCGTCCCGCCCCCGGGGCCGCCCGACATTCCCGGCGCCGAGTCTCATCGCGCCAGCCTGTACGTCCAGTTTCCGGCGGTGGAGCGGCGCGAGCGAATGAGCTTCGAGATCAGTCGGGACCTTGCGTTCGATAGATTGCCCGGGTTGCTCGAACCCTTCGGCGCGCGCGCCTGGGTCCGCAGCATTCCGTCCGGCCCGTCCAGCGACAACGATATCCAGGCCGAGATCGTGGGCGAGGATATCCAGCAGCGCGATCGCCTGGCCGACGCGATTGCGCAGCTGTTCGAGCAACACCCGGCAATCGGCGCCATCGAGCGTTTTCCCAAGCCGGCCGGGCCGGAAATCCGGCTGGTGGTGGACCTGGTCCGGTCCTCGGCGCGCGGCGTGGCCCCGGCCCGCGTCGCCGCGGCGGTTCAGCTTGCCCTGACCGGCCGCATCGCTGCGGCGCTGGATCTGCCCGAGGAGCGGCATCCTCTGCCAGTGATGGTCAGGCTGGCGCCCGGCGTGCGGAACTGGTCAAGCGATCTGGCCGGGATTTACGTGAAAAGCGAGTCCGGCGAATCGGTGCCGTTGCTGGACCTTGTCAATATCGAAGAGCGTCCGTGGGGCGCCAACCGTCACCGCCATGATCAGCTGCCCACGGTATACGTCGCCGCCCGTATCAATCGTGACGTCAGCCAGCCGATCTCGGTCCAGCGCGACGTCATCGGGCAACTCGAAGCCCGACTCGACGTCATGCCCAAAATCGAGTGGACCGGCATGCCGGCCAGCGATCGCGAAACCACACTTTACTGGGGCGGCGAGTGGGCGATGACGCAGCAGGTCTATCGTGATCTCGCGGTCGCCGGGATGGTCGTGGTACTCCTGATCTACGTCGTACTGGCCGGCTGGTTCGGCTCCTACGGCGTGCCGCTGATCATCATGATCCCGATTCCGCTGGTGTTCATCGGCGTCATCCCCGGCCACTGGATGGCCGGCCTGGACATCGCCGGGCTAGGCGTTCTCGGGGTCATCGCGCTGGCCGGCATCGTGGTGCGCAACGCGTTGCTGCTGGTGGACTTCACCCGGCTCCGGCAGGAACAGGGCATGCAACTGCGCGATGCGCTGGTCAGCGCCGGCGTGGTGCGCACACGCCCCATTCTTTTGACTGCGGGTACCGTGGTCTTCGGCAGCGGCGCGCTGGTGTTCGAGCCGGCGCTGAAACCGCTTGGCGTGACACTGGTCAGCGGCGTGGTGGTGTCCACGCTGCTGACGCTGATCCTGATCCCGGCGCTCTACTTCCACGCCTTCAACGAAGAATGAGGCATCCCCGGGAACGCATAACCAGGCCGCTCAGCGCTGATCGAGCGCCTCGGCGATGGTTTCGGCCGACCGGCGGGTCAGGTTCTTGTCGACTTCCACGCCGATGAGTTCTCGCGTGTTGTCATCCAGGTGTTCCCGGAGAAGCCCCAGAAACGACGGGTCGGCGACGATCGACAGCGACTCGAATTCGCCGTTGGCCCGGGCGGTGTCGAGGTGCCCGGCCAGCTCACGAGCGAAATCCTGCGCCTCGCGCTTTTTCGGCTCGGTGTGCTTTTGATTGTCGCTCTGGTCATGACCCTTGGACGAAAACGTCTTGCCTTGTCGATCGTGCTCGAGTGCGCTGCCCTTCAGGCGCGATTCGGGGTGCAGCCAGTCCTGCTTTTCGACCAGTGCGCTGAACTTCTTTTCGCGGGTAAACAGGCGCGCTTCGGCGGAATCGGCGGCCAGGATCCAGTGCTTTGCCATTTCAGGGTACCTCCATCAAGGGGGGCGAGTGGAATTTGCGGGGCCGGCCATGACCGACGCCGCGATGCTATCGAGTCTAACAAAGCGGTCCGGTCTTTTTTGCCGCTTGCCGAAAATGACTGCACCGGATGGGTATAGACTCTCGCCATGGAAAAAACGATCCCCGCCCTGCTGCTGGCGCTATTCCTGGCTCACCTGACCGGCTTCGCGATTCTAGGGCTCAAGCGGCGGGAATGGTATTACCTGTCCCTGGTCACGACCTTCGCGCTGCTGAGCGCGGCGTTTGCGGTGTTGCTGTTCGCCCCGGATCTCCAGGCAGGCGGGCGCGAGCTGCATCGCCTGTTGCGGTTTGCCGCGTGGGCGGCCGCGTCGATCTCGGTTTCCTGGACCGCGGTACGCATGCTGCAAAAAAGACGCCGATAACGCAGGGCTTGAGCATCTGGCCCGGTTGGATCCCGGGCGCTTGCTGCACGATCCGAATCAGATGGCGAATTCGATGACCAGGTCGATCAACTCGTCGCGCGTAATCTTGTTGTCGTGGTTGGCGTCGAATTCGTCGAAGATCTTGTTGTCGGTCTTGACGTCGTGATCGCCCAGCAGGCAGGCGAGAAGCTCCTTGAATTCGCGTCGGGAGATCGCCCCGTCGCCATTTTCGTCGAACTCCTCGAACAGGGCTTCCACCAGTTCTCTGCGGTTCATGCTCGTTGTTCCGTGGTTGTGGCTCTGGGCGGAAATGTATCACCGTTGGCACGGCAAGGGGCAGGGTATGCTCGGTTCGCGGCTGATTGCCCGTGCGCGAACCTTTTTGCGGCCCGGGTCGTCGTTCAATCAAACCACGAGCATCTCGATGATGAATCAGGCCGAACATGACTTGTTGGTGATGGATGCCCAGAACGGCAGCCGAATGGCGCTGGATTCACTGGTGCGCCATCATCACCGCAACCTGCTCCGTTTCGCCTACAGCCTGTGCCGCGAAACCGCGCTCGCCCAGGACGCGGTACAGGATGCCTGGATCAAGGTCGCCGGCCGGTTGCGCAGCCTGGATGATCCGAGGGCCTTCCGCGGCTGGGTCTACCATGCCGTCCGCTGGCGTGTATTCGATCTGCTCAAGCGCTCTGATCGCGGCGGGCGGGCGATGGAATCTGCCGAAGCAGAGGTTGAAACGCCAGCCGGCGACGAGGACAGGGATCGCCGAATCGATCTGGGCGCGGCAATCGCCGAGCTTCCGGATGCCGACCGCGAGACCCTGCAGTTGTTCTACGTCAGCGGTCTGACCGTCCCCGAGATCGTCGTGGTTCTGAACATTCCCGCGGGCACCGTCAAATCGAGGCTGCACCGGGCTCGCAACCAGTTGAGGCAGCACTTCGAAGGAGAACATGATGAACATCGATGAAAGAATTCGCAAGGAACTCGAGGACCAGGGCAGCGCGGTCGACGCGCTGACCGTGGAAGAGAAGAGCCTGTTCGGCATGCTGTTTCGCGTGTTTACCGGCGGTCTGGCACGCTGGGCCACGTTTGCCATGGTGCTGACGCTGGTGTTTTTCGGCCTGACGGTCTGGTGCGGTTATGAATTCTTCACCGCCGCCAGCGTCGACGACAGAGTGTTCTGGGGCGTGCTGGCAGCGGTCGCGTTTCATGCCGTCAGCATGTTCAAGTTCTGGTTCTTCATGGAAATGAACCGGCACTCGGTGACCCGCGAGCTCAAGCGCGTCGAGATTGCGCTGGCGCGACGGGATGAACTCGACACCGAAAGGACATGAAGCTGTCGAGCCGCATCACGAACATGCTGAAAAAGTGGCTGGTGCTTGTGGCGCAGTTCTTGCTAGTCTTGAGCGAACTGATGGACAAATGCGGAATGTGCCGATGACTGCGAAATGGATAACGCCCGACCTCTGCGATGCTCATCCCGACGAAGTTCGCGTGGTTCACGGCGTCAACTGGCGAAGCTACGGCGCCCGCCGTAGCTTCGGCGGCCCGATCGAAACCGTAAGATGCTTCGAGGATAACTCGCGCGTCAAGGAACGTCTGGCCTCCCCGGGCGACGGCAAGGTGCTGGTGGTAGACGGCGGCGGGTCGCTGCGCCACGCGCTGATCGGCGACATGATCGCCGAGAAGGCCGTCGGCACCGGCTGGGCCGGCGTGATCATCTACGGTGCCTGCCGCGACGTCGACGCCCTGGCCGAACTCGACATCGGCCTGATTGCGCTGGGCTGCGTTCCAATCAAGAGCGTGCGCAGAGGCGAAGGGCAACTCAATGTGCCGATCAGTTTCGGCGGCGTCTGCTTCAACCCTGGCGACTACGTGTATGCCGACGCAAACGGCGTGATCGTGGCGGCACGGGCGCTGATCTGAAATGGCCTGATGCAGGTTCCAAGCACGCATGCCTCGTCGCTGAAACAAGCGTCGATTCCACTGGCCGCGCAAATCGGCTTCACGCTGTGGATGCTGTTCTGGGTGCCGGTGGTGCTCACAACGCAGGGACCGCAGAATTTCTGGTGGCTGTGCAATCTTGCCCAGTTCATACTGCTCTATTCGGTCTGGACCTCGGACCGCTTGCTGATTTCGAGCCAGGCCGGCACCGTAGTGGTTGTCGGCGTTGCCTGGACGATCGATTTTGCCGGAGCACTGGTCACCGGGAGCAGTCCGTTCGGCATCACCACCTACATGTTCAACCCGGACCTGCCGATTGCATTGCGCGCTACGTCCACCTATCACATCTGGCTACCGGTCTTCGTCGTCTGGCTGTGTCGCCGGCAGGGTTATGACGCGCGCGGGTTCCGGCTTCAATGCATGATCGGTACGGCGGCGATTGTGGGTAGCTGGATGTTCGGTGAACCGATGCGAAACCTCAACTACACCATTGCCCCGTTCGGCATCGAACAGGTCTGGCTGCCGCAGGCAATCTATATCCCCGTTCTTTGCGTCGCTACCGCGTTGCTGCTCTATCTTCCGGGTCATTTCATCGTCAAGGCGCTCGCCGACAGGTCCGGGGATTTTTCCGACTAGATCTGACAGCGAATGGACCCGTCGCTAATCCTGTAACTTTCAGCGAGTCGGAAAGCGCTTGGCTGCAAGGCAGGGTTCGCCGGAAATACTTATTGCCTTTCCAAGAGCCCTGACGCCACAGATGAGCGCGATTGTTCTTTCATTCGGGCTCGCTCTTCAGGCGTGCGTCGGAATCGACATTGCGGCGTTCCGACCCTTGTAAAGGGCTTGCCATGCCTTGCGGGTCGCGCCTTGCACTGTCGACTCAGTCACACTCTGAATGTTGCAGGATTCACGACGGGATGCACTAGGCCCGGGAGGTCGATACTGCCGCAGCCTGCAGTGACGCCTGCTACAGCGGTGGCCGGCGGCCCGAAATGAAGAATATCAGCGCAAGTATCAGGCCGATCACGAACAGAATCCAGGCGATGTTCGTCGCCGCACCCGCGATGCCGCTCAGTCCGAGTGCGCCGGCGATCAGGCCGACAATCAGAAATGTCAATGCCCAACCCAACATGGTTGCTCCTTGAAGCGAATTGACTTGCAAGCATAAATGCGTCCCGGTTGGGTGTCGATAACATAGGTTAATGTACGGTCGGCCGCGCTCGCGTATAGTTATAAGCTTCATTTGCGCTGAAAGCCTGCGCATCACCCGGCGCGTTCCGATGAACGCGTGCTGGATTCTGCAACGACCTTGCACGGATTCAGTCCCGACAGGAAAAGAGGAGAATTCGGATCATGAAAAAAGCCGACTTGAGCATTGCCGAAGCGAAGAATCGAAGCCCCAGGATCACGAGTGCCCTGTTCGCCTTGCTGTTTGCGCTTGGCGGCGGTGCCGTTCTGACCGGCTGCGAAGATCAGGGTCCGGCAGAGGAAGCCGGCGAAGAGATCGACGAGGCGGCCGCAGAAGCCGAAGACGAAATCGATGAGGCTGCCGAAGAAGCCGGCGACGCCGTCGAAGAGGCGGCAGACGAGATCGAGGAAGAAACCGACGACAATTGAGCCGCTCGGTGTCGTAGCAGCGGATCCTGCAACGGAATCGCTGGCAGCGCGCCGCGATGCACCTCTGGCCGGCAGCCCCCGGGTTGCCGGCCTTTTCTTTCGGTGAGCGGCGAATCCAGGCGCTTTTCTACTTTCCGTCGATATAGTCGCGGTCGTCGAAGCTGCGTACCCATTCGGGCTTCCAGGCCGTAAGCATCGACAATACCGCACCGTTCAAGAAGCCTTCCGGCAGCATCGCGATGGGTAGAAAAACCAGGTAATCGTTGCCGATGCGGTCGAGCGGGTAGGCGCCCACCAGCCACAGCAAGAATGCGCTGGCTGCCACCACGGCGGCCATGACCGCCATCGACGCGAAATGCGCGCTGACGATGACGTAGACGAAATAATGCTTGGGAAACGCGTGATAGACGAACGCGTGAAGGCGGTTGGCGAGCAGCACCGGCATCACCACGGTGATCATGCCGTTGACGCCCAGCGACATCCATTCGTATCGACCGAAAAAGGTCAGAACCAGCAATGCCGTAGCGGTGCCGACCAGCGCGAGGCGCCAGCCGAAGATCAGTACCACCGACGTGATGCCGAGAAAGTGCAGGCCGAGACCGGTCTGCGATTCGGCCTTCATCCACCAAAGCCCGACCAGCACGACGATCGCGCCGATATACACCGGTTCCATCAGGTTGCGGTGCAGCAGTTTCCAGGGGGCGCCGGCCGCGTTCCAGGCGACGAAAATCACGAACATCGGCCATGCGGTCCAGGTCAGCCAGGCAGGCAGGAGTTCGGCAGGCAAATTCATGCTGGGTCGGTGACGATTCGGACACGGTTCACACGGCAGACGCAAGCATACCCAAGGCGCGTCGCGGCGCCGGCTTCGCGGCCTGTTTGCGAACTCAAATCTCGATGCCTATGGAACGAAAGCGCTCCCGCAGCCGGTCGAAATGGCTGCCGGCCCAGTAGATTCGACCGCATCCGGCGCAGCGTGTAAAGGTATCGAACTCCTCGAGCACGCCGGGCGGAACCTGCTCCGATGCGGCGTCCGAAGCATCACTTGAGCCGGCACTTGAATTCACGAGCAAATCGGCATCGATCGGCCGCAGTTCGTCGTTGCAGCGAATGCAACGCGAGAAGGGCGCGATCAGGTCATCGAGCTGGAAGCGGCCGACCACCTCGCGTAGCTGTTTCAGTGGCTCGGTGGCGTGCACGTATCGGCCGTGCGTGACGCGGCCGTCCTTCAGCAGGCCGGTATCGCGCGTCAGGATGATGCGGTGTTCATCCCGGCCGGTTCGGATGATGTGCTGGTCGGAAAAATCGTTGGCATAAAGGGTATCGAAGCCGAGTGCACGCAGGTAGCCGGCCAGCCGCCCCAGGTGCACGTCGGCGATAAAGCGCGGCTCGCGCAGCGGCTGCGGCCGCAGACGGGAGACTGCTGCTACATCAAACGCTTCGAATACCGGATACACCGCAACCCGCTCGGCGCCTCGAAGCAGGCGGTCGAAGC
>CAYYZR010000061.1:0-12563 GCA_964476005.1 uncultured Halomonas sp.
CTGAACAAGCAGCTCGAGCGCGAGCGCAAGGGGCTGGTCCAGGTCACCGGCAAGCTGGCCAACGAACGCTTTGTCGCCAACGCGCCAGCCGAAGTGGTCGACAAGGAACGCCAGCGCAAGATCGATCACGAGCGGAGCGTCGAAGAGCTGGAGGCCCAGATCGAGCGGCTGGAGAAGATCGACGCCGGTTGAATGCAGCTTCGGGAAACCCGAGCAACCCGCAGACGCTTGACTTTGGCGAGCCGTCGTCGAACACTGTAGCTCGGCGTTCAACAGACTGGAGCCCGTCTGCCCAGGGCCGTTATGAACGAACTTTCGGTTTCCCGACAAGACGATACGCGCGACGGCCGAAAGCCGCCCTCGCTCGAAGCCGTCTATGACACGCTTCGAGGCATCGCACGGCGCGAACGCTCGCGAAACCCCAGCAGCACCATCAATACGACCGTACTTGTCCACGAGGCCTGGCTGAAGCTGGAGCAGGGCCGCGGCGAATGGAACGATGCTCGCCATTGCCGAGCCACCTATGCCATGGCCATTCGCAGGATTCTGGTCGACCACGCGCGCGCCCGAGCGGCGTTGAAGCGGACGCAAAACGATGACTTCCTGGTATTCGAGAACGAGCGCTGCCATTCCGGAACCGCCGAAGAGATCATGGCCGTCGACCATGCGCTGTCGGAACTCGAACGGGTGGACGAACGCCTGGTCCGTCTCGTCGAACTGCGGTTCTTCGTTGGTCTCACCAACGAGGAGGCCAGCGAAAGCCTGGGCATTTCGGCACGCACCGGGGCTCGCGACTGGAAACGGGCGCGGGCGTTTCTGCAGGCTGTGCTCGAATGAGAATCGACGCCGAAACCTGGTCGCGCGTGACGACACTGTTCGACCGGCTGGTCGATCTCGACCCCGAAACGCGCGCCCGGGAACTGGCGCGGATCAAGGTCGAAGCCGATGTCCGGCAGTGGCTGAATCGCCTGCTGGACGCCCACGACCAGCCCGACGAAATGGTCATCGACCGAACCCTGAACGGTGTCGTCAACGGCCTGGCGGAGACCGCCCGGTCCGCCGAACCGTATCCTTTGCCCGGCCCCGGCGAGCGTCTCGGCCCGTGGCTTCTGGTCGCGGAACTGGGCCGCGGCGGCATGGGCAGCGTGATGCGCGGAGAACGCGCGGACGGCCGCTACGATCAGACCGTTGCGGTCAAGCTGTTACAACCATCCGCTTACGGCGAAATCGATCGGGAAGCGATGGCCAACGAGATTCGACTGCTGGCGCGGCTGGAGCACCCGGGCATCGTCCGGTTGATCGAGGGCGGCATCACACCCGACGGTCTGCCTTACCTGGTCATGGAGCATGTCTCGGGCGAACCCATCGACCAATGGTGCAATCGCCTTAATGCAACACTGCAGACACGGATAGCGTTGATTCGCCAAGTGGCGGCAGCGCTTTCCCATGCCCACAGCCGACTCGTGATCCACGCCGATATCAAGCCGTCCAACGTGCTGGTTTCCGACGACGGTCGCGTGCGCCTGGTCGATTTCGGCATCGCCGGCCGCCTGCAGGAACGTGCCGACATGCAGTTGCCTTCAATGCTTCGTTGCTCACCGGCCTGGTGTGCCCCCGAACAGTTGCAAGGCTCCCCGCCGGACGTGGCCCAGGACGTATTCGGGCTCGGCGCGTTGCTGTTGCGGCTGCTGACCGGCGACCGCGTCCGAAACGGCGACCGGATCACGCGCTTCCTGACCGGCACGCCGTTGGTCGACCACCCGCCTGCCCCGCCATCGTCGCGGGCGCTGGACGGCCTGAGCGCACGCGAGATTCGCGGCAGTCTCGATGCCATCTGTTCCGCGGCGCTTGCCGCCGATCCCGGCGCTCGCTTCTCGTCTGTGGAGGCGCTGGATTCGGAGCTGGAGCGGTGGCAACGGCATGAACCGGTCCGGTCGGCCAGTCTTGGACGGCCAGCCCGATTTGCTCTCTGGTTCAGACGCAACCGGGTACCTGCCCTGGCTGGCGCGGTAGCCGGTCTGGCGATGATCGTCGGCACATCGGCCGCGCTCTGGCAGGCTGAACAGGCAGATACCGCTGCTGGCCATGCGCGAGCCCAGGCCGAACGGGCGGACACCATCAAGGAATTTCTGCTTGCGATGTTCAAGACAGCCGATCCGTGGCTGGCCGGCGGCAGCGAGCTCGACATTCGCGACGTGCTGGTGCGCGGCGCCCGGCAAGCCGAGACCGACGAATCGCTGGACGCCGCCACGCGGGTCGAGGTTCTTACCACGCTCGGCGACGTCCAGATTGCGCTGGGCTGGCATGATGACGCCCGGCGAATGTTCGACCAGGCCGAGATCGCGCTCGACACACATCCCGATCTGCCGAGCGAACTGCGCGGCCGTCTCTGGCTGGAACGCGCCGTACTCGAAGGTCAGCGAAACGACCATCGTGCGCGGGAGGCTGCGCTGGACCGCGCGCGGGCGCTGCTGCCGCCCGCCGACCAAGCCGTCGGCCGAACGCTGCACGCGCGCGTCTGGTCCCAGTACGCCAGCTTGTTCGCGACCGAGAACCGGTACGCCGATGCCCTTGCTGCGTTCGAGCGACTCCAGCAACTGCTGGATGCACCGGGCGAGCCACTTCCCGATTTGCGCCGCAACCTGCTTTCGGCGCGCGCGATTCTCGCATCCAATCGGGGTGAACTCGACGAGGCTTACGCGGCGATGCAAGCCGAGCGCGAGTTGCAGATTCAGACCGGCAATGCTGGCCATGCCACGATGATCCGGACCCTGTCCAACCTTGCCGCGGTCGCCGCGCAGATGGGTCGGCTCGACGAGGCACTCGCCCATGATGAGAAGGCCGCGGCTCTGGCCCGCGAGGTCTATCCGCCCGGTCATCCGGCCGCGGCGCGTGCTTTCTACGCACTGGGCGATACGCTGCGCCAGCGCGGCCGCTACGACGAGGCGCTGGCCCTGCTTGACGAAGCCCGGGCAATCCAGGTCGAAGCAATGGTCGATGCCGAGCGCGCCCTGACCGATATGGTGCGCGCTCGCACCATGCTGGCGCTCGGTAACGGCGCGGGGGCCGCCGAGGTGGCTGCGAGCGCGCGCCGGACGCTGGAGCCGCTGTGGGGCGAAACCGCACGCACCAATATCCAGGCGCTCGAATTCGAACTGCTCGGCCACGCACTGGCGGAGAATCCGGTGGCGCTGGAACGCGTCGCATCGATCGCCAGAGTCCGACTGGATACGCTTGAGTCTCCGGCCCGCTGGCAGCCACTGGCGCAGATGCTGCGTTGGCGCCTGGCTCGAATCCGCTTCGATAACGCTGACCGAAGCTCTGCGCGGGGGCTGCTCGAAGACGCCGGCCGGGCGCCCGACGACGTATCCAGACACCCCTCGATCACACTGCGCTTGCTCGGCCTGACCGCCCTGCTTGACGGCCTCGACGGCAATGACATCGACGCACGGATCATGGCCGAAATCGAAGACCCGGCTGCCAACGACGATTCTCGCGCCTACGCGTTGTGTGCGCTGATCACGGTCCGCGTCGGGCAAGGCGATGGGGCCGAAGACCTGCAGCAGCAACTGGACGCCGTGGCCCGCTCCTCAACGTTATCGCACGAAGGCCGAACCGACGCCACGTGCCCATCCGCGGTCCGTCTGGCGTCCGGTCAAGGATAGGACGCAAGCGGCGACGCAGTTGGGCCGAGACGAAACGTCTGAGGCATGCCAACGCTATTGACTGTCAAAATCGTCGCCGCCGACTGCAGAGTCTCGAGCTTGTAGCCGAATGCCCGTCCGACCAGTGTACCCAGTCGTTAATCCCGTAACATTCAGGGTGTGACTGAGTCGACAGTGCAAGGCGCGACCCGCGGTGAATGCCAAGCCCTTTACAAGGGTCGGAACGCAGCAATGTCGACTCAGACGCACGCCCGAAAGGAGCCCCGAAAATGACGCGCAACGGCGTTCCAACCCTTGAACACAGCGCAACTGTGCCCTGCGGATTGCGCCTTGTTGCGGGTCATTTGCACGGCTCTCGTATCATCAATTACTACCAGACAGTGCACTAGGGCAGACGGGCCTCGAAACCATCGGCGAAGATACCCTGCTCGTTGTCGAATATCGTGACGCTCAGCGTCGCCGGCGTTCCAATCGTTCCCGCACCGTCGATCAGCAAGAGGTTGACGGTAAAGTGCTCGGGGCCTTCGGCCAGGGCATCGTCGACGATCGGGACCGAGACAAGGCGGTTGGCGGAGTCACCGGAAAGCCAGGTCACCGTTTCGTCGAACTCCAGGTAGTCCGGGCCCTGCAGTGCGGTTCCGTCAAGCGTGAAGACCAGAACTTCCAGCACCCCCTCGCTGGCGCCGACACGCTCGACCGGGATCGTCAACGTGCCGTGGTCCTCGGTCACCTGGACGATCGGCGTGGTAAAGCGCACCGCACCGCCGTCCAGCGTGCCGGTAAATTCGTGCGCGCCGAGATCGAATGGGCCGAGGATGTTGGGCGCGCCGACAGTATCGTTGCCTCGGGCAGTGCCCAGGATATCGGTTTCGCTCGGCGAATAGACGGCCGAATCGCAGTAATCGATGGCCGGCGAGGCACCGGTCAACAGGTAATTGAGGTCCAGCTGCGGATTGTCGCCAAGGATTCCGAATGCGCCGGGCGGCAAGTTGGCATCGTCGAACGTCAGCAAACAATCGACCGAGCCCCGGGTATCGGCATCCCAGATCGCGCGCAGCGCCTGGCCGCTGGTTTCCCAGAGGATGCTCGTATACAGGTCGAGATCCACGTCGTTGAACATGATGATGTTGCGGCCGTTGGACGACGTCAGGTTCGAGGCAAAGGTGGTAAAGGCTATCGTCGCTCGGGTGTTCGACTGGAGATCGACCACCCCCTGAAGGCCACCGCTGGAAGTCGTCGACGTATCGTGACCGACGATCATGTTGCCCTCCATCAGTAACCGACCGGGCCGACCCAGATCACCGCCGCCGTTCGAAATCAGCATGGCCGTGGCCAGGTTGGAAGCCGAATTGCTCTCGATCCAGGTCTGGCGCAGATCGATCTCCACATCATTGCCGGTCGCGTACACCGCGCCGCCGCTGGCCGCTGAATTACCGCCAAGGCGCGAACAGCGCAACGGATCGTGGCAGGCCGCGCCGGCCAGGGTGCGGTCCATGGCCAGACGCGCTCCGCTCCACAAACGCACCGCGCCACCCTCGCCGATACCGTCGTCGTCCGCGTCGGCCGAGTTGGCCACGATCCAGGAATCAAGCGCCGAGACCCGCGTGCCTGCATCCGAGGCATAAATGCCACCGCCGGAGCGCTCGGCGGTATTGCCGTCCAGCGTGGTACGCCGGGACGCGTCGCCGAAGCCGAAACTGCCGGCGCCGCCGATCAGCGTCAGCCGGGCGCCGCCGGTAAGATGTGCGCCACCGCCGTCCTCGGTCGCGACGTTGCTGAAGATACCCGACGGAAAGCTCGCAAACGAACCGACCTGGCAGCCGGACAACGCCCTTATGCCACCCCCGCGAACGGCACTGTTGGCATTGATCGTCACGTCGGTATCGAGCACGACCGAGGCCCCTGCGCCGCTGCAACGCAGGCCGCCGCCGTTCGTCGCCTGGTTCGACACCAGGCGGGTGGCCCCGAGCATCCAGACAGTCGTCGAGACTCCGTCGTCGGTATCGGCGACCGACAGTCCGCCACCGTCCGTGGCCGTGTTCGATTCGACCCGAACATCATCGAGCAACAGGAAGTTGTTGTTGCGAAGCTCCAGCCCCCCGCCGGACCCATTGTCGCCGCCGGTGACGCGCAGATTCTGCAACGTGACCACCTGTCCGGCAGCGACCGCATCGATCAGAAAAACCGGGCCGGGCGTGGCGGTGCCTCTATCGAAGAACGTGGTGCCGGTCGGACTTGTCGCTGAGCACGAACTGTATCCGCCGACAATCTCGATGCTCTGATCGGCCAGGTCATTGATGAAGAAGCGCCGATTCACATAGGTGCCCGTGTTGGCCAGGCGTATCAACGTTGCGCCGGCCCCGTTGGCGTCGCCGGCCGCCGCGTCGATGGCTTGCTGCAGGCCATTGCTTCCGACCGTCGCCAGGTAGTTGCACGCAGCATCATTTCCGACCGTCAGCACCGGTGTGCCGCCGCGGGCGGACGGCGCCGATTGCGCAGCGTTTGGCGGCCAGTTTTCCGCGCTCGCCCAGACTGCAACGGGCAATAAGAGCAAAAGAGAGAATGCATGCTGGTGCGTTCGGCACATCGGTTGGCTCCCGTAGTTCGAAAGGTCTGTACGGGAATAAACGTAACGGTGCACCGCAGACTGCCACGGCAAGCGGATTCGGCAGCGGCGAAGCTTCCCGGATTTTTACGGGTTGTCGGTACGGCCGCGGTGCCTTTGATCCAGCACCGGCCTCAATCGCCGCTGTTGTTCAACCTGAATACCGTGCCGACCGTGACCTCGAACCGAACCGGTCGCGGTTCCATGGCGAGCGCGAACCGATCCGAACTCTCGGAAACCGCCAGCCTCGGCGAAGGCATTCCGCCAAAATCGTCCGGCAAACGTCCGGCCAGGTCATGCATGGGTTGATGGATGATGCCCCACAACTTACCGATAACGCTGCCGCCGGCCTCGGCCAGTGTGCGCGCACGTTCGCGCGCCTTGATGATCGCGCGTTCGCGCAGACGGGTCTCTACCGCCTCGCGGTCGTCGACCATGAATCGGGGATTGCTCAACGACTGCCACTGAAGACCGGCAAGACGGTAATGGAGTTGCGGCAGCATTTCGAAATCGTCGACCTCGAGGCGAACGGTGAACTGGCCGTAATGACCAATCATGACCCTTTTCATCTGATCTCGGTCGTAATCGAACTCTTCGCCAAACTCCATGGATTCGACCCGGCGTTCGCGAATCGCATCTTCGAATTCTTCGAGCACCGCCAGCAAGTTGCGCTGCGCCCCGTTGGTTCGGTCTCGCACGACTTCCGGCGAGTCCTGCACCGTACGAAACTGCATCTCCAGAACCGAATAATCTGGCGCAACTTCCTCCAGTGCGGAGGCACTGGTCGAGACATAGGGTCCATCGGGCAGATTTCCGGCCGCGGCAAACCCCGGCAGGGCGCCAAGCAACAGGACTGTGAGGGCCAGGATCTTCATCATCGATTCTCCACGCTGGGTTCGAAAAATCATCAACTACGATACGTGTGTGCAACCGCCTGCACCTCGCGGTCCGCGGTTCGGACCCTGGCTTGCCACCTGTTCGATTTCCGGCTCTCGGTGCTGCGAAAACGTAGCCGGATCGCGCCGGTCATTCATCGGAAAAGCGCGCAATGCGCTGCCGGGTCCGGTCAACCTCAAGCTGGAAGACGTCCGGCCTCGAGTAGTGACCCGACGGATCGAAATTGTGCCGGGCGCGGCGAATCTGCTCGTGATCGATCTCGGCCACGAACAGGCCTTGTTCATGCTCAACCGGCTCGATCAGCCACCCGCCATCGGGGCCGGCCAGGCACGAACCGCCGGCGGCCCACGGCATGTCGGCCGCGGCGTCGCGCAGCGCATCGACACACGGCAGCTCGTTCGGCAAGTCGCCGGCGCGCATCAGGCCCGAAACCGAAAGCACGAAACTGCGGCCTTCCAGCGCCATGAAACGGGTGATTTCGGCGGTGTTGCGCGCATTTCCCGGCCAGATCGCGACGTGCAGATCCTCGCCCTGAGCCTGCAGGCTGGCCCGCGCCAGCGGCATCCAGTTCTCCCAGCAGTTCAGCGCACCGACGGTGAACGCACCCAGTCGCCAGGTGCGCAGACCGTTGCCGTCGCCGATGGCCCAGACCAGGCGCTCCTCGTGGGTCGGCATCAGCTTGCGCTGGACGGCCCGGATTTCGCCGTCGGCGCCTATCGAGACGGCGCAGGCGTAAACGCTTTCGCCGCGACTGGCCGGTCGCTCGAGGATGCCGAGCACCACTGCAATCCGGTTGCGGCGCGCGGCGTCGGTGACGGAATCGAGGTGTCCGGCTTCGATATCGACGGCCTGGTCGACATAGTGGGCGAACAATGCCTGCTGCAGATCCGAGCCGAAGCGGGCGCCGTCGGTGCGCTCGACCCAGAACGGGTAGCCCGGCACCAGGCACTCGCCGAACGCCACCAGGTTCACGCCCTGCGTGCCGGCGGCTTCGATCTGTTCGACAACCCGGGTCAGGGTCGCATCGCGATCCAGCCAGACCGGTGCGATCTGGGCCGCGGCGATGCGCAACGGCCCGGTTCCCTCGGGCAGGAATCCACGCCCGTACTCAGCCACGACGGCCCCCGATGCGTCGATCGTCGATGTGATGGACCATGACCAGCGCGTCCTCCCGGCCGTCGGAGCCGGGATAATACTCGGGCCGGCGGCCGATTACGCGGAAATCGTTTTGCCGGTACAGCTTGATCGCCGGCCTGTTGGACGGTCGAACCTCGAGAAAAACCCTTCCGGCCTGCAACAGGCTGGCATCGACCAGCACGCCGTCGAGAAGCAATTGGCCGAGCCCGTTGCGGCGGTGATCCGGGGCCACGCAAAGATTGAGTAGATGAGCTTCGCCGACCGCCGCAGAAAGAATGGCATAGCCGGCAATGACGCTGTCGAACTCGGCCACTCGGCAGCAGTAGCCGATGCGCAGGCAGTCGAAGAAAATGCCCTTGCTCCACGGATAAGGATACGAGGTCTGCTCGATCTCGAAAACCGCGTCTGCATCGCCGCGCCGCATCGGCCGAATCGCATACTCCGGTTCGAGTACCGCGACCATGATCAGGCTGACAGCAGGGGCTGGAGCCGGCGCCACAGCGCCCGCCGAGCCTCGCCGGACTCGGTCAACCGACCCAGTTCGCCGCCCTGGACGAAAGCGGCGCCGGCTTCATCGCGGAACACCAGCGCATGCCGGATACCGTGCGCCTCCCAATCCTCCACCGCCACGCCGGCTTCCGGCGAGTCCGACCAGGTGCCGAAACGACAGTCTCCGGCGCCGAGCGTGGCGCGAATATCTTCGAGCAGGGTCGCGTGGCGAGCCCGATCTGCGTCGTCGACCACCAGCAGCCAGCGGCCGCTGCCGGCCTCCAGCCGGATACGGACGGGCCTGGCCGGCGCCCGTTCCGAAGCGACCGGGGTCGATGGATCCGCGACCGGCGCAGCATCGGCGGGCGCGACGTCGTGGGACCGAAGCTCCCCGGCGCCGGGTTGTTTCGGTACCCGGGCACGCCAGACCTGGATGTCCATGGCCTCGAGCCTGCGGATCGCGCGTGGATCAATCATCGTCGCCCGACTCCCGGCCAGCCTCGGGCCTGCGCTGGCGGCGTCGCTGGTAGCGACCGCGCAGGGTCACCACAAGGCCCGACGAGACATATAGCACGCCGATGGTGAACAGCACCGCCGGCAAGTCGATCGCCAGCAGCACGATGACGACCAGCAGCACGAAAATCCAGGCAATCGGCACGCGCTCGCGTTCGCGGCTGGCGCCGCCCTTGAAGCTGGAATAGCGCAGCCTGGACACCATCAACGCGCCGAGCATGACGGTGACGACCAGCATCGGCCAGGCCACGGTTTCAGGGGCGATGCCTCGGCTTTCGCAAAACCAGATCGTGGACACCAGCGTACCGGCCGCGGCCGGACTGGCCAGTCCCTGGAAGTAGCGCTTGTCCGCTACGCCGGCCTGAGTATTGAATCGGGCGAGCCTGAGCGCGCCACAGGCCGAGTAGAAGAATGCGCTCAGCCAGCCGATTTTCTCGCCGATCGGACCGGCGAGTTCCAGCGACGACAGCGACCAGCTCCAGACCAGGATCGCCGGCGCAATACCGAAAGAGACCATGTCGGACAGGCTGTCGTATTGCGTGCCGAATTCGGACTGGGTACCAGTCATGCGCGCGACGCGGCCGTCGATGCCATCGAGCAATCCCGCGACCACCACCGCAATGCATGCGGCCACGTGTTCGCCCTGCACCGCCGCGATGATGGCGTAGAAACCAGCCAGCAGCGCAGCCGTCGTCAGCGCATTCGGCAACAGATAGGCGCCGCGTGCCAAAGGTGGCTTGGTGGTACTTTCCTCGTCGGCCAAGTCGGTGCTATCCTCTTGCTGAGTGATGATGACTGCCGGATGCCGAAACATCGTTTGGTCGCGGCTTCGCAGTTCAGGCACCATATCGTAAACCGAGTGCCGGTTGCGTGCATTCGGCGGCCGAATGCATCGAATCGACCGGAACCGACCCCAGGCAGGTGACTATCGTGACCAGAATCGTGACTATTCGACCCATGCTTCTTGTGCTGCTGTGCGCGCTGCTTGTTTCGGCACCCGCGGCGGCCAGGACTTACTACAAATGGACCGATGAGAACGGAACAGTGCATTTCACTTCGGAACCGCCCATTGATCGCGATTACGAAACCATCAATACCGCCGGCCTCGTCACTGGTTCTTCCCGGACACAGGGCGAAGCCGAACCGACGCAATCGCAGGAAAGCCCCGAAGACGTGCAAATGCCGAGACAGGCGCCTCCCGACCCGGAGGTTGTTGCGGCACGCTGCGAGCAGGCCCGTGAAAATCTGTTCTGGCTGCAGAGCCATCGCCGCATCATCGTCGAAAACGACGACGGTAGCGAGACCTTCATCGATGCAGACGAACAACAACGCATGATCGAGGAAAACCAGGCACTGATCGACGAATGGTGCCGGGAAGACGGCTGATTCGTGGCGTCCGTGCAGACCTACTCGGAGGTTCCTTGACTGGGGTAGACTTCCCGGCTTGACCAGCAAGTTTCCGGGCCTTCGATGAAAACCACCGCTTTCCACCTCGCCACGCAGCGCGAGGTTCCCGCCGACGCTGAAATCGTCAGCCACCAGTTGATGCTGCGCTGCGGCATGATCCGCAAGCTGACCTCGGGCATCTATTCGTGGACGCCGCTCGGCCTGAAGGTGCTCAGGCGCGTCGAGCGCGTGGTGCGCGAGGAAATGGACGCAGCCGGCTGCCTGGAAATGCTGATGCCCTCGGTGCAGCCGGCCGAGCTCTGGCGCGAAACCGGGCGCTGGGACAACTTCGGTCCGCTGCTGCTCAAGATGACCGACCGCGCCGGACGCGAATTCGCTTTCGGCCCCACCCACGAAGAAGTCATCACCGAGTTCGCACGCGCCGAGCTTCGATCCTACAAACAACTGCCAATCTGCTTCTACCAGATCCAGACCAAGTTCCGCGATGAGATTCGGCCGCGCTTCGGCGTCATGCGCGCCCGCGAGTTCCTGATGAAGGACGGCTACTCGTTCCACGTCGACGAGACCAGCCTGGACGAGTTCTACCAGGTGATGTACAAGACCTATTCGAGGATCTTCGAGCGGCTGCAACTGAAGTTCAAGGCCGTGATTGCCGACTCCGGCAACATCGGCGGCGCCACCAGTCACGAGTTTCACGTGCTGGCCGATTCGGGCGAAGACCAGATCGCGCACGTCCCCGGCGGCGCGTTCGCGGCCAATGTCGAACTCGCCGAGGCGGCCTCGCCGGGCGAGCGCGCGGCCCCGTCGGAAGACATGCGAACGGTCGACACGCCGGACGCCAGGACCATCGATGACCTGGTGGGCCAGTTCGACCTGACGGTCGACAAGACGGTCAAGACCCTGGTGGTGCACGCGGCAGACGACCAGCCCACGAAACTGATCGCGCTGCTGGTTCGCGGCGACCATGAACTCAACGCGGTCAAGGCCGAGAAATTGCCGCAGGTGGCGAGTCCGCTGACCATGGCCACCGAAGCCGAGATTCGGGACGCCATCGGCGCCGGACCCGGCAGCCTGGGACCGGTCAACCTGCCGATTCCGATGGTGATCGATCGTAGCGTGGCCGCCATGAGCGACTTCGGCGCCGGGGCCAACATCGACGACAAGCATTTCTTCGGCATCAACTGGAACCGCGACGCGGCGCTGCCGGAAGTCGCTGACCTGCGCAACGTGATTGCCGGCGACCCGGCGCCGGATGGCTCGGGTTCGCTGGAGCTGATCCGCGGCATCGAGGTGGGCCACATCTTCCAGCTCGGCACCAAGTACTCCGAAGCCATGAATGCGGTGGTCATGGACGAGGACGGGCGCGGTGTGCACCCGTGGATGGGCTGCTACGGCATCGGCGTTTCACGCATCGTGGCAGCGGCCATCGAGCAGAACCACGACGATCGGGGCATCATCTGGCCCGAGCCGCTGGCCCCGTTTTCGATCGCCATCCTGCCGCTGAATCATCAAAAAGCGCACCGGGTGCGCGAAAAGGCCGAAGCGCTTTACCGCGAACTGACCGCCGCCGGCGTCGACGCACTGCTCGACGATCGCCCGCTGCGCCCCGGCGTGATGTTCGCCGACGCCGAACTCCTCGGCATCCCGCACGTGCTGGTGATCGGCGAGAAAGGCCTGGACAACGGCATCGTCGAATATCGCCGGCGCGGCGGGGAAGAAGGCGAGATACCGCTCGAAGACGTCGTATCGCGGGCGCTGGAACTGACCGGAAAGAACTGACGGTTTCCGGTTTCCGGAAAATCGGAACGCATGCACCTAACCGTACTGCGGAGCCATGGCACCAGCCTGCC
>CAYYZR010000062.1:0-12555 GCA_964476005.1 uncultured Halomonas sp.
TTGCTTTCAGGCTTCAAGGCATTTCGCCGAAGCAGGCCGAGTATTGTAACTCGAAAATTGTTTCCGTCAACACCTGATCCCGAAAAAATTTGCTGTTTTGCCGGGAGCAGATTTTGTGTTGCCGAGCCGACGAATTATACGGAGGTTTTCGAAACTGTCAAGCTTTCCGTAAAATCTTTTTTCGGCCAGGTCACGTTGTGCTGTGACGAGCCGACGAATTATAGAGACGTTTCCGGATCTGTCAACAGCGATGACGAAATTTTTTCGCTGCGGTGTCCGCAGGCCATGAGAGACTTGAGCGGCGCCACGGTTGCGGGGACAATGGATAGCTGACCACACCTGTCCGTGAAACAATGACCTGGCTGCTTGCATTCCACATCATTTTCGTCGTCACCTGGTTTGCCGGGCTGTTTTACCTCCCCCGGCTGTTCGTGTACGCGGCCACCCACCCGGGGCCGGAAATTCAGTCGGTATTCAACGTGATGCAGCGCAAACTGCTGGGCATCACGCACATCGGGGGCTTGCTGGCGGTTGGTTTCGGCCTGGCGGTAATCCTGACCGCCCCGGGCTACTACCTCAGTCTCGGCTGGCTGCACGCCAAGCTGGCGCTGGTGGCGCTGCTGGTCGGCTACCATCTCTGGTGCTGGCGCATCGTGCTGACGTTCAGGCAAGGCGGAAACCGCAGGAGCCACGTTTGGTACCGGTGGTTCAACGAGGCGCCGGCGCTGCTGCTGGTTGGGATCGTGCTGCTGGCCGTCCTGAAACCTTTTTGATGCTATTCGGCCGGCGGCGGGACTGGCCATTCGGCATTCGGGTCGCCGGCGACCAGGAAGTCGCCGTTGAGCGTGGTCTCGCGGGCGTTATAGAGCATTGGCTTACCGCCCGGCATCCAGACCGTGCCGCCGGCAGCCTTCACAATCGCCTCGCCGGCAGCGGTGTCCCACTCGCTGGTCGGCCCCAGTCGGGGGTAGAAGTCCGCCGCCCCTTCGGCCACGGCGCAGAACTTCAGCGCGCTGCCGCGGCTGGCCCGCTCGTGTTCGCCCAGCATCTCGAAGTACGCCTGCGTGCGCGGGTTGGCGTGCGAACGACTGCCCAGCACAACCGGCGGCCTGGCGCACGGCCGGCGGGTCCGGATCGGCTCGGGGACGCGGTAGTCCTGCCATCGTTGCGCGCCCTCCCCGACGACACCGGTATAGGCGGTCCGGGAAACCGGCACCGCGATGACGCCGAGTACCGGCAAATGATCGACCACCAGCGCGACGTTGATCGTGAACTCCCCATTGCGCTTGATGAATTCACGGGTACCGTCCAGCGGATCGACAACCCACAACCGATCCCAGTGGCGGCGCTCATCGAAACCGATGTCGGCCGACTCTTCGCTCAGTATGGGGATCTCGGGCGTCAACCGCTTCAACGCGGCCACCAGGATGTGGTGGCTGGCCATGTCGGCTTCGGTCAAAGGGCTCGTGTCGTGCTTGGCCTCGACCTCGAAGTCATCACTTGCGTAAATGCCGAGGATGGCGTCGGTTGCGTCGCTGCAGGCGGCCAGCACGCCCGGCAAAAGCCGGCTTTCAAAACTGCTCACATCGTGTCCTTCAGGTCTCGTGCCATGTAGAGTGCGGCGATCGTGCGGCCCTCGGTGCAGTCCTCGCGCCTGACGAGTTCGGCAAGGTTGGTGATCGGCCACTCGATCACCTGCAGTTCCTCGGGCTCGTCGCCCGGCAACCGCGATGGATACAGATCGCGCGCCAGCACGACCCGGGTGGCGTGGGTCATGTAGCCGGGCGCAAGGGTCAGGTCGCCCAGCACCTTCAGATCGCGCGCGGCGAAACCGACTTCTTCCTGCAGCTCGCGGTTGGCGCCCTCGACGTGGCTTTCGCCCGGCTCCAGGCGGCCCTTGGGCAAGCCGACCTCGTAGCGGTGAACGCCGCAGGCGTATTCCCGCACCAGCAGCACGGTCTCGGGATTCGGCATTGCCACGATAATGACCGCGCCGACGCCGCGACTGATCAGCCGCTCGTAGGTGCGCTGCTCGCCGTTCGAAAACTCCAGGTCCAGCGCCTCGACCTTGAAAAGGCTCTTTTCGGGACGTTCCTCGCGCTTGTGGATGATCGGGAGTTCTGGGATTTCGTCAATCATTGAAAAAGGATACCAGTCGCCCGTGGATTAACGGTGTCGCCGCCAGGATGGTGGTGCTTTCGAGCCCGATGGGCGCGCCGCCGAGTTCGGTGACAATGCCGCCGGCTTCGCGCACTATGACCGTGAGCGCAGCGATGTCGAGGATATTGATATCGCTTTCGATCACCGCGTCGAGTCCGCCGGCCGCCAGGCGATGATACGGGTAGAAGTCGCCGTAGCCGCGAGTGCGCGCAGCCGTTTCCACGAGCTTGCCGACCTTCTGCCACCCGGCCGACCGGGCCAGCGTGCGCACGTTGCCCAGCGACAGATCCATCTGTTCGAGCGTATCGGTGCCCGCGCAATCGAGCGGCGCGCCGTCCAGCCACGCGCCGCGACCGACCACCGCCCAGGCGGTTTCGTCGAAAGGCGGCGCTGCCGACACACCAAGCACAAGCTCGCCGTCGATCATCAGCGCGATCTGCACCGACCAGAATTCCAGGCCCCGAATGAAGCTGCGGGTGCCGTCTATGGGATCGATCAGCCAGAGACAGCGATGCTCGCCGGACTGGCCGTATTCCTCGCCAAACACGGCATGATCGGGAAACGCCGCTTGGATGATGCGCCGGATCTCCATTTCGCACTCCCGGTCGGCCACGGTGACCGGGCTGGCATCATCCTTGCGCTCGATTTCCAGCGGTCGCCTGAAATATTTCAGCGCGATTTCGCTGGCATTGCGGGCGGCTTCACGCGCCACCTTCAGCGCCAGGTCGAGATCAACGGGTTCGGAGTTCATTCAAGCCCTCTACGGAATGGGTCGCAAAACAGTGTCGCCTCCGGGCAGCCGCCTGGAAGCGCACCACGCTCAACTCTAACAAAGGGGTTCACCCAGTGCCGAGGTCGGTACGCCGAAGGACCACGACGCAGTCGACCCGGCCGGGGCCGGCGCGGTCTGCGGTCAGGCGCGTGACAGCCAGCGGGCGTTCGGCGACCGTCGTCGTCAACCAGCGCATCAGGTCCGGGAAAGAGGCCTGCTCGAACACCACGCGCACTTCATCGCCCGTACCGGGCTCGATGCGCTTGAGCGCGCCGGCCAGGCCGGCGGCGCGCGCACCCTGGTCGATGACCGCCAGCGTGGACTGCCCCGAAAGCGTGCGCTCCGGCGCGCGTTCGCCGCGCAGTCGCCGGACTTCCGGTGCAACCCGGTCCAGCCAGTCGATGAGCGCGCGCTGGCCAGCCAGCTGATCGGTCAGTTCGCGACGCGCATCGCGCAACGGCTCCCAAACCAGCGTCCAGGCCAGCACTAGCGCGATCACGAAAGCGGCCAGGCCAATCATCCGGCGCTCGCCAGGTTGTAGCCGACGCCAGTGTTGGATCATGACCCGCCCTCCGAAATTCGGATTCGTCCGCGTGTGCTTCCGGTCGCGACCTCGACATTCTGAAGCGACGCATCGATGCCCTGGGCTCGAAGCTGGCGCTGAAGGGCCTCCAGATCGGCCAGCGATGCGGTCTCGAGTTCGAGCTCGAGCGTCGCGTCGATGTAGCTGATCGAAGTCACCTCGATACCCGACGCCCCGCTGAACAACGGACTGACAGCGCTCAACAGCTGGACGAAGCGATCGCGGCTGCCGCCACGCAGTTCGGCCAGCGCGCGCTCCGCCTGAGCCCTGGGCCTGACAATCGTGGAAATGTCCGGGAAAAGATCACCGAAGCGCGCTTCGACTTCATCCTGCAACTGTTGCTGCTCACGCGCCAGCAACGTGTAGTCGATCAGTGCACCGGCCAGCAAAAGAAAGACTGCAAGTGCTGTAAGCACGCCCGCCAGACGCCACTGGCGCATGGTGGAGGACTTGTCGCTTGCGGCGTAGTCGCCCTGAAGCAGATCGACCCTGGCGCCCAATGTCCCCAATGCGCCGGGGGCGAGCATGTCCAGCGGTGTGCCGGCCGCCTGACGGCTTTCGGGGTTGAAACGCCGAATCTCGTCGGGCGGGTGATCCCCAAGCCAGACCAGGCGTGCCTGATTACCAGCGCCTTCCATGAATTCGGGCACCAGGCTGTCGAGCAGAGACGTTTCTATGCGATCGAATATATCCTCACCGGCTCGCGCCAGCACCACATCATCGATAGGCATCAGAAAGACTTCGCCGTCCGCGCACGGGAGACAGGCCGCGTCCGGCACCATTCTTGCTGGCTGCGCAGGCAGCCCGGCCAGCCAGCTGTCCATGTCATGGCGCGCGACCACCAGACAGAGCAAGTTGCCGTCAGCGTCACGCCGCACGGGCACGACGTGCTGCTGCTCCGGATCGCCGGCAATCGAGTCTTCCACCGCCCAGCGCAGCGCTCGGGACATGCGAGCAGGGTTCATTTCAGGGAGAGCCACCCGAAGCAGGCTGCAGCGATCGGCAGGGACCAGAGCAACCATTTCGACCTTTACCTGCTCGGCGCCATCGAGCGGCATAACCCTGCCGTCGGACACGGAAAAAGTCTTCGACGCCCCTGTAACGACATCGATCAATCGATAACACTCGCTTCTGGCCATGCCGGTCAGGGAACCCCCTGGCTGAGATAGCGGAAATCATACCTGTTGCCGGAAGCGCCCACGAGCCGGAAGTAGTCTCTGACCATGCCATCCAGCGAGACCTGGGCCTGGACCAGGAACCACTCGCTTTCGACCGCCAGCCGGCGACGGACGGCCACTGCGTTGAGGGCGGCGAACTCCGGCTGAGCGAGGACTTCAGCCAGCGATTCGAACGGCGCCCGCGCGATGAGGCTGCGGGCCGACTCGATCGAAAGCCCCTCGACGGCCGCCGCCAGGACCTCCGGAAGCGCGAGATTGACGTTGATGCGAGCCTCGGCGTTGGGCAGCAGCGCCAGGTAGGGCTCGACCCGCCGACGCATCTCGGGGGTAAACCGCTCCAGCCTGTTGAGCTCGCTCAAATGAATCCGTGTCGTGGCGGGCGACGCGCCGCCGCCACCGTACATCGCGACAATGCTCTCGCCCAGGGCAGGGTCGACGTTCAGCAGTGTCAGCAGCCGAAGCAGGGTCCGGCGCCCGTCGGCGGCAACTGCAGGATCCCGACTGGCCAACGCGTTGAGGTTGAAACGACCGTCGCGGGCGAACATCCTGCCGCGCACCGAACCGCCAGGCACCATGAACGGCTCCGACCACTGACCATCCGGCAGTCGGACGCCCGGTCCGACCTGGCGCTGGCGCCGGATCCAGTCCCGCGCCAGGCCCTCGACGCCCTCTGCGAACTGCCAGGCGCGCTCGGCATTGACCACCGCCGTGGTTCGGGCCACGTCGCGCTGGCTGCGCTCGACCAGCTCGGTTGCCAGCAATACGGCAAGGGCAACCGACAGAAGCGCAATCAGCAGCGCGGCACCGCGCTGGCGAACCAATCCGCCCGACTTCAGTTGGGACGCCCGCATCACAGGGCCACCACGCGCCGAATCGGGCCGAAAACAGGCGTTTCAAGCACGTATTCGACCGCAGTCGGCAATACCTGCGGCGGGCTCGACGCCGGCCACTCGCGATGCCATACGCCGGTCGCATCGCGGAAGCGAAACGCGATGGCATCGACCTGGGCAAAGAGGGTGCGGCCGGTCGGCGGCGAATCCGGAGCGCTGTCGACTTCCGGCCAGCTGTGGCGCACCAGCACGCTCTGCTCCAGCCGCCACTCGAACTGCTGGAGTTGGCTACGCGGCAGTTCGGCCGGATTCATCCGGCCGGCGCGGCGGCCAAGCAGAATCTGTGAGTCGCCGGCCAGAACCGGCAACAACCGTCCTTCGCGGTCGCGACCGCGCCGGCTTGCCAGCTGTCTCAGGTCGCCGTCCAGCGTGGCCACGGCGCGCTGCAAACCGGCCAAGGCCAGCGATCGATCGCGCTGGGCGCCGACCGCCGCTGACAGCGCGTTGAGTCCTGTGTAGGCCGACACGGCCAGCAGGCCGAATACCAGCACCGCGACCAGCAGCTCGACCAGTGTGAAGCCTGAGCGGACTTGCGGGCGTGGCCCGTTCATCGCTGCACGAAACCGCTATGGGTATAGATAGGCTGGCCGTCCGGGTCAAGAATGGTCACGTCGACACGCCACAGCTGCCCGCCCGGGGCAAGCTGGATCTGTCGCCGCCAGCGCCAGTCCCGCTGGGCGATGCGCACGTTGCCACTGCTTGAGCCAAGCTGGATCGACGCCTGCAGCCGGGTCTCGGCCAGCTGGTTGTCGGCCGCCCACAGCGCGAACGTGCGCTCCTCCAGCACCACCTGGCTGTTCAGCGCGCGGGCGCCGGCGAAGCCGAGCGCGGCCAGCGCAGTCGCGACCACGAACAGCGCGACGAGAACCTCGATCAGGGTGAACCCGTTTGCGCTGCGATTCGCGGGCGATCGATTCATCCTGGCCAACTCATGGTTGTTCGATGCTCGCCGCTGCCGATCTCGATCTCGAACGGCGTCGGCGGCTCGATACCGGTGCACACGACCTGGGGCATGCGCTGATTCCGAGCCGGGCGCAAATGGACATTCTCGACCTGTATCCGCGGACGCAGCCCGTCAGGCCAGGCCACCGGCCGGGGGCGCGAATCGCCGGGCAGCGGCTGCCAGGCGCCGCCACGGTACTGCCAGAAATCATAACCTTCGGCGTGGAAACGGAGCCCGCGTATGGAACCGCCGAGCAGCGCCTGATCGCACATGACTTCAAGCGAGGCATTCAGCCGGGCCAGTTCTCGCTGACTGGCCTGACCTGGGCCGGCTTGCCCCACTACCAGGAGCACCGCGCCGGTCAGAACGCCGGCAATGATGACCACCACCAGCACTTCGACCAGAGTGAACCCGGGCGGCGCCGACGCGATGCGCGAACGCCGGCCGGAAAGCCTCTGAACCAGGCTTCGCTCAGCGTTGCTCAGAGATGCCTTAATCGCTCCAGTTTCCAATTTCGGCATTGATGCCTTCACCGCCGGGCTGGCCATCGGCGCCGTTGGTCCAGACATCGATATCGCCGTGGACACCGGGATTGAGATAGAGGTAATCGCGGCCCCAAGGGTCTTTCGGCAGGCGCTCGATATAGCCGCCGGCCTTCCAGTTGGTCGGCTCCGGCCGACCCGAAGGCTCGTCGACCAGGGCCTCGAGACCCTGGTTGGTCGATGGATAGACCTGGTTGTCGAGCCGGTACATGTTCAGGGCGGTCACCAGCGCCTGGATATCCTGGCGGGCCTTGACCGCACGCGCCTTGTCGGGCTCGTCCATGAAGCGCGGCACGACGACCGCGGCGAGGATGCCGATGATCACGACCACGACCAGCACCTCGATCAGCGTGAATCCGGTTTTCCCGGGGAAACGCGACTTCTCGAAACGCTTCGAAGACCTATTGGAGTACATCGGACGCACTGCGGGGTGGACAGATCGATGATCATAGCAAATCGGCCGGTATTCAATGGCGATGGGCCGCGCTCGGATGCACTACCATCGGCGCTTGGCGACCCGGACGACGAGACCCATGAACAACGACCAGTGGCGAGCACGCGACCTGGATGTGCTATGGCACCCGTGCACCCAGATGAAGGATCACGAGAATCTGCCGATGATCCCCATTCGCTCCGCCCGGGGGGTGTGGCTGGAGGACTTCGACGGCAATCGCTACATCGATGCCATCAGTTCCTGGTGGGTCAACCTGTTCGGCCATTGCAACCCGTATATCAACGCTCGCCTGGCCGAGCAGGCGGCAACGCTGGAACACGTCATTCTCGCCGGCATGACCCACCCGGCGGCCACCGAACTGGCCGAGCGCCTGGTCGCGGTCACGCCGCCAGGGCTGGATCGGGTCTTCTATGCCGACTCGGGGTCGGCGGCGGTGGAAGTCGCACTCAAGATGTCGTTTCACTACTGGCGCAACGTCGGCCAGCAGCGGCGCACCCGGTTCGTCTGCCTTTCGGGCAGCTACCACGGGGAAACGCTGGGTGCGCTCGCCGTCAGCGATGTAGGGCTTTACAAGGAAACCTACGCGCCGCTGCTGCTCGAGCCCATCGTGGTCCCGTCGCCGGATGCATTCGACCGCGAGGACGGAACGAGCTGGGCCGAGCATGCGGCAAGTCAATTCGAAGAAATGGAGCGCACGCTTGCCGAGCGCGGTGACGAGATATGCGCGGTCATCGTCGAACCCCTGGTTCAGTGCGCAGGCGGGATGCGCATGTACGATCCGGTCTACCTCGATAAACTCCGCGACGCCTGCGACCGCTACGACGTGCACCTGATCGCCGACGAGATCGCAGTCGGGTTCGGCCGCACCGGCACCATGTTCGCCTGCGAACAGGCCGGCATTTCACCCGACATGCTTTGCCTTTCGAAGGGCCTGACCGGCGGCTATCTGCCGCTTTCCGCGGTGCTGACCCGCGAGCACGTCTACCAGGCGTTCTACGACGACTACACCAGCATGAAGGCCTTCCTGCACTCTCACAGCTATACCGGCAACGCGCTGTGCTGCGCGGCCGCCCTGGCGGTGCTCGACTTGTTCGACCAGTCCGACGTGCTGGGAGAAAATCGGAGACGCGCAAGGCGCATGCGCACAGCGGTCGCCGAACTGGAAGACCATCCGAACGTCGGCGAAATCCGGCAGACCGGCATGATCCTCGCGATCGAGATGGTCGACGGCAACGGCCAGCCCTACCCGTGGCAGCAGCGCCGCGGGCTGCACGTGTATCGCTATGCACTTGAGCATCAGGCGCTGCTGCGGCCACTGGGCAACGTGGTCTATTTCATGCCGCCGTACGTGATTTCGGAGGAGGAAATCGACCACTTGGCACGCGTCGCCATCGACGGCATCGCGATCGCGACAGCCGCGAAGACATGAGATGAGAATCTACCGTATCCACGCCGACTCGGAATTGCGCACTGGCGACGAACTGAGGCTGTCGGAGCGCGCAGCCCAGCACCTCGTCAAGGTGCTCCGGCATCGCGTCGGCGACCGTGTCACGCTTTTCGACGGTAAGGGGCGAGAGGCGAAAGCCGAGATCATCATGGCGCACCGACGGCACGGCTGCAGCGTGCGCGTGCTCGAAACTGTCGAGGTCTGCCGCGAATCACCGCTGCGCGTCGAGTTGCTGCCCGGCATGAGCCGAGGCGAAAAGATGGACCTGGTGATTCAAAAGACGGTGGAGCTGGGGGTGAGCGTCATACGGCCGATCATCACCGAGCGCAGCGAAGTCAGGCCGGACAAGTCCGCAGCAGCACGTCTGTCACGCTGGAAGGAAATCGTGATCGGCGCCTGCGAGCAGTGCGGGCGGGCACACCTGCCGGAGATTCATGCGCCGAGTCCGATTGAAGGGATTGCCGACCGGACGTCGGCGCGACTGGTGCTGAATCCGGCGTCGAGAACGCTGCTGGACGACTGCCCGCCCGTTGAAGGTGAAATTTCGATCGCGATCGGTCCCGAAGGCGGATTCAGCGAGCGGGATCTGGCTTTGCTGGAGCAAAGAGGTTTCCGCAGCGTGCGGTTCGGGCCAAGAATATTGCGCACCGAGACGGCCAGCATTGCGGCCGTTTCGGCGTTGCAGGTGCTTTATGGAGATCTGGGCAAGCGTTGAAAAAGGCGTGGCAGGATCGACGCAGCATTCAACCGGAGATCGGGAGCGCCCCAAAAGCGGCGTGAGCGGCCAGTTGCCCGATTCGGTCGAGATCGGGTACCCAGGCTTCGCGGTCACCGATAATTGCCTTCCCGGCAAGCGCTATGTGCGTGCTCGAATCCGGCACCTCCGTCAGCGCGTTCTCGGTCACCGTCACCAGGCGCGGAAAGCCCTGGGCAAGTATGCCGATGTAGGGCATCCGCTCATTGCCTATCAGTCCCTTGCTGATACAGATCTTTGCGCCTTGCACCGGCTCGTGCTCATGCTGCTCGGTAAGAACGCCGAAAGCCAGGACGGGGACCTGCCAGCCGTGCCAGACGATGTTTCCGAGCAACCATTCCGGCGCCTGCTCGATGGGCTCTGGTGCGGTATACCCGACGATCTCGGCAATCGAGGCATTCGGCAGTAACAGGTCAGCGTCGGTAATCGGAACCAGAACGCTGCGGATTTCTCTGTCTGACATCTTTATTCCTCGTCCCCCGGAACCGGCATTTCAAGCATTTCGAACACGTTGCGGACCATATTGGCTTCCTGATACGGCTTGATCAGGTAGCGATTCACGCCCAGTTCCCGGGCGTGCTGCCTGTGCTTGTCGCCGGAGCGCGAGGTGATCATCATGATCGGCACGTGGGCCAGGCGAGTATCGTCTCGCACGTAGGCGGCGAGCTCGAATCCGTCCATGCGCGGCATCTCGATATCGAGCAGCATCAAATCCGGGACTCGCTCGAACAGCATGTCCACCGCCTCGACACCATCGCGCGCCGTGATCACTTCCAGTCCGTAGTGCTCGAGAATCCTGGCCGTTACACGACGCATCGTGATCGAGTCGTCGACCACCATCACCAGCGGCGTACGCTTGACTTCCTCTTCCGCGATCTCGACAGTCTCGACCTCGACCATACCGGGAAGACGATGCTCGGCCAGGGCGCGTTCAATCAGAGGCGCCATGTCCAGCAGAACGACCACCTGACCGTCACCCATGATGGTGCCCCCGAGAATGCCAGGGATTGAGCTGATCTGCGGTCCAACAGGCTTGAGGACGACTTCCCGATGCCCCTGAATATCGGCGACGCGGATCGCGGCGCGCTGGTCGCCAGTAGAGATCATAAGCAGCGACAGACTTTCGTCGCCGACCTCGACAGGCTCGAAGCCGAGTTGCGGGTCCAGCTCGATCAGCGGAAATTCGTCCCCGCCGTAACGATAGGTGCCGTCGGAATCGAGTGCTTCGCGCCATTCGGCCGGCCGGATTCGGGCAACGCCGCGGACTGCCTGAAGCGGTATCGCGAACACGCGTTCACCGGCGTGCACAAAGATCGCCTGCATCACCGCAAGGCTTAACGGTATGCGCAAGGTAAACCGGGCGCCCTTGCCGGGCGTCGAGTCGACGGAAATGCGACCACCGATCTGGCGAACCTCGCTGGAAACGACGTCCATGCCGACGCCACGACCGGCCAGCTCGCTGAGCTCGTAGGCGGTCGAAAAACCGGTGTGGAAAATGATCTGTGACAGCTGGGCAGGATCTGCGGCCTGCTCCTTTGTCAACAAGCTCATTTCCAGCGCGCGCTCGCGAATTCGATCCAGATTCAGCCCGGCGCCGTCGTCGGAGACACGAATCAGCAGTTCGGTCGCCTCGCGATCGATCGTGATCGCAATGGTGCCTGCTTCCGGTTTGCCCGCGGATTGCCGCGCCGACGGTGGCTCGATGCCATGCGCGACGGCGTTTCTGAGAATGTGCTCGATGGGTGCTGTAACGCGGTCGAGCACATTCCGGTCCAACTCGCCTTCACCTTCCAGGATGATCTCGAGGTTCGCTTTGCGGCCGATGTCGCGCGCGGCATTGCGAACCACGCGACGCAGACGCGGCGCCAGTGTGTTGAACGAGACCATCCGGGCCTGCATCAAGCCTTCCTGCAACTCCGTATTCACCCGCGCTTGCTGCATCAAGAGCGTTTCGGACTGCCTTCCGGCGTCGTCCATGAGTTCGGTCAGGCTGTTCAAATCGCTGACGCTTTCCGCGAGCGCCCGCGACAACTGCTGGATGGTCGAATATCGATCCAGTTCCAGCGGATCAAAGGTCGAATCCGACGATCCGTGCTCGCGCTCATAGCGCGAAAGGATCTGGGCCTCGGTTTCCTGCTCGAGCTTGCGAAGCTGCTCGCGCAGACGCGCCACGGTCTGCTCGACTTCGCCGATGTTGCCGCGGAATGCGCCGATTTCCTGCTCGATTCGGGACCGGAAGATGCTCACTTCGCCGGCAAAGTTGAGAAGTTCTTCGACCTGTTCCGATGCCAGCCTGATCGTGCTGCTCCGGCCGGTGCGCTCGACGCCTGCGGCTTCCAACTCGGTTCGCGCGGCTGCGGGTTCTTCTTCGGTCTGCGCCTGTTCTTCGGCGGCCAGTTCTTCGAGGGCGCCACGCCCCGGGAGAGGCTGGCGCTTTTCGACTGCATCCAGCATTGCGTGCAACTGGTCGCAGCCCGCTTCCATGGTATCGATGCTGGCCGCGCTGGCCTTCTGGCGGCCGCCAGCAATATTCTCCAGCAGATCCTCGAGGACGTGTGCAACTTCGCCCACCGGATTCAGACCGGCCATTCGGGCACTGCCCTTGATGGTATGAATATCGCGCTGCAGCGCGGTTACAAGCTGCCGATCTTCCGGATTCTCGCGCCACTGTTGCAGCAAACCATCGGAGTGCTCCAGTAATTCCTGGCCTTCTTCGGCGAACAGTTCGAGCAACTCGGAGTCGAGATCGGAATATTGAATGTCGTAAACCCCGACCGCGGCAACCGGCGTGTCGGCGACCTCGCGCGCAATTTCTTCAGGGACTTCCTCTTC
>CAYYZR010000063.1:0-12505 GCA_964476005.1 uncultured Halomonas sp.
CGATGTCGCGGCGCGAGAAGCTCTATCACCTGCACGACATCCTGCGCCAGCGGCGTACGCCCGTGTCCAGGCAGCACCTGATGGAAGAACTCGGCTGCAGCCAGGCCACGCTGTACCGGCTGATAGCCGAACTGCGCGACGTGCTGGGCGCGCCGCTGGAGCAGGACCCTGAAACCCGTCACTATTTCTACGACCGCAGCCTGGCCGGCAATTTCGAGCTGCCGGGGCTATGGATCAGTCCGGAGGAATTGCAGGCGCTGCTGACCGCACGCCAGATTCTGTCCAACGTGCAGCCCGGCCTGCTGCAGGACGAACTCGACCAGCTCCAGCAGCGCATGTCCCAGCTGATCGATGCCGAGGGGATCGACTTCTCGGCGCACCCCGAGCGCGTGCATATCCGCCACGACGCCGGCCGACCGGTGCCCGGGCGGCTGTTCGAGGACCTGCTGCGCACGCTGTTCGCCGGGCGCCAGCTGCGCATCCGCTACCACGGGCGACGGCGCGACGCGGTCAGCGACCGCGAAATCTCGCCCCAACGATTGACGTCATATCGAGACCGCTGGTACCTGGACGCCTGGTGCCACCAGGCCGAGGGGCTGCGCAGCTTCGCCGTCGAACGGATCACCGAACTTACGCCGCTGGAGGACGCCAGCGAGCCGATTCCGCCCGAGGCGCTGCACGGGCATTTCGACCAGGCCTACGGGATATTTTCAGGCCCGGCCGAGCACACCGCCGAAATCCGGTTTTCGGCCGAAGCCGCGCGCTGGGCGGCCGAGGAGCACTGGCATCCGGAGCAGCAGAAGTCGTTCGAGCCCGACGGTTCGCTCAGGCTTGCCCTGCCGTTCGGTTCCAGCCGCGAATTGGTCATGGACATTCTTCGCTACGGTGCCGATGCCGAGGTACTTGCGCCGGATTTCCTTCGCGAGCGACTGGCAGCCGAAATCGCGCGAATGCAGAAGGCCTACGAGGCTTCCGTCTAGAACGGTTCAAGGTAACTGTCATGGATCGGTCATATGACATTGTTGTAATTCCACGGGCCGAAATCGCATGAGCAAGCCAATGGAAAAGACGATCCTGGTGGTCGAAGACGATGCCGCCATTCGCGACATGATCAGTTTCAATCTCAGGCGATCGGGTTTCGGCGTCATCGAAGCCGGTGACTGCCAGCAGGCCCGTATCCAGGTGACCGACCGCATGCCGGATCTCATCCTGCTCGACTGGATGCTTCCCGATACGAGTGGCGTCGAATTCGCGCGCAGTCTCGGGCGCGAGGAGCTCACCGCCAACATTCCGATCATCATGCTGACCGCCCGCAGCGCCGAGGACGACAAGGTGCGTGGACTCGACAGCGGGGTGGACGACTACATCACCAAGCCGTTTTCGGCGCGCGAGCTGATGGCGCGGATTCGCGCGGTGCTTCGCCGGGCCGCACCCGAGGGCGGCGGCGAGCAGGTCGATGCCGGAAAGCTGGTGCTCAACCTGGCCTCGCACCGGGTAATGGCTGGCGACCAACCCGTAGAACTGGGCCCGACCGAATACCGTATGCTCAAGTTCTTCATGACCCACCAGGATCGTGTCTACAGCCGGTCGCAGCTGCTTGATCACGTCTGGGGCGGCGGCGTCTACGTCGAGGAGCGCACCGTGGATGTCCACGTGCTCCGATTGCGCAAGGCGCTGGCGCCGTTCGGCTGCGAGGGATTCATTCAGACCGTGCGCGGCGCCGGCTACCGGTTTTCGCCGGAAGGTGGTCATTAGATGCGAACCGGTTGGCTGGCCGAATTCATGCTGGCGGCCTTCTGGGTTGCCCTGGCCGGCCTGTTCTGGCTGATCTTCGGCGGCGCGCTGGGCTGGTGGATCGTGCTGGCGCTGGTTGCGTCCGGACTTCGCCACATCATCCAGATGCATCGCCTGGAATCCTGGCTGCGCGACGGTCGCCGGTCGCAGCCGCCCCAGTCCTGGGGTGTCTGGGGCGAGGTGTTCGAGCACTACTACCGCATGCAACGGCGCTATACCAAGCGCAAGAAGCGGCTGGCCCGGGTGATTCGTGAATTCCGCGAGTCCACTGCGGCCATGCCCGACGGCACCATCGTGCTGGACGCCGACCGCCGCATCACCTGGTTCAACAGTGCCGCAGTGCGCCTGCTGGGGCTGGTCGGCAATCGTGATATCGGCCAGCCGGTCACCAGTCTGCTGCGCGCGCCCGCCTTCGAGCGCTTCATGCGTGAAGGCGATTTCAGCCGGCCGGTGGATGTCGACTCGCCGATAGACCTGGGCGGACGGCTTTCGATCCGGGGAGTGCCCTATGGCCGCGGACAATACCTGATGCTGATTCGCGACGTCACCCGGCTGCAGCGCCTGGAAAACATGCGCCGGGATTTCGTCGCGAATGCTTCGCACGAGCTTCGTTCACCGCTGACGGTGCTTGGCGGCTACCTGGAAAACATGGCCGACGACGAGGCGATTCCGAAAATCTGGGAAGAGCCGCTGGGCGAGATGCAGGCCCAGACCGGCCGGATGACGACCCTGGTCAACGACCTGCTGGAGCTTTCCCGGCTGGAGACCGATGCACCTGGCGAGCCGGATGAGCGACCGGTGGACGTGCCCGAGGTCGTGCGCAGGGTGCGCAGCGAGGCGCTGGCGCAAGCCGGGGGCGCGCGCACCATCGAGGTGGACCTGGACGACTCGCTGGGCCTGGCCGGCATCGAGAACGAACTCTACAGCGCGTTCTCGAACCTGGTGTTCAACGCTGTCCGGTACACCGACCCGGGCGGGCGCATCCGAATCCGCTGGCGCCGCGATGCCGAGGGCAGCGCAAGCTTCTGCGTGTCCGACGACGGCATCGGCATCGACGCCAGGCATCTGCCGTTCATTACCCAGAGGTTCTATCGCGTCGATCCTTCGCGCAGCCGCTCACAGGGCGGTACCGGCCTGGGGCTGGCGATCGTCAAGCACGTGCTGCAGCGCCACGAGGCGCGTCTTCGGGTGCATTCCGAACCGGCCGAAGGCAGCGAATTCTGCTGCATCTTTCCAAGCGCCCGATTGCGCGGTCTGCAGCCCGTGCCGGCCGGCGCTTGATCTGCGCAAACATCGTCATCGGCGTGTAACATTTGTGTCACATCATCTCAGGCGCTTGCTGGAGTGGCCTCGGCGTCATGAATCCGTAACCCGGGGCGGCTACCGTCTTCAATCGCACACGAAAGGTCCAGTCATGATGAAATTCAGGCAATTCTGCGCCGGCGTGCTGCTGGCCGCCACCACCCTTCCAGCCAATTCACAGATGGAAGTCGATCCCAACCTGCCCGAATACGAGCCGGTTTCCGGCGTATCCGGCAATCTGTCGTCGATCGGTTCCGACTCGCTCAACAACCTGATGACGCTGTGGGCGGAGGAATTCGCCAAGTTCTATCCAAACGTCAAGATCCAGATCCAGGGCGCCGGTTCGTCCACCGCGCCGCCGGCGCTGACCGAGGGCACCGCCAATTTCGGCCCGATGAGCCGAATGATGCGCTCCAGCGAAATCCAGGCCTTCGAGGATCGCCACGGTTATCCGCCGACGCCGGTGGGCACCTCGATCGACGCGCTGGCCGTGATGGTCAACAAGGACAACCCGCTGGAATGCATCTCGATTCCCGAAGTCGACGCGATCTTCTCGGTCGGGCGGCGTTGCGGTGCAGCCGCGAACATCGATCGCTGGGGCGACCTGGGGCTGGAAGGCGCCTGGGTCAATCGCGATTTCACGCTCTACAGCCGCAACGCGGTCTCGGGCACGTACGGATTCTTCAAGGACAACGCGCTGTGCGGCGGCGATTTCAAGCCGGGCATCAACGAGCAGCCCGGCTCGGCATCGGTCGTTCAGGGCGTGAGCGAATCGTTGAACGGTATCGGCTACTCGGGGATCGGCTATCTGACGTCCGGCATCAAGGCGCTCGAGCTATCGCGCGAGCAGGGCGGCGAGTGCGTCGCGCCGACCGGCGAAACGGCCGCCAGCGGCGAATACCCGCTTGCCCGGCTGCTCTACGTTTACGTGAACAAGCGTCCGAACCAGCCGCTGGCGCCGCTCGAGCGCGAGTTCTTCCGCCTGGTGCTTTCGAAGCAGGGCCAGGAAGTGGTCGTGCGCGACGGTTACATTCCGTTGCCGGCGCCCGTGGCCCAGCGCATGCGCGACCAACTCGACATTTAGTTTCACCAATCCCGACTGGAAACTGGACCTGCTACCGAAACCGATGGACGTCGAGACATGAACGCTGCCGGAAGAGCCGGAATGCCGGCGGGGCAAGAAAGCTACCTGCCCAGTGCCGATGCGATGGCGCGCCGGCGCCGCATGCGCTACCTGTCGGATTCCGCGGCCAAGTGGATGGTGCGCGCCGGCGGCGGCGGCGTGGTCGTGGCGCTGGCGCTGATCTTCGTCTACCTGTTCAGCGAAGTCGCGCCCCTTCTGCGCGGCGCCTCGGTGGAGCAGGTCGGCCAGTTCCAGGCGCCGGGTTACGCCGGCGCCGATCGATCGCTGCTGGTGCTCGAGCGTTACGATACGCTGGGCATGCGCCATTCCAGCGATGGACGGTTGACCTACTTCATGCTGGAAGACGGGCGTGTGCTCGAGGAACTGCGCCTGGATGTGCCCGAGGGCGTGACCGTGGAATCGGTTTCCATCGGCGAACCACGCAGCCGCCGTGTCGCTTATGGCCTGTCCGACGGCACCGCAATCGTCGTCGATCACGAAACCCGGCTGGAGTTCAACGACGGCGCGCGCAGCGTGCTGCCCGAGCCGGCCTTTCCGCTCGGTCGCACGCCGGTACGGGTCGATGAGCAAGGGCAACCACTGCGCGCGCTGGCCGTGCAGAAGACCCGTGACGGCGGAACCGGGCTGGCCGCTCGCACGGCGGATGGCCGGCTGGTTCTGACCCGCTTTCGCGCGAACACGTCCTTTCTTACCGGCGAAACCGAAATCGAGCGTCGCGCCTGGACCCTGCCGCAACCGCCGGGCGAGGTTCGGGAACTTCAGCTCACATCCAATCTCTGGTCGCTGATCGGTGTCGATGATGCCGGCACGCTGCTCTACTGGGACATCGCCAATCCGGCCGCGGCGGTTCTTCGCGATCAGGCCAGCGCCGTCGAAGACGGGGAGCGCGTTACCGAACTCAAGATGCTCAACGGGACCTTCTCGATGGTTGTGGGCACGGATCGCGGCAACCTGAGTCAGTGGTTCCTGGTGCGCGACGAACGGGCCGCGGCTGGCGACAACATCTTTCGCCTGACCCGGGTGCGCGACTTCGAAAGCCATCCGGGCGCCATCACGCGCATCCAGCCGGAGTACACCCGCAAGGGTTTCGCCGTGGTCGACGACGCCGGCGGCCTCGGGCTGCACTTCGGCACGTCGGCCCGCACGCTTTACCTCGAGCAGGTCAGCGACACGCCGCTTCGCTCGGTCGGAATATCCCCGGTCGACGACGTCGTGATCGCCGAAGACGACTCGGGGCGGATTCTTCGCTTTGACGTCTGGAACAAGCACCCGGAGGTGTCGCTGAAGGCGCTGTGGGGCAAGATCTGGTACGAAGGGCGCCAGGATCCGGCATACGTGTGGCAGGCCTCCAGCGGCGCCGACAGCTTCGAGCCCAAGTATTCGATGATTCCGCTGACGGTCGGCACGCTGAAGGCGGCATTCTTCGCGATGCTGTTCGCCATGCCGCTGGCGATCGCCGGCGCCATCTACACCGCTTACTTCATGGCGCCCAGGCTCAGGGGCTACGTCAAGCCCACCATCGAGGTGATGGAGGCGCTGCCGACGGTGATTCTCGGGTTCCTGGCCGGTCTCTGGCTGGCGCCCTTCCTGGAAAATCACATTCCGGCGGTGTTCACGGTGCTGATCGGCTTGCCGCTGTCGTTCCTCGGCGTCGCGTGGGTCTTCAGCCGCCTGCCACAGTCGCTGCGCGCGTCGGTCCCGCCGGGCTGGGAGGCGGTGATCCTGTTGCCGGTCATCGCGCTGGTGGTCTGGGGGCTGGTGTCGCTGTCGCCGTTGGTCGAAATCTGGTTCTTCGACGGCTCGATGCGGCAGTGGTTTACCGATATCGGCATTACCTACGATCAGCGCAACGCGCTGGTGGTCGGGATTGCGATGGGGTTTGCGGTGATTCCGACGATCTTTTCCATCGCCGAGGATGCGGTATTCACGGTACCGAGGCACCTGACCCAGGGTTCGCTGGCACTCGGCGCGACCTCGTGGCAGACGGTCACGCGCGTGGTGCTGCTGACCGCCAGCCCGGGCATATTCTCGGCCGTCATGATCGGCTTCGGTCGCGCGGTGGGTGAAACCATGATCGTGCTGATGGCCACCGGCAACAGTCCGGTGGTCAACTTCAACATCTTCGAGGGCATGCGCACGCTTTCGGCCAATATCGCGGTTGAACTGCCCGAGACCGCCGTCGATTCCACGCATTTCCGCATTCTTTTTCTCGCTGGCCTGGTGCTGTTCGCCATCACTTTCACGGTCAACACCATCGCCGAGGTGGTTCGCCAGCGCCTGCGCGAACGGTATAGCAGCCTATGAGCAGCAGAATGTCTCTTCGTCTGTGGTTCAAGTCCGGCGATCCGTGGATCTGGATGATCGGCGGCGGACTGGCGATTTCGCTGATCATGGTCGTCGGCCTTCTGCTGTTGATCGCGGTGCGCGGCTTCGGTCATTTCTGGCCTTCGCCCATAATGGCCACGACCGTGACCACGGCCGCAGGCGAAAGCGAATCCATCATGGGCATCATGGTGCGTTCGGAGACGTTGCCGGCTCAGCGGATTCGTGAATCCGGTCAGCCGATTCCCGAAGACCAACTGCTGGTCACGCGTCACCTGATCAAGGTCGGCAACCGGGACCTGACCGGGCGCGATTTCGTCTGGTACCTGGACTCGGCGCTGGGTGAGATGCGCTATCCGGAGGACGCGCTGCGCATCGAGCGGCGCGAGTGGGGAAATTTCTACGGCTTTGCAATGGCGCTGGAGCGTGCCGGCGAGGTGGTCGCGCGTGACGATGCGCTGTGGTCGGAGCTGCAGCAGGCCATCGATCGGGCGAACGAGCTGCATCAGCGCATTCAGGCTCTCGAGCGGGTCGAGATCGGTCGCATCAACCGCAAGATGGAGGATCTGAGGCTGGAGCGCAGGGCGCTGGAGCTGCAAGGCGTTTCGGGCGCTGAGCTGGCCGCCGCGGAGGCCGATTTTGCCGCCCGTCAGGCCGAGCTGGATCGCCGGTTCGAAGACGTTCAGGCCCAGCGGCGCGAGTTGATCGCTCAGGGCGAGCGCGACGTGCTGGTGGCCGAGACCGCCTCGGGCCGGGAAGTGCGGATCCAGCTCAACAATATCGTGATGGCTTCGCGCAACAACGCCATGGGGTTGTTCGGCAAGATCGGTTTCTACGGACACAGAATCGGCGATTTCCTGTCGGGCTATCCGCGCGAGGCGAATACCGAGGGCGGCATCTTCCCGGCCATCTTCGGTACGGTCACCATGGTGCTGATCATGTCGGTTCTGGTGACGCCGTTCGGTGTGCTGGCCGCGATCTATCTTCGCGAATACGCGCGCCAGGGCGTGATATTGAAGTTGATCCGCGTTTCGGTATACAACCTTGCCGGCGTGCCGTCGATCGTCTTCGGGGTTTTCGGCCTGGGCTTCTTCGTCTACCTGCTGGGCGGCAGCATCGATGAGTTGTTCTACCCCGAGCGACTGCCGGCGCCGACCTTCGGCACGCCCGGCCTTTTCTGGGCCTCGTTGACGCTTGCGCTGCTGACGCTCCCGGTGGTGATCGTATCCACCGAGGAAGGCCTGGCGCGCATTCCACGGACCATCCGTGAAGGCTCGCTGGCGCTGGGTGCCACCAAGTGGGAAACCCTGTGGAAGGTGGTGGTGCCGTTGTCGGCGCCGGCCATGATGACCGGGCTGATCCTGGCGGTGGCGCGCGCGGCCGGCGAAGTCGCGCCGCTGATGCTGGTGGGCGTGGTGAAGCTTGCGCCCAGCCTGCCGGTGGACGGCGAGTTTCCCTACGTGCACCTGGAGCGCAAGATCATGCACCTGGGCTTTCACATCTACGACGTCGGCTTCCAGAGTCCCAACGTTGAAGCGGCCAGACCGCTGGTATACGCTACGGCGCTGACGCTGGTGCTGTTGATCCTGATCCTCAACCTTTCGGCCATCGCGATCCGCAATCGTCTGCGCGAGAAGTACCGCGCCGAAGGCGATTGAGGTCACCACGACATGGAAAACGCTGCAATGAACGATCAAGCCACCGCCGCGCCGGTTTCTTCCGGGATATTCGACGACGATCGCCAGCCGCTGGAGATCGCGCGTGAGAAGGTCAGCATCGAGGTGCGCGACCTGGACCTGTACTACGGCAACGACCAGGCGCTCAAGAGCGTCAATCTGAAGATTGCGCATAACCGCGTGACCGCTTTCATTGGCCCCAGCGGCTGCGGCAAGTCGACGTTGCTCAGATGCTTCAACCGGATGAACGACCTTATCGACATCTGCCGTATCGACGGCGAAATCCTGATCGACGGCAAGAATATCCACGACAAGGACGTGGACGTCGCCGAGCATCGCAGGCGTGTCGGCATGGTATTCCAGAAGCCGAATCCGTTTCCCAAGTCGATCTTCGAAAACGTCGCCTATGGTCTCCGCTTGCAAGGTGTCAACGACAAGCGCAAACTGGCCGAGGTGGTCGAGCGGGCGCTGCGTGCCGCCGCGCTCTGGGACGAAGTGAAGGACAGGCTGGACGACAACGCGTTCGGCCTTTCCGGCGGCCAGCAGCAGCGTCTGGTGATTGCCCGGGCGATCGCGATCGAGCCGGAGGTGATCCTGCTCGACGAACCCTGCTCGGCGCTCGATCCGATCTCGACGGCCAAGGTCGAAGAGTTGATCGCCGAATTGAAGAACGATTACACGATCGTGATTGTCACGCACAACATGCAGCAGGCTGCGCGCGTCTCGGATTTCACCGCCTACATGTACATGGGTGAGATGATCGAGTTCGACGATACCGCCAGGCTGTTCACCAATCCGCGCCGCAAGGCGACGGAAGACTACATTACCGGGCGCTACGGCTGACCGCGAAGACTGGACAGACAGTCGGACCCGAATGCCGGACCCCAGGATAACGATTCCCCGGAGCAACACGATGGAACATTTCGATCAGCACATTTCGCACCAGTTCAACCAGGAACTGGAGAACCTGCGACAGAAGATGATGGCCATGGGCGGGATGGTCGAGGAGATGCTCAAAAACGCGGTTCAGGCCGTGGTCACCGGCGACACCGAGCTGGCCGTCACGGTGATCGAGGCCGACGACCAGGTCAACCGGATGGAAAAGCGTCTCGACGAGGAATGCAACCTGATCATCGCCCGGCGCCAGCCGGCCGCCAGCGACCTGCGTCTGGTATTTGCCATCATCAAGGCCATTTCGGACCTGGAGCGGATCGGCGACGAGGCCGAGAAGATCGCGCGCTGGGCCATCGCGCTGGCCGACTATCACCGGCCGCGCAACGACTACCGTGAAATTGAACGCATGGGGCACATGGTGCTGGAAATGCTGCGCAAGAGCCTCGACGGCTTCACCCGGATGGCGCCGGAGGTGGCGCTGGAGATCCTCGAGCAGGACAAGAAGGTCGACCAGGACTACGAATCGATCTTCCGGCAGTATTACTCCTACATGATGGAGGACGCGCGCAACGTGCGACGGGTGCTCGATGCGCTGCTGGTGGCCAAGTCGCTGGAACGCATCGGGGACCACTGCAAGAACGTCGGCGAATACATTGTCTACCTGGTCGAGGGCCGGGATCTCAGGCACGAGTCGAAGAAAGCGCTGAAGGCCTTCCAGAAGGAAATCAGCGACGAATCGTGATTGGTCTCGTTTGCTCATTCGGCTGCCGCCGCACAACGTCGGCCGACCTGCGCGAAGAACGGACACCGAACGATGCAGGTTGACGTCTTCGGCATACAGTCCTGCGACACCTGTCGCAAGGCGCGCAAGTGGCTGGCCGGAGAAGGGCTGGAATTCCGTTGGGTGGACCTGCGCGAATGTCCGCCCGCGCGGTCAGACATCGAGCGCTGGCTGGGGGCGGTCGGCGCCGAGACGCTGGTCAACCGCCGGTCCGCGACCTGGCGCGGCCTGGACGAGGTCCAGCGGCCTGCGCTGGATTCGCCCGCGGTCGTCGACCTGCTTGTGAAGTACCCGACGCTGATCAAGCGGCCGCTGTTCGAGCGCGGTGGTGAATTGCGCGCCGGCTTCGACGACGCCGGGCGGCAGTGGCTGCAGCAGCAGTGACCTCGGAAGTCTTCAGACTGGCTTCGGCGCTGATCGAGCGTGCCTCGGTGACTCCGGACGATGCCGGCTGTCAGTCCTTGCTGGCGCGACGGTTCGAAAATGTCGGTATGCAGGTCGAATCGCTGCGTTTCGGCGCGGTCGACAACCTGTTTGCCACGATCGGGGCGGGCAAGCCCCATCTTCTGCTGCTCGGCCACACCGACGTGGTGCCCACGGGGCCGGAGAGCGAGTGGACCTCGCCGCCGTTCAGTCCCGAAGTGCGCGACGGCATGCTGTTCGGGCGCGGTGCGGCCGACATGAAATCCTCGGTGGCCGCTTTTGCCCTGGCCGCCGAGAGTTTTGCCGCGTCGGCCGCCGAAACCACCGGTCGACTGTCGATTCTGCTGACGTCCGACGAGGAGGGCGTGGCCGCCGACGGCGTCCGCCGCGTGGTGCCCTGGCTGAAAGCGCGCGACCTGCTGCCCGATCACGTGCTGGTCGGCGAACCCTCCAGCAGCGAACGCCTGGGCGATGTCATTCGCATCGGCCGCCGGGGCAGCATCCAGGCGCGTCTGACCATCGTGGGCGAACAGGGGCATACCGCTTACGCGCGTCCGGAGGACAACCCGGTCCACCGTGCCGCGCCGTTGCTGGCGGCATTGACCGCGCTGGAATTCGACGACGGCGACGCTGCGTTTCCGCCGACTCGCCTGCAGGTGTCCAACGTGCGTGCCGGCACCGGGGCCGATAACGTAACGCCCGGCCGGCTGGAAATCATGTTCAACCTGAGGCACAACCCGAATTCCACGGCAGAAGATCTGAAGGCGCGTATCGACGCCCTGCTGGCTGACCATGCGCTGCCCGACTGCCGGCTGGATTGGCGCATATCCGGTGCACCGTTCGGGCCGGCCGACGGGAAGCTGCTGGCAGCCGTGACCGCAGCGGTCCACGACCGGCTGGGGCTGGCGACCCGCCCGGATACCGGTGGTGGCACGTCCGACGGTCGATTCTTCGGGCCGCTGGGTATCGAGACCGTGGAACTGGGCCCGGTCAATCGCAGCATCCACAAGATCGACGAGTCGATCGCCGTCGACGATCTGGAGCAACTCCCGAGCCTCTACCTGGACATCATCGAGCGCGTGCTCGGCTGACCGCTTCGCCGTCCCGTCATCGGGCAGCCGGGGCAAAGCGCGCTACACTTGGAATCTCCTCTGAGCGGTAAGAGCCGGTGCGAACAATCATCGTAATCCTGGTCGTTTTGCTGGTGATGCTGCAGATCCAGGTCTGGCGCCAGTACGGACGAGTCGCCGAGCTCGAGCGGCGCGTCGAGACCCAGCGCGTCGAAAATCGGCAGCTGGCGGCGCGCAACGATGCGCTGGACGCTGAAGTAAACGATCTCAAGTCGGGCCTCGATGCCGTCGAGGAGCGTGCCCGCTCCGAACTCGGCCTGATCCGCGAAGGCGAGGAGTTCTACCTGGTCGTCGAACCCGAAGATCTGGATCCCGAGGACGCCCGTGCGCTGCGTGATTTCGAGCCGCCGCAGGACCCGGATGCGGCGAGCGGCGAAGGCCGGCCGCCGGACGATCCGGCTTCCGGTTCCGTCAAGCCTCCGGATTCCGCTGAAGATGGCTGAATTCGCTCACGGTGGGCCGGCCGGAAGCGGTGCGATTCGAACCAGGCCCGAGGACTTTCAGGTCGTCGAGGACATCGGCTACGCCCCGTCCGGCGACGGCGAGCACCTGTGGCTGGAGATCGAAAAGCGCGGAATGAATACCGTGGACGTGGCCGCTCGACTGGCGCGCCTGGCCGAAGTGACGCCGCGATCGGTGGGCTTTGGGGGTTTGAAGGACCGTAACGCCGTCACCCGCCAGCCGTTTTCCATCCAGATGCCGGGCCGCGAAAATCCCGACTGGTCGGACTGGAGCGACGAGGGCATGCGCATCGTCCACGCGGCCCGGCACCACCGCAAGATTCAGCGCGGCCGGTTGGCCGGCAATCGTTTCGAACTGGTCGTGCGCGAACTGGAAGGCGACCGGCGCGAGCTGGAGGAGCGGCTTCGGCGCATCGCCGAGCTTGGCGTGCCAAATGGTTTTGGCGAGCAGCGCTTCGGCGGCAACAACATCGCCCGGGCGCATCGTCTTTTTCGCGGCGAGCTCAGGCGCAAGCCCTCGAAATCCAAGCGTGGTTTCTACCTCTCGGCGGCGCGCAGCCTGATCTTCAACCAGGTGC
>CAYYZR010000064.1:0-12447 GCA_964476005.1 uncultured Halomonas sp.
ATTCGGCCAGCGGGCGGCCGAGCTCAAGCGAACTCATGACATCCATCAGCGCGCGTCGAGAGCGTCTGTGCATGCGTGCGTCGCCGCAAGCCACGCAGCGCAGGGCGTATCTGTCGGCCAGTCGTTGCAGGGCGTCGAACCAGCGCGTCTCGCCCGGCCGCAGCAGCCGGGTGGCGCCTATCCACAGCCGGCCGCCGAAACGCAGCTGCAGCCATTCGGCATCGGCTTCCGATGGCGGCTCGGCGGGTTTCCAGACCGCCAGCACCCGGTCCAGGTCCTGTTCCAGGTCACCGCGCTCGAGCTTGTAGGCGCCTTTGTCCGCGCGGCGCCGCGCCGTGGTGATCAGGCGACAAATCTGGGCGTAGGCGGCCTGGTCCGGCGCCAGCAATACCAGGTGAAGGCCGTCGGCAGTCCGCAATTCGCTGCCGACGATCAGCTTGATGCCGCAGTTGCGGGCGGCTTCCCAGGCGCGGACGATGCCGGCCATGGAGCATTCGTCGGTGATCGCGATGGCGCGATAGCCCAGTTCGGCCGCGCGCCGCACCAGTTCGCCGGGCTGCGAGGCGGCGCGGCGGAAGCTGAAACAACTCAGGGCATGAAGTTCGGCGTAGGCATGCATCGCGAGCACTGAAACTGTAAATAAATACAGTATAAGGGCAACTGCCGGTGGTGCTGTGCAAGCGGGCCTGAGCGGGCCGTGGAATTTCCCCGGCTCGCGCCGTTCGGCTATACTTTCGCGGTCGACCGGGGGCGCAGACGCCGCAGGCTCGAGAACCCACCGCCTCTATTTCCAGGGAAAAACGATGTCCGAATCTTCCACTGTCCGAGTTGCCCCGATCTGGCTGTTGTCAGCCTTGCTGTTGACCGCATCCGCGTCGCTATTGGCGCAGTCTTCCGCAAGCGAGCAGGAACCGGAAGCGGAAAATGCCGGTCTGGACCGGATCATCGTGATCGCGCAAAAGCGCGAGCAGAACCTGCAGGAAGTGCCGGTCTCGATTGCGGTGCTTTCCGGGGAAAGGCTCAACGCCCTGACCACCGGCGGCCAGGATGTGCGCCTGCTGTCGTCGCGCCTGCCCAGCCTGCAGATCGAATCATCCTTCGGCCGGGCCTTCCCGCGCTTCTACGTCCGTGGCCTGGGCAATACCGACTTCGACCTGAACGCCTCGCAGCCGGTGTCGCTGGTCTACGACGGCGTGGTGCAGGAAAACCCGATCCTCAAGGGCTTCCCGATGTTCGACATCGAGCGGATCGAGAACCTGCGCGGGCCCCAGGGCACCACGTTCGGCCGCAACACGCCGGCCGGGGCGGTGATCTTCGAATCGCGCAAGCCGTCCCAGACGCCGGGCGGATACGCCCAGGTTGCCTACGGCGAGCACAATGCCGTGAATTTCGAGGGCGCATACGGCGGGCCGATCAACCGGCAGATGTCCTATCGCGGGGCGGTGCTGGTGCAGCGGCGCGACGACTTCGTCAACAACGTCTTTACCGGCGAGAATGACGAATACGAGGGCTACGAGGAAGTGGCCGGTCGCTTTCAGCTGCTCTACGAGACGGGCAATTTCGACGCGCTGGCCAATTTCCACTTCCGCTCGCTCGATGGCACCGCGCGTCTGTTCCGCGCCAACATCATCGAGCCTGGAACAAACGACCTGGTCGATGGCTTCAGCTTCAACACCGTTGCAATAGACGGCACCAACAACCAGGACCTGGACGCGCTGGGCGGTTCGCTGACCATGAACTGGGACCTGGGCAATGCCGTGCTGACCTCGATTACCGGTGTCGAGAGTGTCGACATCATCAGCCGCGGCGACATCGACGGCGGCTTCGGCGCTTCGTTCGCGCCGCCGTTCGGGCCGGGCTTCATCCCGTTCCCGGCCGAGTCTGCCGACGGTCTTCCCGAACACCTTCAGGTGACCCAGGAACTGCGTCTGTCGTCGAATACCAGCGCGCGGCTGCAGTGGCAGGCCGGGCTGTATTACTTCTATGAGGACCTGACCATCGACAGCCTCAACTTCAACACGCTGGCCGGCGGCATCCAGGACGGCTTTGCCCAACAGGAGCAGGAGACCAACGCGATTGCGGTCTTCGGATCCGTCGACTATGAACTCACCGATCGCCTGAGCATGCGCGCAGGCCTGAGAATTTCCAACGACGACAAGGACTTCAAGGCCCAGCGCACGCTTTCGCCGTTCGGCGCGCCGCCGACGCCGGTACTCCGGGCCAGCCCGGACGATACCGAGTACAGCTGGGACCTCAGCCTGACTTATCAGGCCACCGACGACGTCAACGTCTACACGCGACTGGCCAGGGGTTTCCGCGCGCCCAGCGTGCAGGGCAGGCTGCTGTTCGGCGACGAGATCTCGGTGGCCGATACCGAAACGCTGTTTTCGGCCGAGGCCGGGTTCAAGTCGATGCTGTTCGACGAGCGCCTGCGCGCCAACGCGTCGGTCTACGCCTACAAGATCGATGACCAGCAGCTGACCGCGGTCGGCGGTCAGGCCAACTTCAATCGTCTGATCAACGCCGACAGCACGGCCGGCAGGGGCTTCGAGCTCGACCTGGAGGCGTTCGTCTCCGATGCGTTCACGCTGACCGCCGGCATGAGTCACAACTACACCAAGATCAACGACTCGACGCTTTCCATCCAGCCCTGCGGCGGCGGCTGCACCGTGCTCGACCCGCCTGGCCGGGTCCCGGGCACCGTTTCCATCGACGGCAACCGGCTGCCCCAGGCGCCGCGCTGGGTGGCCAACGCCACCGCGCGCTACGCCATTCCCTTCAAGGGTGGCGAGCTTTTCGCCTTCACCGACTGGGCCTACCGCACCGAAGTCAACTTCTTTCTCTACGAGTCGGTGGAATTCACCGGCGAAACCCTGCTCGAGGGCGGGCTCAGGCTCGGCTACAACTGGGACGCCGGCGACCAGGAATTCGTGTTGTTCGGGCGCAACATCACCGACCAGGTCCGGATCGTCGGCGGCATCGATTTCAACAACCTGACCGGCTTCGTCAACGAGCCGAGAACCTGGGGTGCGCAGTACATACGCCGCTTCTAAACGGGAACCGACCGGGCACGTGCCCGGTCGATATTACGGGGAGAAAAATGCACTGGATATACCTGGCGCTCGCGATCCTGTTCGAGGTTGCCGGCACCACCGCCTTGAAGGCGGCCGAAGGATTTACCCGACCGTGGCCGGTCGTGATCGTCGTGCTTGGCTATCTGGCGGCATTCCTTTTCCTGGGGCTGTCGCTCAAAAGCCTTCCGGTCGGGATTGCGTACGCCATCTGGGCCGCGCTGGGGATGGTGCTGATTGCGGTTTCGGGCTGGCTGGTATTCGGCGAGCGCCTGGACGCCTGGGCCGTGGTGGGGATTGCATTTATCGTTGTCGGAGTCGTACTGATCGGAGGCGTTTCCGGCGCCGTGCATCCAAATGTTTCCGGCGACCTCGGAAAGCGAGGGGAATGACTGCCCGGGAATGGCGCGTTGCGCCGAATTCATTGCCGACATGTAACAAAAGCGCCATAAAAGTGTAATAGTCTTCCGGCAAATTCCCGAGGACGGCAATTTCGATGAAGAAACTTCAATCCATTGTTGCCTGCGGATTCCTCGCAGGCGTTTCGGTGGCGGGCGCTGCGACGGCCGCCGAAGAAAGCGCCTGGGATATCAGCGGCGACCTTCGCTTCAATCTGTACGCCGAGAACTGGCGCGACACGCGCTCGGGCGGTACCGACGACAATGCCTCCTATGGGTCCAGGTTTCGGTTGAGGCTCAAGCGGGACGTCGGCGAAAACTGCCGATTCCAGACGCGCTTTGCGGCCACCGCCGCCGATCAGGGCAACGACTGGGATTTCTATATCCGGACCAACCGCGACACCGGTACGCAGGTGAATCCAGGTACCGCAACATTCGACGAGTTCTTCGTCCAGTGCGAATCGGCGGATTCGGGTTCCCAATGGCGCTTCGGCCGTATGCAGAGCAATCTCGACCTGCCGCAGATGGCTACGCGAAGCCTGGACCGGAGCCAGGCCAGCAGCCTGAATATCGGCTGGACCGATGCGATCGCGTTCCGTCAGCAGCTCGGGCGCGGCTGGTACGGCGAGCTTCTTGCGCAGTACAACGGGCGCGACGGCAACGGCCAGGCCACGCGAGGGCCGCTTACCTTCGACGACAGCGACGCGCGAGTCGGCTTTTTCGGCATCCTCGGCAGCGATGCGGAGGTCGGTCCGGTGTTCATGCGCGCGCTGGCCGTGACGGTTTATCCCGACGCGCTCGCGCCCGCGGGCCTCGCCAGTGCGCTGCGGGAGGACTACGTGACGGCCACCTTCAAGCTGGGCGCGGGCTGGGACCTGGGCGATTCCAGCCGACGCCTGGTGGCTGTCGGCGAGATCGGACAGGCATTCGAGACGCCGGAACGTTTTGCGGTTGGGCTTCCGGGCACCGGCGACGCCGATGGCTGGGGTTGGCAGCTGGGCGCCGACCTGGTCGACGTCTTTCCGCGCCACACCATTGGTCTGAATTACGGCCGGGCAGATGCCGGGTGGCTGATCTCGAACGATTTCCGCCAGAACAACGAGCTGGCCGAGTTCCGCTGGCAGTTCAAGTATTCCTCGGCGCTGCGGTTCGAGTTCCGCGCTCGCTGGCGTCGCGAACTGGATCGTCTGGCCGGCGCTGAATTCCTCCAGCGCGACCGCGACGTTCGCCTGCGCACCACCTGGAAATTCTGATTGGCAACGCGCCGACGGCAGCGGATCGGTCGATAATGTCGGGTAAAACCGGAGCACGTGCAATGATTCGATGGGCCGTCGACTACCTTTCCCGCAGGCGGGCCTCCACGAGCGCTATCGTAACCAGTGCCATTGGCCGATTGCCAGCAGCGACCGCGCTCGCGTGCGCGGCATGTCTTTTCAGCGTCGGGGCGCAGGGAGATCAGGCAATGAGCGGTGAGGCACCCGGATACCAGCGGCTCGTCGCCCTGTTTGGCGAATGGCGGGAGTTCGAGCATCCGCCGCTTGAAAACGGTGCGCCTTCGTATACCCGGACGCGCATGCAGGCGGTACGCGAAGGAATCGCGGATTTCAGGCGGCGTCTCCGGGCCATCGATATTTCCGACTGGCCCGTCGAACGCCAGATCGACTGGCACCTGCTGCGTGCCGAAATCAACGGCCTGGACTTTCACCAGCGAATTCTCCGGCCATGGGCGCGAGATCCGGCCTTCTACCAGACCGTCTGGACGTATCAAAGCGACACCCCCGCGCACGAGGGACCAACGCATCACCATCTGTTGGAACTCTGGACCTATGAATTCCCCTTGCGTGAGACTGAGCAGCAGCGGTTGACTGACGATCTTCGCGTCATTCCGCCGCTGCTGGCGCAGGCCCGCGACAATCTGACCGGCAATGCACGTGATCTGTGGTTGAGCGGCATCTACAATCTGCGCCAGCAGGCGGACGATCTTCGCGCATTGCGCGGCCGGCTGGCCGCGGGCGTGGTTCCGGAACTGGTCGCGGCCGTAGCCGAGGCCATCAACGCCACCGAGGACTTCGTCGTCTGGCTGGAGGATCAGGCTCCGAACAAGAACGGTTGGTCGGGCATCAGCATCCAGGAATACAACTGGCACCTGCAACAGGTCTGGTATGTGCCGTTGACCTGGCACCACGAGCGGCGAATCCTGCAACGCGAACTGCACCGGGCATGGTCGGCGCTGAAGCTGGAGGAACATCGCAATCGGCATTTGCCGGAACTCGAGCCGGTCTCGAGTCCGGCTGGCTACGACCAACTGGCCGAGGCGTCGGCCGATCGGCTGATGAATTTCCTGGCGCGGGAGAATATCCTTCGCGTGGAGCCCTGGATGGATGCAGCACTGCGCGAGCAGCTGGGCCAGTACGTTCGGCCGGAGCAGCGCAATTTCTTTACCATCGGCTCGCACCTCGACCCGACCCCGCTCTATACCCATTTCTATCACTGGTTCGACCTGGCCCGAATGCGCGAGGAGCCGCACGCGAGTCCGCTTCGCCGGTCGCCGCTGTTGTTCAACATCTTCACCAGTCGCGCCGAAGGCATGGCGACCGGTTTCGAAGAGTTGACGATGCACGCAGGTCTTCACGACGAACATCGCCGGGCGCGCGAGATCGTGTGGATCCTGCTGGCGCAGCGCGCGGCGCGCGGGCTTGGATCACTGGATGCCCAGGCCAACCGCAAGACCATGACCGAGGCGGCTGAATTCCATGCCCGGTGGACGCCGCGCCAGTGGATGAATCGCGATCTCGAAAACATCGATGCAGGTCATTTCGGGATGGACGGCGACGACGGCTATAGCGACCACATGAACCTGCTGGCGTTCGAACAGCAACTCTATCTTCGCCAGCCGGGATATGGCACCAGCTACGTGACGGGCAAGTACCAGCTCGACGAGATGATCAGCGTTTTCGCCAGGCAGAAGCTGGAGCAGGGTGAGGAATTTGAGATAGCGGATTTCTTTGAACAGTTCAATGCGGCGGGACTGATTCCAATGTCCCTGATCCATTGGCAGCTTACCGGCGATCGTAGCGGCGTCGACGAGATCATGCGTTCTGCAGCCCAGGCAGGCGACTGAACCGGTACCGATTCAGGCTGCAGCCAGCACTTCGTCCGCCTCGCCGGCGAGTTCCATTCGCACCAGGGCGGTCACGAGTCGCGGGAAATCGCGTTCTGTGACCAGCTTGCTGAGTGGCGCCGTGCTTGCCGGCAGTCCCAGTTTGCGCGCGCCCTCAAGCGACTTGCGGTCGGCAAACGGGCGCAGTTCAGGCCATGCAGCCTGGACATCGCGAAAGAAAATATCCACGCCGACATCGCCCAGGCCCTTGATCTGCTTGAGCAGGCGCCGTTCTTCAGGCGTTTTCTCGTCCGCTTCGCGACGCAGCCGGCGAAGGTCGCCGCCGTAGCGTTCTATCAACACATGGGAAGCCTCGCCCAGCATGGTTGAAGTCTTTTCGTCGAAACGTGCGTAGCCGGCCTCGTTGAGGGCTTGCGTCCGCGCTTCCCAACTTGCGCGCGCCATGTGTTCGGCAGTCGTCCAGCCGGCGTCAAGCAATGCTCGCATGGACGCGACTGCAATCGAGGCGCGAATTCGCGCGCTGAACAGAAGCGACAGGCAAAGCGCCTGGAAAAGCGGCGCAGGGGTGTTGTCCTGCACCTCGATACCCAATTCCTCGGTAAAGGTTCGGCCGTAGCGCTCGAGAAGCGCCGAGATGATCCGATCGTTGCGATCCATGGCTCGATCTCCTCACCGCAGCGCCTTCCGATCCCGATTTAACGGCGCCACGAGGTTGTGTCCTCACGTATTAAAGAAGCTCGGGTCGACCACGACCCGAATCAAGGTGCTGCAATGATTTCCGCGCAACATTGTTGCGTTAGACTGAAAGCGCAATTTCGACAAAAATCAGGAGTGACGGGATGAACGGACTCAAGATCACTTATTCAATCCTCGCGGTGGTGCTGGCAGTGTGCGCCTTCCAGGTGCGCGCAGCCGATGGTGCGATCGCACGTATGCACAATCCAGACGGCGAGGCGGTCGGCACGGTGGAATTTCGCCCGTCTCCCTTCGGCAGCATGCTGCACGCCCGACTGGCGTTCCTCCCGGCGGGCATTCATGCCTTCCATGTGCACGAAACCGGCGAGTGCGTCCCGCCGTTCAAGTCGGCCGGTGGGCACTTCAACCCGGATTCTTCCGATCACGGGCTGATGGACGCCGACGGGCGCCATGCCGGCGACATGCCCAACATCCATGTTCCTGCCTCCGGAATGGTCAATATCGAGATCTTCAACGACAGCGTCCGGCTCGACGAGCGCTTGTTCGATGCCGATGGCGCCTCGGTCGTCATCCACGAAGGCCCTGACGACTACGTGACCAATCCCGCCGGCGCGGCGGGCCCGCGGATTGCCTGCGGCGTGATCGAGCGCGCCACGTCGGACGCGGGCATGCAATGATCCCTTGACGGGTTGCATGCGAGCTCGATTTCTGCAAAATTGAGTTCAGCGGGCATTGGCTCATGTCCCGCATTCAGACCCGCGCCGCCGGGATCGACGGCCATGCGGGTCGGGAGTCTTGCGATGCGTCAACAAATTCATCTCACGACTTCGGGGGACGGCGTGCGCCTGGCGTGGGCCCGGTGTGGCAGCGGTCCCCCGCTGGTCAAGGCGTCGAACTGGCTGACCCACCTGAAACATGACTGGGACAGCCCGGCGTGGCGGCACTGGATGGAGTTTCTGGGCGCCAATTACGCCCTGGTGCGATTCGACGAGCGTGGATGCGGGATGTCGCAGCGGGCGGTTGCCGACATTTCCCAACGCCATTGGCTGCCCGATCTCGAGTGCGTCGTCGAGGCCGCCAGAATCCGTTCTCCGATGGTACTGCTCGGCATATCGCAAGGGGCGGTCACTGCGGTCCGGTATGCGGTAGCGCACCCCGAGCGCGTTTCACGGTTGATTCTTTACGGCGGCTACGCGCGGGGCTGGAAGCTGCGCGGCGACGACCAGAAAGACCACTATTCGGCCGTCATGCAGATGATCCGATTGGGGTGGGGCAAGGACAATCCTGTGTTCCGCCAGGCATTCACCGGGCGCTTCATTCCGGAAGGAAGCCACGAGCAGCTTGACTGGTTCAACGAGCTTTGCAGGAGAACCGCAGAGCCCGAAATGGCCGTCCGCCTGCTCGATGCTCGCGGAGACGTCGACATCAGCGGAATCCTGGGGCAGGTGCGCGTGCCGACCCTGGTCGTGCACGGTCGTCGCGACGAGGTTATTCCGTTTTCGGAGGGCCAGTACCTGGCGTCGAACATTCCCGATGCGGGTTTCATCGAGCTGGATTCATGCAACCATATCCTTCTTCGTGATGAGCCCGCCTGGGCCGAATTCCGGAGAGCCGTTACCGAGTTCACCGGGGTTGGGGAGTGCGACGGGCGCGCGGACGCACTATCGAACCTGACCCCGCGCGAAAGACAGATACTCGGGCATCTCGGCCGGGGACTGCACAACGCCGATATTGCCGACAGTCTTCATATCAGCGAAAAAACCGTACGCAACCACCTGTCCCATCTGTATCGAAAGCTTGGCGTGCACAGTCGAACCCAGGCCCTTGTGATTGCCCACGGCGGCGAGCCGAAAAGGTGATCAATGACCGGGACAAATGTCCCGGATGGATCCGTCCGAAAGATCGAATTGAGCCGTTTATCTCATGGCGAACGGGTACCGAACTGCGGTGAAATGACAGTTCTCAAGGTACTGTTCGAAGGTGAAATGCAATGAAACGATCCTCGATTCTTCTGTTCGGCGTTTTTTCCTACGCGGTTTTCCTGGCCACGTTCCTGTACCTGGTCGCCTTCGTCGGCAACCTCCAGCGCACCGCGCTGGCCGATTGGGCACCGTGGCTGTCGGAGCTGGTGCCGCACTCGATCGATATGGGACGCGCAACCGGTCCGCTCGCGCTCGCGGTTGCGATAGATATCGGCCTGGTGATGATTTTCGGATTGCAGCACTCCGTGATGGCCCGAATCGGCTTCAAGCGATGGTTGAAGCGCTTCTTGCCGGCATCTGCCGAGCGCAGCGTCTACGTGCTCCTGGCGAGTTCGATCCTGATGCTGATGTTCTGGCAATGGCGCCCGATACCGGGCGTGGTCTGGTCGGCAGACTCGAATTTGACGGCCGGTCTCGGCTGGGCCGTCTTCGCTGCCGGATTCGGCATGGTGCTTGTGGCGACTTTCCTGATCGACCACTTTGACCTGTTCGGGCTCAAGCAGGTCTGGGCGCAGTTCCGCGATCGAACGCCGACGGCACCGGCATTCAAGACGCCGCTGCTCTATCGCCTTGTGCGCCATCCGCTCTACCTGGGGTTCCTGCTTGCGTTCTGGGGCGGACCGACCATGAGCGTTGGGCACTTTCTTTTCGCCGCCGCCATGACCGGCTATATCCTGATTGCCATAGGGTTCGAGGAGCGTGACCTTCTACACTATCTCGGGCGCGATTATGCCGATTATCGAAAATCCGTTCCAATGCTTTTGCCAGGCTTCAAGCCGCTGGCCGGTGCGCGGTCGACGGGCGATGTGCAGGACTCGGGCTGACACCTCCGCTCGATCGCGAATCGTCGCAACGGAAGGCCCGACGGGAGGCCTTCCCGCATGATCAGTAGTCGAGGTTGGGCCGCAGAAATTTCTCGGCCTGTTCGACGCTGATGTCCTTTCTTCTGGCGTAATCCTCGACCTGGTCGCGGCCGAGCTTGCCGACCACGAAGTACTTCGCGTCCGGGTGGCCGAAATAGTAGCCACTGACGGCGGCGGCCGGATGCATCGCGAAGGATTCGGTGAGCTCCAGCCCGATCCTGCCCGGGGCGTCGAGCAGCCGGAAGATCTTCTCCTTCTCGCTGTGGTCGGGACAGGCCGGATAGCCGGGGGCGGGCCGAATGCCGCGGTATTTTTCCTTGATCAGGTCCTGGTTGCTCAGGTCCTCGTCGTCGGCGTAGCCCCAGATCTCCCGCCTGACCTTGGCGTGCAGCGCTTCGGCGAGCGCTTCGGCCAGGCGGTCGGCGAGCGACTGCAGCATGATGCCCGAATAGTCGTCGTTTTCCGGAAGCTTCTGCTTGGCCTCTTCGATGCCGTGCCCGGTGGTGACCGCGAACATCCCGGCCCAGTCGGCGACACCCGAGTCCGCCGGGGCGACGAAATCGGCAAGGCAGAGGTTGGCCGACGGCTTGTCGGCCTGCTGGCGCAGGCAGACCATCCGCTCGAGCACATCTTCGCGCGATTCATCGGTGTACAGCAGGATGTCGTCGCCGTCGCGATTGGCCGGCACCAGCGCGCAGACCGCCTTCGGCTGCAGCCATTTCTCTTCGACGATCTTGCTCAGCATCTCCTTGGCGTCGTTGAACAGGTTGGTGGCGGCCTCTCCGACGACTTCATCTTCAAGAATATCGGGATAGCGTCCGGCCAGCTCCCAGGTCTGGAAGAACGGCGTCCAGTCGATGACTTCCACCAGGTCTTCCAGCGGCCAGTCTTCGATGACGTTGATGCCCGGCTTGAGCGGTTTTTCGGGCGTGTACTTGCTCCAGTCGAATTCGAAGGCGTTCTCGCGCGCCTTGTCGATCGAGATCAGCGGCTTGCGCTTCTTCTTGTTGGCCGCCCGTTCGCGGTAATCCTCGTAGTCCTCGGCGATCTTCTTCGCGTAGTCGTCGCGATTGACCTTGCTGGCAAGCTTGCGCACGACATCGACCGAGCGCGAGGCGTCCTTCACCCAGCATACCGGGGCGTCGTATTGCGGATCGATCTTGAGCGCGGTGTGGGCGCGCGAAGTGGTCGCGCCGCCGATCAGCAGCGGCAGGTTCATGCCGCGCTTCTTCATTGCCTCGGCCACCGTCACCATCTCGTCAAGCGAAGGCGTGATCAGGCCGGACAGGCCGATGATGTCCACGTCTTCCTTTTCGGCTTCGTCGAGGATCTTGTCGGCCGGCACCATCACGCCAAGGTCGTGGACGTCGAAGCCGTTGCAGGCCAGCACCACGCCGACGATGTTCTTGCCGATGTCGTGGACGTCGCCCTTGACGGTCGCCATCAGCACCTTGCCTTTCTTCTCGCCGACCTTCTTTTCCTTCTCGAGGTAAGGGATCAGGTGGGCAACGGCTTTCTTCATGACACGCGCCGACTTGACCACCTGCGGCAGGAACATCTTGCCGGCGCCGAACAGGTCGCCGACATAGTTCATGCCGTCCATCAGCGGGCCTTCGATGACCTCCAGCGAGGTGTCGAAATTCTGCCGTGCTTCCTCGGTATCCTCGACGACGTACTTGTCTATGCCCTTGACCAGTGAATACTTGAGTCTTTCGGCCACCGACTTCTCGCGCCAGGCTTCGTCCTTCTCCTGCTTCTGGCCTTCGCCCTTGTACTTGTCGGCCGCGTCCAGGAGCCGTTCGGTCGCATCGTCGCGGCGGTTGAGCACCACATCTTCGACCATTTCGCGCAGCTCGGGATCGATGTCGTCGTAAACCGCCAGCTGGCCGGCGTTGACGATGCCCATGTCCATGCCGGCCTGCATTGCGTGGTACAGAAACACCGAATGCATGGCTTCCCGTACCGGATTGTTGCCGCGGAACGAGAACGACATGTTGGAGACGCCGCCGGACACATGGCAGTCGGGGAACCGTTTCTTCAGTTCCTTCGTCGCCTCGATGAATTCCACCGAATAATTGTTGTGCTCGTCCATGCCGGTGGCGACCGGGAAGATATTGGGATCGAAGATGATGTCCTCGGGCGGAAAGCCGACTTTATCGGTCAATAACTCGTGGGCCCGCGACAGGCACTCGACCATCCGTTCGGCGTTGTCGGCCTGGCCGGTTTCGTCGAATGCCATCACGATCACGGCGGCGCCGTAGAGCTTGATCTTGCGCGCCTGCTCGAGGAACTGCTCTTCGCCTTCCTTCAGGCTGA
>CAYYZR010000065.1:0-12364 GCA_964476005.1 uncultured Halomonas sp.
GCCTCGGCCATCATCAGCGCGGTCGCCTTGCCGATGCCCGAGGAGCCGCCGGTGACCAGCACCACCTTGTCCTTGACGTGGCCGCTGAGCGACCGGTCGATGAACAATTCCGGGTCCAGGTGGCGTTCCCAGTAATCCCATAGCACCCAGGCATAATCCTCCAGCGACGGCACTGAAATCCCGGATCCTCTGAGCGCGCGGTCGGCTTCGCGGGTATCGAAACTGGTCGGATAATTGAAGAATTTCAGCATGTCCCTGGGGATGCCGAGATCGCCCAGCACCTGGTTGATGATTCTCCGCACCGGCGGTAGCATGCCGATGCCCTGCTTGACCGGTTGGGGGATCAGGTTGAACAAGCGCGCGTCTATGCGCATCGACATCAACGGCGCATGAGCGGCCTGGGCAAACAGGTTCATGACCTCGCCGATGCGCTTCGGGTTCGGGTCGGTCAGGTGGAAACAGGTGTTGTCCAGCTTGGGCTTGTGCGCGATATGGTCCATTGCCCGGGCGACGAAATCCACCGGCACAAGGTTGATCCGGCCGCCTTCCAGGCCCAGCGTCGGCACCCAGGGCGGCAGCATGCGCCGCAGTTTCTGGATCAGCTTGAAGAAGTAGTAGGGACCGTCGATCTTGTCGATTTCACCGGTTTTCGAATGCCCGACCACGATGCCGGGCCGATAGATTCGCCACGGAATCTCGCACCGGCGCCTGACCAGGCCTTCGGAGTCGTGCTTGGTCCGAAAATACGGGTGGTCCAGCCCGGTCGCCTCTTCGAACATGTCCTCCCGGAAAGAGCCCTGGAACATGCCGGCCGCCGCGATCGACGAGGTGTGGTGGAAGCACTTCGCGCCCACGGCGGCGGCAAAATCCATTGCGTTCTGGGTGCCGTCTATATTGACTTTTTCCTGCGATTCGGCAGTCGCGGCCAGATCGTAGACGGCGGCCAGGTGGAACACATGCTTGACCTTGCCGCGCAGTGTGTCCATGTCGGCCTTCGACACGCCCAGTGCCGACTTGGTGAGGTCGCCGTTCACCGCGATGACCCGTTTGCTCGATTCATTCCACCGCTCCGCGACCAGGGCGTTGAATTTCTTTTTCGATCCGCGACGCACCAGAACATAGACGTTGCCGCGGCGCTTGAGCAACTGGTCGATGAGGTTGCGGCCGATGAATCCAGTTCCGCCGGTCACGAAATAGCTCATCTGGGGGGTCTCCTTCGGGTTTGTTCGTGGGTCGTAGCTGCTAAGAGTACCGGCGTTGACGGTTCAACGCCAGCCCGGATTCGAATTCCTAGCCGCAATCGGCGAGAATCCGGGCCTCGGAAGACGGCACAGCGGCACGCGCCGCACCGCCGGACAACGCTCCGACGGCGGCGGAAAGGGCAAAATCGTTGACCTTCCGATGCTCGCGTGCTAAGAAGACAGTTTGTACTCCGAATCAATAAAAAGGGAGCGAACAGTGAGCGATCTGAAGCAGGAATTCGAGCAGGCATCCGAACGCGTGAAGCAACTCGAGCAAAGACCGGACAACGATACTCTGCTCAAGCTTTATGCCTTGTACAAACAAGGGGCCGAGGGCGATGTCAGCGGCGAGCGTCCCGGATTCTTCGATTTCGTCGGCGTGGCCAAGTACGAGGCATGGGAAAAGCTCAAGGGCACCGAGCAGGAAGATGCAATGAAGCGTTATATCGAACTGGTCGACTCCCTGACCGGTTGAGGCCGTCGCATCGGCTGATGCATGTCACGCTCCCGAACTCCAGATCGCATTGCCGAAACCGCGCTGCAGCTGTTCAACAGCCATGGCGAGCCGAACGTCACCACCAATCGGATCGCCGATGAGCTGGACATCAGTCCGGGCAATCTGCACTACCACTTCAAGACCAAGCAAAGCCTGATCGACGAACTGTTCGGCCGCTACGAGCAGCGCATGCTCGAACTGCTGGGGGGAGACGGCTTTGAACAAGCCGACGTGGAGGATGCCTGGCTGTTTCTGCATCTGGTATTCGAGAATATCTCCGACTACCGGTTCATCTATCGTGATCTGAGCGAGCTCTGCGCGCGGAGCAGAAACTTACGCACACGAATCCGGGCGATCCTCAAGCTTTCGATGCGTACTGCATCCGAGCTGCTTTCAGGGATGGAGCGAAGCGGCCAACTCGAGGCGCAGTCGCTGGAACGCGAATCGGTCGTGCGCAACATCGTGCTCATCAGCAGCTACTGGATCGCGTTCGACCAGGTCATGGAGCCCGAAATCGAGCCCCGACCCGACCGCGCAGCAATCCAGGTCATGAGCCTGGTCAGCCCCTACCTGAGGGGACAGGCACGCGAACAGTTCGAACACCTGGCCGACGCCTACCGCTGATCCTTGTGTTTCGGCCCGTCGAGCGGCTTCGATCCCGGAACCGGCCGGGTTCGCCTGCCTCGGTTCGACGCGTGGCGAGGCCCTCGGCAGGCGAACCCGGCCGGTTCCTGCCACACGGCATCCATCTCGATCGACTCAGCCTGACAAAAACATACCGCAGAACAATTCCGCCTAATGCGTGACCACCTCGTAGCGAGGGGCGCTCGGGTGCCGTGGCTGGGCGTTCCGCAGTAGATGTAGCGACCCTCGAGCCGGGATCAAAAAAAACCCGGGCACGGTGGCCCGGGTAAAAAAGCAGCACTACTGGAGCAAAGTCCGGCTGCTTCGGGGTAGACGTCTAGGACGTGTCGCTAAAGTCCGCTCAGGAAGCGTCAGACGCGGGCGTCTTCTTGGTCGTCTTGGCCGGGGCGCTTTCCTTTTGCGCCTTCGCCAGTTCGCGCACGCGCGTGTTGAGTTCCTGGACGCGCTTGCTCAGTTCCTGGATTTCATCGGAGGTCGGAACGCCGAGGCGCGAAAGTGCACGCGCGACGCGCTCTTCGAATACCTTTTCGAGCTTGTCCCAGTTCGTGCGAGCCTGTTCGCGAGCCTTGCCGACGCGACCTTCTACATCGCTGCGCACGCCGCCAACGGCATCTTCAGCCATCTTGCGGCCCTTGCCTTCGAGCTTTTTTCCCTCGGAGACCAGGCGTTCGAACAGCTTCGAACTCTCACTGATCACCTGACCGGTGGTTTCGTTGATAAGCTTGCCGCCGCGGCGAACGAGATTGGTGCCTTCTTCCTGGGCCAACGCAAACGCGCCGAGGCCAGCCAGCCAGATTTCATGTGCGTTATCCTGCACGTTGCTGGTCGACTTGCGAGCGGTCTTCTTGCTGACCTTCTTCTTTGCGGTTTTCTTCTTGGCTGTCTTCTTGGCCATGTCTTTTCACCTCTTTCCGGTTCGGGTTTGCCCCGTTTCCGAGGCCGTTGTAGAGAAATATAGGCCGCGAATTTAGAGCAGTCACACTATTGTGGCGGTCGTCGGGTATGCAGCCCGACGCGGCTGGCCGTAGAATCTGTCCGATGACCTTGATGGAGTGCGATTTGTGGATACCAGCAACTGGACGGAATTTTCCGGCGATTCGACAGCGTTCGATTATCCGGGCAGCAAACTGCAAAAGGCATGGGACGACCTGCACGCCGGCGATCGCGAGCCCTGGCCGAAGGACAAGGCGATACAGCAGGCCTGGCGTTCGTTTCACACCGGGGACTTCGCAGCTGCCGTGGATGCGGCGCTGGCGCACGGCGATTCGGCGCACGTCGTGGTCAACAAGGCTTCGGGCATCTACGCCGATTACCTGGAAGAGGACGACGCGGTCAAGCAGGCCATCTACACCGACGGCATCGCGCGCGCCGAGGCCGCGATTGACGCCGATCCCGACAACCCCAATTCGCATTATTTCCACGCCTACCACCTGGGCCGGTACAGCCAGAGCATCTCGATTGCCAAGGCATTGAGCCAGGGCCTGGGCGGCAAGATCAAGAAATCGCTGGACCGGGCCATCGACCTGGAGCCGCTGCACGCCGAGGCGCATACGGCGCTGGGTCTTTATCACGCCGAGGTCATTTCCAAGGTGGGCAAGCTGGTCGGCTCGATGACCTACGGCGCCAGCGCCGAGAAATCGATGGCGCACTTCAAGGAAGCCATACGGATTTCCAACGCGCCGATCGCATGGATCGAGTACGGAAACGGGCTATATCTGCTTTACGGAGAAAAGGGGCTCGACGATTCGAACGCAGCCTACGAAAAGGCGGCCGGCATGAAACCGATCGACGCAATGCAGGCGCTCGATATCGAGTACGCGCACGATTCCCTTCCCTGATTCCCGAGGACAGGATCGCCCGGGGGCCAGATCGGTCAAGCAATGTTCGGTCAGTCGGTTCGCGTATTGTCCAGCCAGGCCTGGAGATGGTTCTCGACCTCTTCCGGGCTGCGGTTGATGTCCGGACCCAGCATCATCACCAGGTGCAACAGGTTTTCGAATTCGATCGCGAAGTTGTCCACCAGGCGTTCGGGGTCGGACACCAGCTTGTTGTCGGTGATCACGCCGCAAGAGACCTGCTCGTTGTAGCTGAGTATGCTGATGCCCATGCCGATCGAGCCGCTTTGCGGCACCCAGAACATCATCTGACCGATTTCGGAGCCGGCCAGGAACAATGAGTTGCGCGGCCCCGGCACGTTGGTGAGTACTGTTGTGGCCTTGCGCGCGAAAAGCTCCAGTGCCGCCTGCTGAACCGCAGCCGGCGCCATGCCGACGGTTGCCAGCAAACCGAGTGACACGCTGGCCTGCTTGGAGTTTTTCAGGTGGTGCATGTTTTCGGCCACGCGGTAGACCCGCGCAAGTGGATTGGACTCCCAGATCGGCAGGTCGAGAAAGACGGTACCAAAATGATTGCCGAGATCGCGCGCGTGCTCCAGAGGCCTGAGGTTGACCGGGATCGTGGCCCGGATCTCGAGTTCGGAAGGATCCTCACCATAGTCGAGCAGGTATCGATGCAGCGCCCCGGTCATGATGCCGATGAGGGCATCGTTGACGGTGCAGCCCAGCGCCTGGCTGATTGCCTTGACTTCCAGCAGCGGCAACGGCTGAGTCCAGGCCACTCTCTTGCGAACGCCCAGCTTGCCCTTGAAGCGCGACGCTGGATCGTCCGACAGCAGCAGCATGGTCGCCAGTTCGGACATGATCTCCGAGGCGCTGTCGGCGTAAGCGGCCGCCTGCGACGGCTCGCGAATCAGGTGCGCGGCCTCTTCGACCAACTTGTAACCGAGGTGCTGCACCGCATCGATGCCTTCGCGTGCCGGCTCCATGAGCCTCTTGAACACGTTCGATTCACGAACCCGACGTCGCTTCCACTGCTCTGGCTCGACCAGCGCGGTCGATTTCTCGCGGTCGGCGTCGGTCAGCGACAGCATCACCTGCACCAGGGCCATGCCGTCGGCATAGCAATGGTGAATTCGGGTGACCAGTGCGGGCCCCGCGGCGTAGTTTTCGATGAAGTGGAATTGCCACAGCGGCCGATACTTGTCCAGCGGGGTCGATGCCAACTCGGATACGAATTCTTCCAGCTCTTCCTTGCCGGCGTCGCCCGGCAGTGCAATTCGCCGAATATGGGAGGTGAGCTCGAAGTCCTCGTCCTCTTCCCACCAGCAGCCGCGTGTGGTCTGAACGGCCTTGTGGCGGAAGCGGGGAAAGGCCAGAAATCTGGATGCAACCACCTCCTTGAGCGTTTCGAAGTCAACCGATTCCCGCAGCACGATCACGCCGGTGATCATCATCAGGTTGGTCGGCTGTTCCATGCGCAGCCAGGCGGTATCGACCTTGGCGATGGGCTGGCGATGCGGTTCAGTCACGGCGTGGATTCCTTGATTTCTTGTTCGGCCGCATGATTCTTTCATGCCGACCGGGGGTGGTCAACTATCGACCTCGCGTGCAGCATCCAGCGCATCGGAAAGCCGCCGGCAGCCGCGAATAGTCAGCCTGGCCTTGACGCCCTTGACGTTGGCATGCGGCACCAGCGCGGTCGTGAAGCCCTGCCCTGCCGCCTCGCGCAACCGCTCCTCGCCGTTGTAGACCGGACGCAACTCGCCCGACAGGCCGACTTCACCGAATGCCGCAAGCTCGCGCGGCAACGGGGCCTCACGGAGCGACGACTGGATGGCCAGCGCTACGGCCAGGTCCGAGGCGGTCTCGGTCACCCGGATGCCGCCCGTGACATTGACGAACACGTCCTGGTCATTGACCTGGATGCCGCAATGGCGATTCATCACCGCCAGCAGCATTGCCAGCCGCCCCGGGTCGACGCCGACCGCGATGCGCCGCGGTTGCGAAAGGCTGCTGGGCGCAACCAGCGCCTGAACCTCGACCAGCATCGGCCGGGTGCCCTCGCGCGTGACCAGCACGCACGAGCCGGCCGCCGGCGCCTCGTCGCTGGACAAAAAGATCGCCGATGGGTTGGAAACCGCCTTCAGGCCGCCGTCGGTCATTGCGAAGACACCGAGTTCGTTGGCCGCGCCAAACCGGTTCTTGACCGAGCGAATCAGGCGAAACCTGCTGCCGGAATCGGACTCGAAATACAACACCCCGTCGACCATGTGTTCGAGCACGCGCGGCCCGGCCAGGGCACCCTCCTTGGTGACGTGCCCGACCAGCACCACGGTGCAGCCGGTCTGCTTGGCGTACTGGACGAGCCTGGAGGCGCATTCGCGCACCTGGGCCACCGCCCCGGGTGCCGACTGCAATGATTCACTCCACAGGGTCTGGATGGAATCGATGACCATGAAGCCCGGCCGGTTGGCGGCGGCGGTGGCCAGCACGGTTTCCAGGCTGGTCTCGGTGAGACACTCGAGCGTCTCCGGATCGAGTCCGAGACGGCGCGCACGCATCGCCACCTGGGCGGCCGATTCCTCGCCGGTCACGTACAGTGCCTTGCGCTCGGCCGCGACCGCGGCCTGGGATTGCAGCAACAGCGTGGATTTGCCTATACCCGGATCGCCCCCGATCAGCACCACCGATCCAGGCACCAGGCCGCCGCCCAGTACCCGGTCGAGTTCGCTCAGGCCCGAACTGAAGCGCGGCGTATCGGTGGTGCGAACCGAATCGAGTCGAACCACTTCGGCCGACGCCTGGCCCGTCCAGCCGCCGCGCCTGGTGCGGGCGCCTCCGCCGTCGGCAAGCGACTCGGACAGCGAGTTCCACGCGCCGCAGTCGGGGCACTGGCCGGACCACTTGGGCTGGCTGGCGCCGCACTCGCCGCAGACATAAAGGGTTTTTGCTTTCGCCATCCCGCTATTCTGGCAGAAGCGCCGGCCACCGGCGGGCTTGAAAAGCCGGTACACGAAGGACACGAAGACGGCACGCAGAGCACAAAGGTTCCAAGTCTGAAGGCTTTCTTCGTACCCTTGGTGATTTCTCCGTGCTCTCGTGCGCTGCTTTTGATTCACCACGGTTTGAGGAAACTTCTGCCGGGCTCGGCAAGCGATGGCAATTGCGGGATAATCAGTGCATGCGAATACGACCACTGGCCAACATGCCATGAAACGCGAAGAGCAGCCCCTGGTCGGCGAATCCGGCGCTTTCCTGGAAACGCTGGAGCAGGTTTCGCGCGCGGCCGATCTGAACCGGCCACTGCTGATCGTGGGCGAACGCGGCACCGGCAAGGAACTGATTGCCGAGAGGCTGCATTTTCTGTCGTCGCGCTGGGATCAGCCGCTGATCAAGCTCAACTGCGCTGCCATCAGTTCCTCCTTGCTGGAATCCGAGCTGTTCGGACACGAGCCCGGCGCCTTCACCGACGCCGCGAGCCGCCGCATCGGCCGCTTCGAACAAGCCGACGGCGGCACGCTGTTCCTCGATGAATTGGCCACGACCTCCAGCGCGGTGCAGGAGAAGGTTCTCCGTGTCATAGAATACGGCGAGTTCGAGCGCCTTGGATCGTCCCGAACCCAATCGATTGACGTGCGGGTGGTGGGCGCCACCAACGAGGATTTGCCTTCGCTGGCGGCAACCGGCCGGTTCCGCGCCGACCTTCTGGACAGGCTTTCGTTCGATGTGATTACGCTGCCGCCGTTGCGAGAACGGCGCGAGGACATCCTGCCACTGGCCGAACATTTCGCAATCCGCATGAGTCGCGAACTGGGACGCGAGCTTTTCGCGGGATTCTCCGACGAAACGCTCCGTTTGTTGCAGCAGTATGCATGGCCCGGCAACGTACGCGAACTGAAGAACGCGGTTGAACGCGCAGTCTACCGACACGAGATGCCGGACAAACCGATCCAGAATCTGCATCTCGATCCATTCGAATCCCCGTGGCGGCCATCGGCCGCGCCTGCAACGGATTTGGGCGACGGCCTCGATGGACCGGCGAGACTGCCCAACGACCTCCGCGGGTGGCTCGACATGCAGGAAAAAGCCATCGTTGAACGAGCGCTGTCGACGTCCGGCGGCAGTCGCAAGCGTGCCGCCAAGCGTCTGGGTCTGAGCTATGATCAGCTTCGAGGAATAATTCGCAAGCACTTGATTTAAATCGGGTCAGGCGTCCTGGAACAATCTTCGCTTCGGGCTTGTCGATCCGGCCCGCGCCGTTCGTAGCGCTAGTACACTAGCCTCAGCCACCTCCTATTGATCCGGCCGCCTGTCGCCGTGTCTTTCGCCGTTGCACTCGCGGTGGCGGGTCGTCGCGCAAAGATCTGAACTTTGTTGCTGAGGCGCCGTCTACAATGCTAAGATTCAAACGCCTGTTTGAAACTGCTGTTTTAATTCAGCACCGCGTGGCGCATACTCGAAGCAATTGCCCATGACCCCGTGGCCAGGACCTGGATGACCGATTCGACCCGACAACGAATACTGGATACCGCGGAACAGCTGTTCGCAGACCAGGGTTTCCACGCCACCACGTTGCGACAGATCACCCGCGATGCCGGCGTCAACCTGGCGGCAGTCAACTATCACCACGGTTCCAAGGACTCGCTGATTCTCGCAGTGTTCCAGCGCCGGCTCGATGAACTCAACAGCGAGCGGCTTTCCCGGCTGGATGGTGTCTTGAAGGCATCCGATCCGCCCGATCTCGAAGATGTGCTCGAGGCCTTTATCTACCCGGCACTGCTGATGAGCACCCAATCGGAAGGCGACGGGGGGCGTTTCATGCGTCTGCTGATGCGCGCCTGGGCCGAGAATGCGACCCAACTGCACGGCACCATCGCACGTCAGTACTCCCACGTGATGCGCGCTTTCGCGGATGCGGTCAGCCGGGCACTGGGCACTTCGCCCGACAACCTGCGCCAGCAACTCGATTTTCTGATCGGCGCGCTGACCTACACCATGGCCGAAACCACGGACCATCAGGTCGAGCCCACCGCTCGCGCCCTGATCCGCTTCGGCTGCGCCGGACTGCGCGATTCCGCGCGGGCCGCACCAAAAAAGCTTTCGTTCAAGGAGAACTTCGCATGACCACCGTTGCCATCATCCTGGTACTTGTACTGCCCCTTGTGCTCGCGTATTTCGCTGCCCCCGCGTGGCTGGCCGCCATGCTGACGGTCGCCGCCGCGGCCGGCGCCTTCTGGGCCGCGCTGCATCCTGCGGTCGGCATACTCGCGCTCCTGATCGCGCTGCCGCTGATCGTCGCCGCCGTCCCGCCGCTGCGTCGTGCACTGGTCACCAACCGGCTGTTCGACTGGTTTCGCAAGGTGCTGCCGGCAATGTCGGATACCGAGCGCGAAGCGCTGGAATCCGGCACCACCTGGTGGGACGCGGAAATATTCTCCGGTCGACCGAAATGGAAGAAGCTGATGAAGCATCCCGCGCCTTCGTTGAACGACGCGGAACAAGCCTTCCTCGACGGTCCCGTCGAGGAGCTGTGTCGGATGCTCGACGACTGGCAGATCTACAACGACCAGGACCTGCCGCCAGAAGTATGGGAGCACCTGAAGAAACATCGTTTCTTCAGCATGATCATCCCGAAACAATACGGTGGGCTGGATTTTTCTGCTCAGGGCAACGCGGCCGTGGTCACCAAGATCGCCACCCGCAATTCTTCAGCCGCCACGACCGTCATGGTGCCCAATTCTCTGGGACCCGGCGAATTACTGCACAATTTCGGCACCGAACCGCAGAAGAACCACTATCTTCCCCGCCTGGCGTCGGGCGAGGAAATCCCGTGCTTCGCCCTCACCTCGCCGCTGGCCGGCTCGGATGCGGCCTCCATGCCTGACAAGGGCATCGTCTGCAAGGGCACCTACAATGGCGAAGAGGTGCTTGGCCTCAGGGTTTCCTGGGACAAGCGCTACATCACGCTTGCACCGATGGCCACGCTGGTCGGCCTGGCGTTCAAGGCATTCGACCCGGACGGCCTGCTGGGCGACAAGAAGGATCTCGGCATTACCTGCGCGCTGGTCCCGGCCGATACACCGGGGGTGGAGAACGGCAAGCGCCATATCCCCGGGGGCGCACCGTTCATGAACGGCCCGACCCGCGGCACCGATGTGTTCATTCCAATGGAGTGGGTCATCGGGGGGCAGGAGCGCGTTGGCCAGGGTTGGGGAATGTTGATGCATTGCCTGTCCGCCGGTCGCGCCATTTCCCTGCCGGCGCTGTCGGTGGCCTGCGGCAAGATGCTCAGCGCGGTCACCGGCGCCTACGCGCGGGTGCGCTACCAGTTCAAGCAGCCGATCGGTAATTTCGAGGGCGTACAGGAGCCGCTCGCCCGCATCGCCGGCGAAACCTATCGCATGGACGCCGCCCACCGGATGACCCTGGTGTCTCTGGACCAGGGTGAAAAGCCGGCGGTGCTTTCGGCCATTCTCAAGGCCAATCTGACCGAGGCCTACCGTCGCCTGACCATCGACTCGATGGACATCCACGGCGGCAAGGCGATCATCATGGGGCCCAGGAATTACCTTGGGCTGGTCTACCAGTCGGTGCCGGTGGCGATCACGGTCGAGGGCGCCAACATCCTGACCCGCTCGATGATCATCTTCGGCCAGGGCGCGATTCGCTGCCACCCGTGGCTGATCAAGGAAATGACCGCGGCGACCAGCCAGGCGCCCGATGCCCGGAGCAAGTTCGACCACGCGTTCTTCGGTCATATCGGCTACACCATCAGCAACGGCGTGCGTTCGATCGTCCTCGGCCTGACCGGCGGGCGAGTCAGCCATTCGCCGGTTTCCGGCCCGGTGGCGCGCCACTACCGACGCATCAATCGCCTGAGCGCCAATTTCACGCTGATCGCCGACACCACCCTGCTGATCCTCGGCGGCAAGTTCAAGTTCGCCGAGAAGCTCTCCGGCCGTTTCGCCGATGCGCTCAGCCATCTCTACATCGCTTCGGCGACGCTCAAGCGCTTTGAGGACGACGGCCAGCCGGAAGACGATCTGCCGCTGGTTGATTGGGGTGTCAACGACAGCCTGCACCGGGTCGAGGAAGCCCTGCACGGCGTGCTGGCCAACTTCCCCGCCGGCGCGCTTGGCTGGCTGCTCAAGCGCATCTGTTTCCCGTTCGGTCGGGTCCACGCCGAGTCCGATGATCGGACCGGGCACAGGATTGCAATGATGCTGATGAGCCACAACGCCACGCGCGACCGTCTGACCCACGGCATCTTCAAACCCACCGAGGGCGTGGGTGCGGCCGTCGCGCTCAAGGCTTTCGATGCGGTTCTCGCGGCCGAGGAAGCCGAGCGCACCGTCGTCAACGGCATGAAGCGTCAGCCGACGCCGGTCAACGTCGACAAGCTGGCGGCCGAAGCGGTCGAGGCCGGCCTGATCAACGAGGAACAGGCCAGGCTGCTGATAGAGGCGCAGCGCCTTTCGGCCGAACTCATTGCCGTCGACGAGTTCGACCACGAGGCGATAACTCATTCCCAATTCGGCGAAGCCGAATCACCACTCGCAAAGGCCAGTTGAGTTGCGAGCCGGTCGAGTGGATGATCAACCATATCGCCGCTAGATAAACCATGTAACCACGAAGGAACGAAGAGCACGAAGCAAGACGGAAAGGAGAACGAAAGGATAGAGAAAGCCATCGTCCTCCCGGAATCGCCACTGGCGACACCCGGGACCGCTAGACGCCGACTCCATTGTTGGTAGAAGCAGTGTCGAGAGATTTCGGTTTTCCCTTCGTGTTCTTCGTGCCCTTCGTGGTTAAAAAGCTTTTTCAGATCCGAAACAGGAACACCGAAACCATGTCCAACAACAGATTCATCGTCAAGAAAGCCGCCGTGCTCGGCGCCGGCGTCATGGGCGCGCAGATCGCGGCGCATTTGACCGCCGCCGGCATTCCGGTGCGCTTGTTCGACCTGCCCGCCAAGGAAGGCGGACGCAATGACCTGGCCAAGGGTGCGATCGGCCGCCTGGCAAAGCTCAAGCCGCCGCCGCTGGCCGACAAGGGCCTGGTCGAGTTCCTGCAACCGGCCAATTTCGACGACGATGCGGCAAAACTTGCCGACTGCGACTTCATCATCGAAGCGGTTGCCGAGC
>CAYYZR010000066.1:0-12130 GCA_964476005.1 uncultured Halomonas sp.
GAGTGTGGTGAAGCGGAAGATACCCATGGCTCAAGCCTCCAAATTGGTTCATTTATAGGTTTCTGGAGGTGGGTATTAATGGAAAAACTGTACGGGAAAGGGCTTGTTTACCGGTTTCTGTGAATTATGGCCATGATGGCTGTGTTGAACCTGGTTATGCCCAAAAAGTCTGAAATTGCTTGGAAAGTTCCATAAATTCCTGTATTTTCCATTGACGAAATGACCCAGAGAGTGTTCGTGGCAGACGACATTTGGACCATCAAAGAGCTGGCCGCGTATCTGAGGCTTAAAGAAAAAACAGCCTACGCCCTTGTCGCAAAGGGGGAAATTCCCGGTTTTAAGGTGGGTGGCAGCTGGCGTTTTCGGCACGCCGATATTGACAAGTGGATTAGCGAAAAAGCAAAACAAAATGAAGGAAAGGGCGGGCATGACGACTGAGTACCACGCAAAACTCTTTGCGCATGAGCTTAGCCGTCGGCATTCAGCATCAGATTCTGAAAAGCTCGCCAGTACACTCCTGGATGCTCAGGTAGACCTGAACCCTCATCAGGTCGAGGCAGCTCTTTTTGCATTCAAATCCCCTTTTTCCAAGGGAGCAATCCTTGCCGATGAGGTTGGGTTGGGCAAAACTATTGAGGCAGGACTCCTTTTGTCACAAAAGTGGACCGAAGGAAAGCGACGTATTCTCATCATCGGTCCTGCGAACCTTAGAAAACAGTGGTCTCAGGAAATTGAAGAGAAGTTCTTTCTCCCGACCACGATACTCGAAGCGAAGAATTACAACGCCCTTATCAAAAAAGGCAAGTCCCGTCCGTTTGAGCAGAAATCGATTGTGATCTGTTCCTTTCAATTCGCTGCCCGTCATGCGGATGAGATCATGATGGTTCCATGGGATCTGGCGGTGATCGATGAAGCGCATAGACTTCGTAACGTCTATCGAACCGACAATAAAATCGGAAAAGCTCTCAAAGAGGCTCTTTCGAATACACCAAAGGTTTTGCTCACAGCGACGCCCCTTCAGAACTCCTTGATGGAGCTCTACGGTCTCGTAAGCATCATCGACGATTTTGCCTTTGGAGACGCCAAAAGCTTCAAGGCGCAGTATGCTCGACTCGTCGGCGACAGACAGTTTTCAGAGTTAAAGGCAAGACTGAAGCCTATTTGTCATCGTACGCTCCGGCGCCAGGTTCTGGAGTATATCCGCTACACCAACAGAATCCCAATTACCCAGGAGTTCACACCAACAGAAGAGGAACAAATTCTCTATGAGATGGTGTCTGACTACCTAAGGCGGCCATCCTTGAATGCCTTGCCGAGCAGTCAGCGCACTTTGATGACGCTGATAATGCGAAAGCTATTGGCATCTAGCACCTTCGCCATTGCCGGAGCACTGGATAGCCTTGCAAGAAAGCTTGATCGGAAACTAAAGGAAGACTCAGAGCTACGAGATAACCTTGACATGCTCGAGGTCGACGAAGAGCAAATCTCCGACGATATAGATGCATTGGAAGAAGAAATCGAGGAGTGGGAAGACGACGGACTTGAGCAAGAGCTGTTGACCAACGAGGATATAGAGGCCATTACCGCAGAAATTAACGATCTGCGGGCTTTCCGTGATCTAGCGGTTTCAATTTCCGAAAATGCCAAGGGAGCAGCACTGCTTCAAGCTCTTGAGGCAGGGTTCAGGAAAGCGGCTGAACTAGACGCCCCAAAAAAAGTAATCATCTTCACTGAGTCCCGTCGGACCCAGGACTACTTGAATGATCTGCTAGAAGCTCAGGGCTATGAAGGCAAAATCGTACTCTTCAACGGCTCCAATGCTGATGCGGGTTCGAAAAAGATCTACGAAGAGTGGCGTGAGGCAAATAAAGACTCCGACAAAGTGACTGGCTCTCGGACTGCCGACATGCGCGCTGCACTTGTAGATCGCTTCCGCAATCATGCGGAAATTATGATTGCTACTGAAGCAGCAGCAGAAGGCATAAACCTTCAGTTCTGCTCTATCGTGGTGAACTACGACCTGCCCTGGAATCCCCAGCGAATAGAGCAGCGGATTGGCCGATGTCATCGTTACGGCCAGAAGCATGACGTTGTCGTTATCAACTTTTTGAATAAGAACAATGCAGCAGACCAGCGCGTTTACGAACTTCTTGCGGAGAAGTTCCAGTTGTTCTCAGGTGTTTTCGGTGCAAGTGATGAGGTGCTAGGCGCGGTAGAGTCAGGTGTTGAGTTCGAGAAACGCGTCAACGAAATCTATCAGAATTGTCGCTCATCCGACGAGATCGAGACTGCATTCAAGGCCCTTCAGGAGGAAATGTCGGAGCGTATTGATGAAACGATGCAGGACACTCGGCGGAAGTTGCTTGAGAATTTCGATGCGGAAGTTCATGACCGACTCAAAATCAACCTTGATGAAGCCCGTGACTATGTAAATCGATACGAGCGCATGCTTTGGTCTTTGACCAAGTATGAGTTTCAAGACATAGCCACGTTTGATGATGCCTATTTGCAGTTCATATTGAACCAGGCACCTCATGGAATTGCTGTGCCAAGAGGCAACTATCATCTGACCAAAAAAGCCATTGATGGACATCGCTATCGCCTTGGCCATCCTCTTGCGCAATATGCGGTTTCACGAGCGCTGGAGAGAAAGTTTGACGGTGCTCACCTGCTCTTTGACTATTCTTCATGGAAACAAAAGGCAACAGCCATTGAGCCCTTCGTGGGCATTTCTGGCGTATTGACTGTTGCAAAGGTTTCAATTTCTGGAATAGACAGTCAGGACCATACAGTCTACTCTGGAGTCACAACGTCTGGCGATGTTCTTCCGGAGCTGGCCGCAAAAAGATTGTTTGAGCTTCCGTGCATAAAGCGGGTTGCCGAAGACGCCTTACGCCCGTCTGCGGTTGAAGACGGACTTCACCGGGAGAAAGAGCGGATTCTCAGTGGCTTTAGAGAGCAGCGCTCTGCTTGGCTCTCGGAAGAGACTCAAAAGCTCGACAAATGGGCTGACGACAAGGTCACGGCCGCCGAAAAGGAACTTGTTGACGTCAAGAACAAGGTAAAGGAGCTTAAACGAGAAGCTCGAACCGCGCCAGACCCGGCAGCCGCACACCAGCTGCAGAAGAGTATTCAGGGGCTGGAGAAAAAGAAGCGCAGGCTGCGGCAGCGTATTTTTGAAGTCGAGGATGAAATTTTCCAGCGGCGGGATGAGATGATCGCCGAGATAGAAGCGCGTCTGAAAGAAGATGTAGAACTGGAAGAGCTGTTCACCATTAAGTGGACGATAAATTAGTGGAGAAGAGGAAATGAGCCAAGTAGAAAAGCAACGAACCAGATTAATTGCGCTCCTCAAAGAGCTATTTCAGCTCGACCAACCGGATCTGGACTTCGGCTTCTATCGCATCATGCACGCTAAAGCAGGGCAGGTATCGAAGTTTCTGGAAGAAGACCTTCTTGGGATCATTCGCGAAGCATTTGGCGAAGCTGACGATGCCCGCATCGCGGAAGCCAAGGCAGCCTATGACGCTGCACGCAAACAAGCTGTTGACTATGGTGCACCCGATCCTGACGCCACTGAGCCGGTGAAGAAGGCCAAGGCCGCCTGGGATGCTGCGAAGGACAGCGGCAGCAATGAAGGCGACGTTTACGACCATCTCTACCGCTTTTTTGAGCGCTACTATGACAGCGGCGATTTTATGTCCCGCCGCTATTTCGCGCGTGAAACCGATGGCAAGGCCGCCCCTTACGCTGTGCCTTACGATGGGCGCGAGGTATATCTCCACTGGGCCAACCGTGACCAGTACTACATCAAGACATCCGAATATCTGACGAATTTCACCTTCGATCCAACGCAGGCGAAGGAATTCAAGAAGCATCACGGCGAGCTGTTTGGCGAAAAGCCCCTGAAGGTGCATTGCCGTGTTGTGTCGGCCTCCGAAGGCGAGCACAACAACGTCAAAGCATCAGAGCAAGACGAGCGATATTTCATCATTCACGGTGACGAACCTGTGAAGGTTGAGATCGGCGAGACCGGAGCACCAGAATTGGTGATCCAGTTCGAATATCGCGCCGATCCACAGAAAACGGGGCAGGACGGCACTTGGCGCAAAAAGCGCCTCGCCGAAGCCGTTGAAACCGTGGAAGCGGCACTGCCACAAATTGACCAGGCTGAAGACTATGTGAAGGCTCTACTAACGCCCGCGCCGACTGAGGCGGAGAAGGACCGAACGCTTCTCGCAAAATATCTGGCTCAATATACCGGTCGGAACACGATGGATTATTTCATCCACAAGGATCTCGGAGGCTTCCTGAAGCGTGAGCTCGACTTCTACATCAAGAATGAGGTCATGCGACTCGATGACATCGAGGCCGCTGATGCCCCTCGCGTTGAAACCTACCTTGCGAAGGTCAAGGTGTTGCGGCGCATCGCCCAGCATCTCATTGAATTTCTCAGGCAGCTGGAGGAGTTTCAAAAGCGATTATGGCTGAAGAAGAAATTTGTTGTTGAAACACAATACTGCATCACGCTCGATCGGGTGCCTGAAGAATTTCATTCGGAAATTGCTGCCAATGATCTACAACGGAAGGAGTGGGTTAAACTATTCGCGATTGAGGATTTGGACGGATATGCCGTCCCACTCAATCCTGATTTTCTTCAGCAAAACAAATATCTTCCCATAGACACCGGGCTGTTTCCTTCTGAGTTTCGGGACAACCTACTTTCTCGCATTGATGGTTTGGATGAAAGCGTCGAAGGGACGATGGTCCATTCTGAAAATTCACAAGCCCTCCGTCTGCTATCTGAGAAGTATCGCAAATCGGTCAATGCGATATATATTGATCCGCCTTATAACACTGTCCACTCTGAGATTGCTTACAAGAATGACTTTAAGCACTCGTCTTGGCTAAGCCTTATAAAAAATGGCACGGAAATTGTTCCTCAATTATGGGCCGATGAATTTTCATTTGGTGCGGCGATTGACGATTACGAACATGTTAGGCTCGCTACGATGCTTAGGACTGAGTTTCCTAGCCTTGAGCACTCTACGGTTGTAGTAAACCATCATCCGCAAGGATCAGGGGGGCGGCTCTCACGTACACACGAGTACTATCTTCTGGCTTCTCCGGCTACAGCCCCACAGTATCTAGGAGCGCCAAAGGAAGATGACACAGAAGACCGGAGCTTCATGCGCAGTGGCTCAGCAGAGAACAACTTTCGATACGGCCGCTGGAAGAGCTTCTACGCGCTACTCCAAAATCCGGAAACTAGAGAGATCGTTGGCGCCGAAGAGCCCGTGCCACTCGATGGTACGTATCCTACTGAACGCACGCCGCACGGTCTAGTCAGGATTTATCCCATAAATTCGCGAGGCGAGGAGCGGGTTTGGCGCTCCAGTTACGAGACTGGAAAGCGCCGCGCTGAAAATGGAGAACTTTTCGCCTCTGAGTCCGGCACAGTTTACCAAGCAATTGACCATACGGGGAAACGGGAAACGCTCTTCAGTAATTGGACTGATAAGCGATATAACGCTGGTACTAATGGAACAAACCTTCTCAATGCCATGGGGCTTGGGAGTGAATTCGATTACCCGAAGTCGTTGTATACAATGGTCGATGGTCTTTGGATGCAGACTTACGGGAATTTGCGCTCGCACGTCTTAGATTATTTTGGTGGTTCAGGTACGACCGCGCATGCAGTAATCGATGTGTTGCGGCACCATGATGAAGCTTCATGGAAATACACTATTGTTGAAATGGGAGACTACTTCGACAAAGTTACTCTGCCTCGCGCACTTAAGGCGCTGTATTCATCTGATTGGAAGAATGGCAAGCCCCTTGCTCGTGACGGAATCAGCCAAGCGATAAAATACATTCGACTAGAAACCTATGAAGATGCTTTGAACAATTTGGCATTGGACGACTCAAGGCCCCTGCCCGAAATGGAGGGTGAGTTCGGCCGCGAATTCATGCTCCGCTACTGGCTCGATTTCGAAACCAAGGACAGTCCGTCGCTCCTAAACATCGAATGGTTTGACAACCCGACCGGCTACAAGATGAAAATTAAGACGCCCGGCTCGGATGAGTATATCGAGAAACCCGTTGACCTTGTCGAGACTTTCAACTGGCTGATCGGTCTGCATGTCGAGCACATAGACCGTTGGCGTGGCTATGATGCCGCGTTCAAGCGAGAAGAGGATGCCGAACTTCCGGGCGACACGAGCACCCGCTTAATAGTCGACGGAAGTTTGAAGGAAACTGAGGACGGTGCATGGCGCTTCCGCAAGATTGAAGGATATACGCTTCGCACACCCGGCGACCAAAGCGATCGTGAGCGCGCTCTTGTCGTTTGGCGCAAGCTGACGGGCGACCTTGAGCAGGACAACTTGATGCTGGACGAGTGGTTCAGGAAGTACCGCCTCTCAGCCCAGGATACGGAGTTCGACACGATCTACGTCAACGGTTCGAACAATTTGCCCAACCTGCGTCAGGAAGAGGAAACGTGGAAAGTCCGCCTCATCGAGGAAGCGTTCCATCAGGCAATGTGGGACGTGGAGGGTTAATCGATGGCAGGACGAAAGAAGGGCGCAAAGCCCAAGCAACTGCCCTTCGGGCACAAACTGGTTCTCAACCAATGGATTGTGAGCCTCTTCGGCTTTGATCCTTTGAAAGACCATAAGGACGGAAAGCACACTTTGCGCCCCATTCAGCCGTTGGCGAAGACGGTAAAGGATGCGCCGGAAGGCATGACGCCGGAAAACCTGCATCACTTCTACAAGGCGCTTGACCTGCATCTACAGGATACCGCGCAGATCACGCAGGCAGACCTGCTACGCTATGAGCACAACATCGTAAGCCACACGCTTGCCATCAACGAGAAGCGTGATCGCCCGATCGTGTGGAAGTATTATCAATGGCTCTCGTTGCTGTTTGCCGAAATTTATCTCGACCGTTTTTTCACGGATCGCGATGCGTTGCTGGACTCGCTCAACGCCTATGTCGCCGACTTCAACAAATACTGGACCGACGCGGGATATGAGACGGGGATCACACCCTACGAGCTCGCCGACCTAAACAAGCTATGCCTTCAGAACGCCACGGGTTCTGGGAAGACGCTGCTCATGCACGTCAATTTCCTGCAATTCAGGCACTATGCTTCGAAGTCGAGCTTCAAGCATGACCTAACCCGCACCGTCCTCATCACACCGAACGAGGGGCTATCGCTCCAGCACGCCGGAGAGATGCGAGGGAGCAATATCTCCGCATCGCGACTTCTAACCGATACCGGCGATCTGCTTTCGTCTGGCAAGAACGGCCTTCGACAAGTGGACTACACCGAAGTCACCAAGCTGGGTGATACGGACGGCCCCAACGTTATCGCAACACGAAACCTTGGCGACCAGAACCTTCTGCTCGTTGATGAGGCGCATCGTGGCATGGGTAGCCAGGACGAACGAGGCTGGTTCGCAAACCGAGCGCGGCTTTCCGAAAAGGGCTTTGTTTTCGAGTATTCAGCGACGCTGAAGGAGGCTGTCTCGGCCGCCAAACGCCCTGACATTGAAGCTTCGTATGCCAAGACGATCCTGTTCGACTACTCCTACCGCTATTTCTATGAGGATGGTTACGGCAAGGACTACCGCATCTTCAACCTGCCTCGCACATTTGCCGAGCTAGAATTCTCCTACCTGACGGCTTGCCTGTTGAGTTTCTATCAGCAGCTGAAGCTCTACGAGGATAATCAGGCCATCTATGCGCCCTATAACATTGAGAAGCCGCTCTGGGTCTTCGTCGGCTCAAGTGTCACCAAGGCGACCGGATCGAAAGTCGAAAAGGCAACTGTTTCCGATGTCGGCAAGATCCTCGCCTTCATCGCGAAATTTCTGAAGAACGAAGCGTCTTCGGCTGCTGAGATCAATCGCATCCTAACAGGAAATGCAGATCAGACTGGTCTGCTCGACGAAAACGGCGGCGACATTTTTGCGGGCGGCTTCGTCTATCTCCAGCAGCTTATGCATCGCGAGGGCTTGGAGGCAGCTGACCTGTTCCGCGACATTTTGGACAAGCTGTTTCAGAACAAAGCTGGGGGAGAATTGTCGATTGCTCGGATCAAGGGTGACGACAATGAAATTATGCTGCGCGTCGGGCAGGCTGAAGAGCCGTTCGGCCTTATCAACGTTGGCGACGCGTCTGGGCTCGCAAGCCACATTGCTGACCAAGAATTCGAAAACGTGGCGGTGCTGGAATCCGAATTTGCGGAAACGATGTTTGGGCACATCAACAAGTCCAGTTCTTCGGTGAACCTTCTCATTGGTTCAAAACGCTTTGTCGAAGGCTGGGACTGCTGGCGTGTGAGTACGCTCGGCCTGATGCATGTAGGCAAGAGCGAAGGGGCTCAGATCATCCAACTTTTCGGGCGTGGTGTGCGCCTCAAGGGATACGATTGGTCGCTCCAGCGTAGCGGATTTGCGACGCCCACTCATCAACCGGAGCTCATTCAGTACGTGGAGACGCTGAACGTCTTTGGAATTGAAGCTGACTTTATGGAGCGCTTCCGCAAGTTCCTTGAAGAGGAAGAGCTGCCCCGAAACGATCAAAAGCAGGTCTTCACCGTTCCGTTGACGGTCACTTACGACTTCGGCCAGCGTCTCAAGATGCTGCGTCCTCGCAAGAAGCGAACCGATGGTAGGGAGTATGATTTTAAGCGCGACGGCGCAGTTCCTGCGCTGTCGATGGTGCCAGATAAAATTCGGCAGAAGGGTGTGACGATCGATTGGTATCCGAGAATACAGTCTCTTGAGTCAAAAAAGGGGACAACGCTCGGATACAAAGAGGCCACGGTATTTGATGACGCTCATCTAAGCTTTTTGGACTACGATGAGTTGTTCTTTCGCCTCGAGAAATTTAAGCGCGAGCGGACTTGGCATAATTTGAATATCTCTCAACCAATGATCAAAGATCTCTTATCTGATCGCACCTGGTACACGGTTGTGGTTCCGTCGGGAAAGATGGGCTTCTCCGAGTTTTCAAACGTTGCGCTCTGGCAGGAGATGGCCGCTGAGCTGATGCAGAAATTTGTGGAGGAATACTACAACTTTCGCAAGGCAGCCTTCATAGAGCCTCGTCTTGAATTGCGCGAGATTGAGCCTGGAGACGGCAGTCTTCCAGATACTGATGAGTATCAGCTAATCGTCGATGCCAGCGAAGCTGCACTAATCAATGATATTCAAAGTCTGACAAAGGAAATTACCGCACGGAAGGCTGGCATTCTCAAAGCCGGGGATTTGAGGGCCTGTCTTTTCGGAACCCACTTATACGAGCCCGTTCTGCATGTTGCCAAAGGCAGTAAAATTCAGATCGCCCCGGTTTCATTAAACGAGAGTGAATTTCAATTTCTTGATGACCTCCGTGAATACGTTGAAGCTGAGAAAGAAAAGCTTCATAGAGACGGCGTAGATCTCTTTCTGCTCCGAAACGAGAGCCGTGGTAGAGGCGTAGGCTTCTTTGAGGCTGGCAATTTCTATCCAGACTTTCTTCTCTGGCTGGTAAAGGATGGCAAGCAGCATCTTGGTTTTGTTGAGCCGCATGGCCTCCAGCATGAGGGCCCTGGCCATAAAAAGATAGAGTTCTATCGAGTAATCAAGGACATCCAAGAACGATTGGCCAGTGAGGACGTAGTTTTGAATAGCTTTATCGTAACTCCAACCAGATTTGGGAAATTGAATTGGGGTAAGACCATTGACGAGCTTGAAGAAATGCACGTCTTTTTCATGAAAGATAGTGGGAGCAACTACGTCAAGTCGATGCTGAGCAGAATGTATAACTAAGAAAACCCCGCCCGAAGGCGGGGTTTTAGTGTCCGAAGGACTTTGGTCTAAACAGCGATGCTGTTTTTAGGCGGCCACGCGGTGGCTTTCAAGCCATTTGTTGAAGGCGGCTTTATCGATGTAAACCCGCCCCCCGATTTTGATCATCGCAGCGTCAAATCCGTTGCTTTCTGCGTGGAAAATCCACCACCTGATCTTACTCTCGGTCACAAACGGCGCCTCGTCTGCCAGCTGTTTTACGGTCCGGAGATCTTTGTAGTCGATCAGCCTTTTGCCCTCGCTTTTTCCAAAAAAAGAAAAGAAAAAAGAGAAAAGTTCGGACAGGAAAATTTTAGCCTATTGCTGGCGCCAGCGCAAATCGCTGAAAATATCGAAAATTCAGGGGCCTAGGGAGGCGGTTCTTGCCTCCTAGTCCTCCGGCTCGAAGATCTTCCCGGCCATTTTCTCCACCACGCTTCGGGTGTGGTCCTCTGACAGGTGGGAGTAGCTTTTCACCATCTGGAGCGTCTTGTGGCCCGCCCAGCACTTCGGCAATCTCCAGTTGGCTTGCGCCATTCATGGCCGTAGCTGGCGGCACTGTGGCGCAGGTCATGGAATATCGGCTTGGAAAATCCACCAGCGGATCGTTGATTCGCTGAAAGCGGAATATCTTACAACGATTTCTTTTACCGAAAAGCAGTGTTCCTCAAAGTAGCTCGTTCCCATAGTTTGTTTCTCATAATTGATATATGCATCTACCAATTATCTTATGGACTGGAACACTGCCAATGACCACGAGTTTGATGACATAAAAAATGGTGTAACGGGAAAAGCCCGTTACACCATTTCTACACCATTTTATATGTGATGCTTCGAAATTTGGCTCCGATGGCAGGACTCGAACCTGCGACCCAATGATTAACAGTCATTCCCCTACCATTACTGCAGAAGATGGTGATTGCTGTTGTTAATGATTTCAACTATTTAGCATAATGCCAATTCCCGGTGACTACCATAAAGTATGTCCATAATTATTGCTTATTACACCATTTCTACACCATTTTATGTGCGTTTTTTGCTTGCTCACACTGGAGTTAAATGCCATAAGAGTTATAGAAGAGAAACTTTTATGGTGTTGATTATTGGCAGAAATAACGAAACGTCAAACAAAAAATGGTGACATAAGATATAAGGTCGTCATCAGAAAGAAAGGTTCGCCCACGCAGACTGCGACATTTAAGCGGTTGACTGATGCTAAGCGTTGGGAACGCTCAGTTGAATCCGCTATTGAAGAAAACAGGCATTATTTATCCTCGGATAAAAAGGCGATCACCTTTGCAAAAATGGTTGATGACTACCTGGCCGAAATTGTTCCAGTTAGGCATACACGAAAGCAGTCTCAGCAGGCTGTAACGCTGCATTTGAACTGGTGGAAGCAGAAGCTCGGTAACTACCTGCTTTTGAAAGTTACGTCTAAAGAGATTTCACACTGTCGGAACCTGCTGCTCAATGAGCCAACCTGTGACTCTAATGGAAGACCACTACTAGATGATAATGGTGCGCCAAAAAAAACCAAGGGTCCAGCTACGGTTGCTAGATATATGGCTAGCCTGTCGGTTGTTTATTCTACAGCTATCAATGAATGGGGCTGGCTTGAAGTTAATCCAGTCAAAAAAGTGGCGAAGCCGGCCGAGCCACGAGGCCGAGCTCGCTTCCTCTCCGATGATGAAAGGGAGCGGTTGCTGGAGGCCTGCGAGCAATGTCCTAATCCGATTCTCTATACCATTGTAGTGGTGGCTCTCTCAACAGGGGCACGTAAAAACGAGATATTGACATTGGAGTGGCGTCAAATTGATTTCGAAAGAAATGTCATCAGGTTAGAAAATACCAAGAACGGTGAGAGACGCGCTCTTCCTCTGGTTGGGAAGGCCTACGATCTTGTCCAAGATCTAAAGTTAGAGAAGTGTCGTGATACTGATTATGTCTTTCCTCGTCCTGACGGCAAAAAGCCAGTGGACATCAAGCGGTCCTGGCTTTGGGCGATTGAAAAAGCCGAGATACGAGATTTCACGTTTCACGACTTGCGGCATACTGCGGCGAGTTATTTGGCTATGAATGGCGCAACGTTAGCTGAAATTGCTGAGATTCTGGGGCATAAGACGCTGCAAATGGTGAAACGCTACGCTCATATGAGCGAACAGCACACCATTTCTGTAGTTGAGCGGATGAATAAGAAGATCTTTTAAGAAGGGTCGCTCCAGATGGGCGTCCGTCTCATAACCTGAAGGTCGTAGGTTCAAATCCTGCCCCCGCAACCAATAATTACA
>CAYYZR010000067.1:0-11995 GCA_964476005.1 uncultured Halomonas sp.
CCGGATTCGAAGTCGGCACCCGCACCATCGTCGACGTGCTGCTGGCCGAACAGCGTTTCTTCCAGGCCCAGCGCGATTATTCCCAGGCGCGCCACCAGTTGATTCTGGATCGTCTCGGATTGAGGCGCGCAGCCGGCACCATTTCGCCGGAAGATCTGGAGCGCGCCAACCAGCTGCTGGAAGGACCGGAGCGAGGGTAGGGGTCGGCTGAACAACCCGGCCCACCCCGCCGGCTAGTAATTAATTAAATAGTTGACTGGTTAGCTGGTGGGGTTGTTGGCATGTTCGGCCAGCCACGGTTCCAGCGCCGCCAGCGTTCGATCCAGCGCGCCGCGTTGTGATCTGACGAAGGCGTTCGCATTGCCGGCCAGCGTTCGGGCGAACTCGGGGTCGCCGAGAATTTTCCCGAGTTGTTCGGCCAGATCGATTTCCGACTCCACCCGCACCAGACCATTCGCCGCTTCGAGACCATCCGCCGCGGCTTGCTGATCGGCGGTGTGCGCGCCGGTCAGGACCGGCTTGCCGGTCAATGCCGGCTCGATCAGGTTGTGCCCGCCCGTTCCCTCGATCAGGCTGCCGCAGACCATGCAGGCGTCGACAAGCCGGTACAGGCCGTTCAACACGCCCATCCGGTCGACCACGATGGCCTGGATGCGTCTCGCTGCACCTTCGGCCTGGGCGGCGCAACCTGGCCAGTCGTCGATCATGCAGGCACCCAGACCAGCACGCTTGCACGCATCGAAAGCCGCCTGGCCACGCTCCGGGTGGCGCGGCACCACCAGCACGAGCGCGTCGGGGTACTGCTCGAGCAACTGCCGATGGGCCCTGGCGACAATGCCTTCCTCACCGGCGTGGGTGCTACCAGCCACCCAGGCCGGTCGGCCGGCCCAGGATTGCTGCCAGCCAAGCAATTCGTCGCTCGGGGGAGCGGGTGAATCAACGTCGAATTTCAGGTTGCCGGTCACCGTGATGCGCCCATCGCCAACGCCCAGGGCGTTGAACCGAAGCCGGCTGGCATCGTCCTGGCAGAGCACCGGCTCGACCGCGGCCAGCGCGTGGCGAAACAGGCCGGCAAAGCGCTGATAGCGACGCATGGCGCGACCCGATATGCGCGCATTGACCACAGCCACCGGAATCGAACGTCGGCGGCAATGGTCCAGCATGATCGGCCAGATCTCGGTCTCGACCAGAAGCAGCGCCCGCGGCCGGGTATGATCCAGCCAGCGGGTGACGCAGGCAACGGTGTCCAGCGGTGCGAAAAGATGGCGCACAGAATTGCACTCCGCGAACCGTCGAAGCGCTTGTTTGGCGGCTGTATGAGTAAGCGTGGTCAGCACGAGACGATGACCTTGAGCGCCCAATGCGCGCACCAGCGGCTCGGCGGCGTTGAGTTCGCCGACCGAAGCGGTGTGAATCCACAGTTCGCCGCCGGCATCGGGTACGTGTCCACGGCGCTCGGGCTGCCGGGCCAGCATTTCCGGCTCGTCGCCGGCCGCTCGCGCCAGCCGGCGAGCAGCGAACGGCGCAAGCACGCCGGTCGCCAGACGGTAAACTCCAAGCCACGGTGAAATCATCGCTGCAAGCATATCCCAGGGAGCGGCCGGACAACCCTTGGGCTGGAGAAAAAGCGGACTTGGCCGCGGATTGACGCGGATATTCACGGATCAATGCAAACGCATGAACCACGAAGGGCACGAAGGGATCAAGGAATAGCAACGACCAACCGGGCGAAGCGACCTCAAGTCGCACGAACTCGCCCGGCGGAGTTTTTTGGGCGCACAACCCGAGATCACGGCATCGTCTCGAGATCCCGGATATCGCCTGGCGGCGATTCCGGGATGACGTATTATCTGCTTGGCGATTCCGGGGGACGTATTCTTTTTTCGTGTCCTTCGTGCCCTTCGTGGTTATACGCTTTTGAATCCGCGTTAATCTGCGGCTTGAATTCCTATTTTCGAAAAGAAAGCCCCCCGATCAGGAAGTTATCAATCCAAATGGCCCTGTTCACTCAAACCTTGACACGCGCCGCGCTGGCGCCGCTCAAGTGGATCGGCCGGATGCCGCTGAATCGAGCCCAGCGCACAACCCGATGGCTGGCCGGGCCGATGCGCCTGCTGATGCGGCGGCGATCGGCCATCGTTCGACGCAATCTCGAAATGTGCTTTCCCGAACTCGACGATCGTGAACGACAGCGTCTGGCGCGCGATCATTTCCGCAACCTGGCCGAATCCGTCGGCGAGATCGGTTTTGCCTGGCATCATCCCGGCAGGCTCGATTCGGAAACGGGTAAAGTGGTGGGCCTGGAGCATCTGGAACAGGCGCGGACCGACGGCCGGGGCGTGATGCTGCTGACCGGGCACTTCACCTGCCTGGAAGTGGCCGCACGGCTGTTCGGCGAGCAGGTTCGGGCTCAGGCCATCTACCGCCCGATCGGCAACCCGGTGCTGGAAGATCTCCAGATTCGCGGACGCTCGCGCTACGCCGAGGCGATGATCCCGCGCAAGAACCTGCGCGCCATGGTGCGCCATCTGCGCGACGGAGGCGTACTCTGGTACGCGCCCGACCAGGACCTGGGTCCGGCGCGCAGCCAATTCGCGCCGTTCTTCGGCATGCCGACGGCGACCGCCACAGGCATGCTGGAACTGGCGCGCCTGGGAAACGCACGCGTGGTGCCCATGATCCCGCACAAGGACCCGGTCGTCGGTCGCATCTCGGTCATTCTGGAACCTGCACTGGATCCGTTTCCATCAGATGACCCGATCGCCGACCTGACCCGCTTCAATGCCATGTTGGAACGCCATGTGCGGGCCGTGCCGGCAACCTACTGGTGGCTGCACCGCCGCTTCAAGACCCGCCCCGAAGGCCAGCCCGACCCCTATCGCTGAGCCTGTCTCGCACCCAACCTGACTGCCAGCCGCTCCTCGCGCTCTTGAAAAACGGCAAAACAGCTCTAACGAAGCCGCGAAGCCGCCAAGAAAAAATCGAAGAAAGGTTCGAACCCGACTTTCATGGGTTTTGTTCTACACAGCAGGTTCTTACTAATAGCCTTTCCTTAGCGCGTTCGCGGCTTCGCGAGAGCTGGTTTGACTATGCCCTGGGTTCCTTGGTACGCCGATGTGGCCCGACTCCGAATGCGCGCTGCGCGCTTATCCAGGCTACAAAACTGATTCAACTACGTAACTATGATCGACCTTCGCGCGACAGCCGGGCCAGTTCAAGGTACTTGTCACGCGTGTACGCCGCCTGAAGTGCGCTCATCTTCCACCCGCCTCGGCCGTCGAGGAACGCGCCGCGGAACACGAAATTGTCCAGCCAGTTGAACGCGGCACGCAGGTATGCCCCAGCTCGGGATGCACGAGCGCCCGCAGCGTGGCGCTCGGCTGCCTGGAGCCGGGCGTAGCCGCCGAGTTTTTCGCGCGCATGCCTTTCGTTGCGGAATACGTGGTGATGCAACTCGCCCTCGAGCCGACCGCTGCGTCGCGCGTCGGTCATGACGAGCTTTTCATGTACGGGGGCATTGGTGAATTGCGCCGCACCACGCTCAAAAAGCCGGAGTGGCGCGCGCGCCCAGTGACCGAAGTGCAATTGCCGACCGAACGCAATGGTCAGCCACGGGATACGGTACCCGGTGTAATGCGGTTGCCGCCTTGACAGGATCAGGTCAATCTCGCACTTGAGTTCTTCACTGACGACTTCGTCGGCATCGAGGCTGAGCACCCAGTCCCCGGTTGCACGATCGAGCGCGCGCTGCTTCTGAGGCCCGAAGCCGGGCCAGTCGGTGACTTCGACGCGATCGGTATGGCGGCGGCAGATTTCGACCGTGTTGTCGGTGCTGCCGGAATCGAGCACGATGATTTCATCGGCCCATCCGGCAACCGAGGCCAGCGAGTCGTCGATGCGGTCGGCCTCGTTGCGGCAGATCATGATGATGCTGAGCGGATGGCGGCGGCCGGCAGACGCCGACCGGATTTCGCTGCGCTGGCGCACCCGCACCAGGGCGTTGGCCGCGGCAACCAGCAACGCGAACCAGATGATTCCGCTGTTACGTTGAAAGATCGATTCACTCAAGGCCATCACGGCCAGGATCGAAACCGCCGCCAATCCGCTCCAGCCGACCAGACGCGTGCGTTCCAGACCGGTGCGCCACAGCGATGCAAAGCGCTGCAAAGGGATGCCGAATAACAGCAGAAGGCTGATCAGCCCCGGCAAACCGGCAATCAACAGCGCTGAAAGATACTGATTATGGGGGTGATGATATTCAAGAAACCAGGACGGCAGGGCGCCTTGCGCCACGGCATGCTCCAGCGCCGCGCGAAACCCACCAGGCCCGAGCCCGAGCAGCCAGCCGTCGCGCAACTGCTCCAGCGAAAGCTGCCAAAGCGCCCAGCGAATGGCCAGGGTATCGGTGCGGGCAATCTCTTCGGCATTGGAGGAAAAGGCGTCGACGGCCTCGACCACCCGCTGTCCAAGCGGAATGCCCGGCAACAGCGAAAGAACGGCCGCGAATACCAGAATTGCCAGCGGTACGCCGAACCGCCAGAGCGGCGTCTGGCGGGTCCCCAGTGTCAGCAGATACAGCACGAGCAGCGGCGCCAGCGCAAGCCAGGCGCCGCGCGATCCTGACAGCGCGCTGGCGGTCAGGCCGAACGTGACGGCGAGAACCATGATTATTCGTTTCGGAACAGCCAGGCTGCGATCGGCGATTCGCGGCAGCAGCATCAGCGAAAATGCGAGCACGACGCCACCGAAGTAGATCGGATTGGTCGGGCCGCCAACCCTTTCGGCCCATTCGCCTGGCTCTCCGGCGAAAGCAAAGCCGATCGCGTAGCCTCCTGCAATCATCGTGCCGGCCGCCAGACCGGTCCACCACCCGCGCTCCAGACCGTCGACCCGCACCAGAAAAAGATACGCCGGAACGATCAACAGTAAACGCAGAATGCGCCCCACATCGTCCCAGCCAACCGGATGGATACCGTGCAAAACCCAGGACATCAGCCAGACGCCCACGAAACCGACGACCGAGAGTGTCAGCAGTCGCTCATGCGCGTCAAGCTCCCAGCGCCGACGCGCCAGCCCGGGTTCAAGCCAGATTATTCCCAGCAGCGCGATAAGCAGGAAAGCGGCTCCGGCGACCTTCGGCACGACCAGGCCAAGCGCCAGGCCTGCAAAAAGAATCAGCGCGGCGGTTCGGCCAAGCCAGCTCGAGGCAGGCACCACCGCGCTGCTGCGCGGAACCGGAACCGTGGCGTCGGTAGAGTCAGTCCTCAAGCTCGAACCGGGCACCGCAATACGGACACAGTGCCGAACCGGTCTTCTCGATCGGCAGGTAAACGCGGGGATGCGAGTTCCAGAGTTCCATTTCCGGCGTAGGACAGCTCAGCGGGAGCTCGGCGCGCGTGATCTTGTAGAGACATTCGGTATTCGCCGGCTTTGTCGGCGCGTGGGTGTCGGGAGAATTTTCGGGAGATTCGTTCACGGACAGACCAGCCGTAGATGAAAGCGTTTATTTTAGCGCTCGGAAGCCGCGCCAGTGGGCGCACTCGAAGGACGGGCACAAAAGCGCTCACGCCGGCTCGCCGAAGGCATCTCGCCAGGCCCGGGTCACGATCTCGCGCGCGGATTCGGGCAATTCGTCCCTGCAATTGCGCTCGAGAAAGATCCGGTCGCGCAGCGCTGCGGCGCGATTGAACGCGTCTTCCAGGTGCTCGGCCGTGTCGCGCTGCAACCAGCCGAGCGCTGCCAGGCGTTTCAGTTGATCAATGGTCGCGCGGGCCTCGATCAATTCGGTGGCTTCGGCCGCGTTCAGCAACACACCCAGTTCGGCGATGAACTGGATATCGCCCAGCAACCGTTTCTCCGGCCGCTCCGAGCGCTGTTCGAGCTGGCGGCGGCGCATGTCGGCCAAGGAACGCTGCACCTCGACGGCGTCGCGTGGGCGTGCCAGTACCCGGCCACGCAGCGCGTCGAAATTTCTTGTGAACTCATCGCTGCCGAAAACACATCGAGCCCGAATAAGGGCCTGGTGCTCCCAGGTCCAGGCGTGTCGCTCCTGATAATCGGCAAAGCTCTCGAGCGTGGAAACAAGCATCCCCGCGTTGCCGTTGGGCCTCAGCCGGGTGTCGATCGGGTAAAGTTTGCCCCCCGGCATCGTCAACTGCATGGCGTTGATCATTCGCTGCACCGCCCGCACCGGGGCTTCGCCGCGCTCGTGCAGGAAAACCAGATCCAGGTCGGAACTGTAGTGAAGTTCGGATGCCCCGAGATTGCCGTAGCCGATCACCGCCGGCGGGTCGTCTTCGGGCAGGAACAATTCGGCCATTCGCGTCAGCACGGATTCGGCCAGTCGCGTCAGTCGGACCCTCGCTTCCGGTCGGCCCAGCGTTCCATCGAGCTGACCGAGCGCGGTGCGGACGAAGCCGGCCTGCCGGTAGCGTGCCAGTCCGTTGAGGCTGTTCTCCACGTCGTCGGGCTGAACCGGCGGCAGGCGCGGCAGGTCCGGACTTTTCTCCGGCGCCAGCAAATCATCCAGCAATTGCGGGCTTGCGGTAATCCACTCGGCCAGGCGCGCCGAGCCGCGGTAAACGCGCACGCACCGGGCCAGCGTTTGCGGCCGCTCGTGCAGCAGCGCCAGGTACGCCGAGCGGCGTGCGATCGTCTCGATCAGCGCCAGGAGATCCGGAAATCCGGTATCCGGCGGACTGTGTTGCAGGACCTCGTCGAGCAGCTCCGGCATCAGGCGGTCCAACCGCCGCCGACCCTCCGCCGACAGCGGTCGGCGCGCGAGCCGGCCGTGGAGTCGCTCGAGTGCATCGGCTGCGGCTGCGGCGTCCTCGAATCCCGCCTCGTCGAGCCGCGACGGCAGCTCCGGCGACGGCGGCCAAAGCAACTGCGACGGCGCGGCGCGTTGTTCGGGACCGCCGAAGCGCTTGCGAAACGATTCCCGAACGCGCTGGCGCACCGATTCTATCCGCTCGGCAAGCTCATCCCATCCGGCCTGCGCCATCAGCACCGCAAGGCTTTCGCGCTGCGCAGTATCGGTCGGCAATTCGTGGGTCTGGCGACCGGTGACCACCTGCAGGCGATTTTCCAGCGCACGCAGGAACCTGTAGTTCTCGTCCACAGACTCGGCCTGCGCCTGGTCGATGACGCCGGCATCCCGCGCGGCGCGCAGCGCAGGCAGGAAGCCGGACGTCCGCAAAGTCGATTCGCGCCCGCCGCGCAGCAGCTGCAGGCTTTGCACCAGAAACTCGAGTTCCCGGATTCCACCCGGGCCGCGCTTGATATCGTCCTGCAACTCCTCGCGGTAGGAGCGCGTCTCGATTTCGCCATGCAGCGCGCGCAGGCTGTCGAACAGCCCGTAATCAAGGTAGCGCCGGAAGACGAAGGGACTGATGCGTGCCAGCAGCTCGCGGCCCAGCCCGAGATCACCGGCGACCGGGCGCGCCTTGAGCCAGGCATATCGCTCCCAAGCCCGACCTTCGTTGATGAAGTACTGCTCCATGGCATCAATCGACCAGACCATGGCGCCGGCCTGACCGAAAGGCCGCAGCCGAGTGTCGACGATCCAGACACGCCCATTGCTGGTGACTTCCTCCATCAATCGGGATAGCTCGCGCACCACGCGGCTGAAGTAGTCGCGCGGCTCCAGCGGCCTGCGTCCGTCACTCTGACCCGACGCCCCGTGGCAGAACACCAGGTCGAGATCAGAGTTGAAGTTCAGTTCGTCGCCGCCGAGCTTGCCCAGCGCCAGCACCGCGAGCCGAGCGGGGCCGCCTGGCGGGGCATTCAGCCTGCCATGGCGCTGGACGACGACGTCCTCGGCCTGCGCCAGCGCCTGCTCGAGGCACTCACAGGCCAGCGTGGACAGAAGCTTGCCGGTCTGTTCCACGTCGTGCCGTCCCTGGACCTCCAGCCACTGGATGCGTAGGGCTTCCAGCTGACGATAGCGACGCAGGCGGGATTCAATCGGCAGTTCCGGATCATCGGCTCGGGCATCGTCGGCCAGCCAACCGGCATTCAGCCGCCAGCAACGCAGCACTTCGCGCGCGTAGGCGCTCGCGGCGACGAAATCTTCCGGGGATAAGTCTGGGGCGGAATATTCGCTCATCGGGCCCGGCCCCGGCCCGCCTGTTTGACCAGCGCCGCGAAAAGCGCGCGCTGGTCGGGACGCTGGGGGAGGTACTCCGGATGCCATTGCACGCCGATCAGCCAGCGATCACCTGTAGCCTCGAAGCCCTGGAGGACGCCGTTGGGTTCGCGCGCGACGGCTTCCAGGCCGTGGCCCAGGCGGTCTATGGCCTGGCGGTGAAGCGCGTTGACCTGCGCATGCTGCTTGCCGACGATCTCCTGCAGCCGGGAGCCCGGTTTCAATTCGACGCGCTTGCGCGGCAAAACCGACCGGATGGCCGGGTATTCGTCGTAGAAGCCCTCCAGCGACTGGTGCAACGTGCCGCCCAGGGATACGTTGATCAACTGCATGCCGCGACAAATGCCCAGCATCGGCAGCCGGCGCTCGATGGCTTGGCCTATGAGCGTGTGCTCAAGCTCGTCGCGCGCCGGATCAAGGCCGCCGCGCTTTTTCGTCAGCAGGCGCCGCATCAGCCAGAGTAGCGGAAACAGAATAAAGCCCAGCGCCCGGCGCCAACCGAATGCGCCGGGATCCGACAGTTCGCGCATCGGCAGGTGTCGGTACTCACCGTAAAGCGCCGGGCTCACGTCGGCGCCGCCGCCGATGATCAACCCATCCAATTCATCGATGGTCCGACTATGCGACGGGCGGATTCGCAACGGTCGTCCGCCGACCAGCCAGACCGCCAGCGCGGAAAAAAGCCACGCGGCCGCACCGCCGCGGTCGGGACCGGTAACACCGAGTCGGGGTCGCATCACTTCAACCTCAGCGCTCGTCTGACCTGCGACCACCAGTGCCGCAAACGACTGGATTGACCCAGCCGCGCCCGGGCCGCCGACTCAAGGGCATCCGCATCGGCAGCCATCGTTTCGATGCGCACCCACTCGCGCCACGGGTCTCGCAGCGACCACTCGGGATCATCGATCAGGCAGTTGGGCAACCGGTAGTGCCAGGTCGGCCGCGGCTTGATCAGATGCCGTTCAACCGGCGCCGACATCACACGCTCGCGATCGATCCACGCAAACAGCGGCAGCATGTCCAGCGGACGGTTGCGGGTCGGAGTGAATTCGAGGTAGTCATCGATCAGCGTCTCCAGATCAGGTGCATAGTCAGGATTCAGCACATGAGCCACGAAATCTTCGGGAAAATGCTGCACGAATGGGCTGAGCTTGCGCGAAAAATCGATCTGCTCGCGTTCGCAAATATCGGGGAACAGGAGAAAGAACGCCCGCAGCACCGAGACAAGGTGAGAACCGCTGCACTCGGCGATATCGATATTGAACTGGAGGCCGAACGCATACAGGGCCGACGACTGCGTTCCCTTGGCGCCGGCCCGACAAAGCCCCCGACGTATGTCGTCGATTCTGTCCAGCTCGGCGATCGTGACCGGCGGACAGACCAGTTCGTGGGGCACCACCAGACCGGCAACACGTGACAGCACATCCTCCAGATTATCACGCAGCTGACCCGGTTCGATCTCGATACCGACGGCCTTGAGCGAATCGAGGTAGCGCCGCGAGGTCAGGACCTCGGCGTCAAGCTCGATGCCGAAATCGCCGAGCTCGGTATCGCGAACCGTCCCGGAAAACGCGCTTTCCGATTCAAATTGCCCACCGAGCACGTCGATGACTGCCTTTGCGATGCGCTCGGGGTCGATGCCGGCCATTTCCATCTCCACGCCCACCCGGCGCGGCTTGCCCGCGTGGTCGTCGCGCCATGGCAGCGTTTCGAAACTCGACACGATCAATAAACCAGGTTCACCATGCCCAGCATGGCAACCAGGAACAGCACGCTCATGGGCAGCCCCACCCGAATGAAATCCTTGACCTTGTACCCGCCGGGACCGATGATCAGCGCGTTGACTGGATGGGTGGGCAGGATGAACGCGTTTGACGTGCCCAGCGCGATGATCAGCGCGTAAATTGCAGGGTTGGCGTCGGTGGCCAGCGCGATGTTGATCGCGATGGGCACCAGCAACACCGTGGCCCCGACGTTCGACATGACCAGCGTGAAGACAGTGGCCAGTACCGCGAGCGCGAGTTGCATCCAGATTTCGCCGATGTTGCCGACCAGCGCAAGCATTTCCTGCACCAGCCACGCCGCGGTGCCGGTGACCTCCATCGCGAATCCCAGCGGAATCAGGCTCGCCATCAGAAACACCGTCTTCCAGCTCACCGCCTGATAGGCCTCGTCCATGCTGAGCACGCCGGTGAGCACCATGCCGATCGCGCCGGTCAGCAACGCTACAGACAGGTTGAACTCGGTGAACAGGATCAAGCCCATGGCGAGCAGGAAAAACACCAGCGCATGGGCCACTTTTTGCGGTCGCGCTTCTTCCTTGGGCACATCGGTTGCCACGATGAAATCCTTGTCGCGAGCCACTGCGGAGAGATCGCGCCACGACGAATGCGAGACCAGGCAATCACCGATTCGCAGCGCTTCGCCCCGCAAGCCTTCGCGGACGATGTCCTCGCCGCGATTGATCGCCAGCACCGAAATTCCGAAGCGCGATCTCAACCGGGCATCGCCTATGCTCTTGCCGATCAGGTTGGAGCCCGGCGGTATCACCACCTCCGAAATCCCGGCGCGACCAGGATCGAACAAGGTCCCGAAAGTGCGCAGCCTGGGTTGCAGCCTCAGCTTGTTGTCCACCGCGAATCGTCCGACCTGTTCGCGCGTACCCATCACGCCCAGCATGGTGCCGACCCAGATCATCTCATCGGCCGGTGGCGCGAGTCGCGGCTCATCGGTGCTCTGTATGGCCAGCAGCAGCGGCGCGCCGTCGAGCATCTCGGCCTCGGCCACGCGCATGCCCACCAGCGGCGAATCGACCGTCACGAGCAGTTCGTAAACGTCGCCGGTAATGCCGTAGACCTCGGCGAAATAATTCTTGGTTCTGCCCGGCGAGGCCGGCCGCTTGCCGTGGGTCCGGGGGATCAGCCTTCGGCCCATGGTCAACAGAAAGACAAGTGCGACGGCAAGCAGCGCCAGCCCGATCGGGCTGACCGAAAACAGCCCGAAAGGACGCATTGCCTCGGCGCCCGGCGGCAGCGAGCGATTCGACGTCAGGATCAGGTCGTTGAGCAGGATCAGCGGCGAGGAACCGACCATGGTGATGGTGCCGCCGACGATGGCGCAGAAGCCGACCGGCATCAGCAGCGTCGACAGCGGGATATCCAGGCGGCTCGAGACCCGTCCGGCCACGGGCAGAAACAAGGCCGTAGCGCCGGTGTTCTGCATGAACGCCGAGATGAGACCGACCGATGCAGCCAGCATGGCGACGATGCGGTTTTCCGACTTGCCGCCGTAGCGGACAATGCTCGAGGACACCGTATTCATCACGCCGGTGCGATCCAGCCCGGCGCCAATGATCATCACCGCAATGACCGCGATGACGGCGTTCGAGGCAAAGCCGTCGAACAGTTGCTCCCCTGGGACGAGACCAAGCAGGCCGACAAGCACCATGATGGACACCGCTGCGATGTCGATGCGAACGATCTCGGTGACGAACGCGAATATGGTCAGGCCGAGCAAGGCCAGTACCAGCAGCATGTCACCGGTGAGTGTCAGTTCGCTTTCCATTGCCTTCGGGTCGGGCCTCCCTGTATTTCTTGTTATTGCCTGCTACAGGTTACACAGGTTGGCATGGATTTGAATGAACTTTGTGCGCTTGTGGCGCGAACCGACGCTCGGCTTCACATTCGAAGGCGGTTTCGCCCCGCGCTGGTTCGTGCACCTTGGCCGGGTGCGGGCGGCCTCTCAAATTCAAATTCAAATTCGACTTCAACTTCGACTGCATTTCGCCCCGCGCTGCGCGCTTGCGGGCGAGTTACTTTTTTCGGTTGCAAAAAAAGTAACCAAAAATGC
>CAYYZR010000068.1:0-11774 GCA_964476005.1 uncultured Halomonas sp.
GTGCTGCTGGTCGACGGGGTCTACCGCCGGCTCAAGCCTGCGCGGATGGAGGGCATCGATGTCTATTACGGCGAAATCCTGTCCGAGCACGCCGAGCAAACGCTGGAAACCCACCACCTCGGGCATCTGCTGTGCGCCACGCCCAACGATTTCTACAATGCGCTGGTATGCAATGCGCTGGGCCCGGAATTCGGCCGCCACAAGTCGTTTCAACTGCCCACCGACGAGGAGGCCAGCAAGGAATCGCGTCGGCTGAGCGCCGACCAGCGAGGTCACCTGGCGTTCGGCGAGGACTGCTGCTATCAGTGGCTGCAGGACCGGCTCGACGACGGCTGGGTGATCCAGCGCACCCGTATCTCGGAAGCCTTTTCGATGGAGGAGGCCACCGGCAAGCTCGGCGAGGCCGGCACCGACTGGCTGTTGCTGGCCGCGGTCTCGCCCGACGGGCGACCGAGGCTGTACTCGGAAGAGTTGCCGTTCGAACCCGAGTCGGAATGGCAGGTGCTTTACTTCGCGCCCGAAAACGGGAACGGAACGCCAGCGGATCAGCCTGCCGAACAGGCCGACAACTCACGAAACGAAACGGAACGATCGGAAGACACCAGCGCCACGTGATTGCGCGGAATCGCGTTCCAGCGCGGCCCGGGGTTGAGCGGCTCGGAGCTGATCAGCACGGCACGGGTTGAACCGTCGGGCTCGGTCATGTAGCAGACGTCCTCCTCGCAGCGGTAGCGCGAGCCCTCGTTGACGTACAGGCTGTCGATGTAGTCGGGATTGGTGCTGAAGCGGCAGGCCGCCGCGTTTTTACCGTCGGTCAGCACCAGGTTGAGATAGGCGTGCGTGTCCGGGGCATGCTCGTCCAGAAGATCCAGCACGCCGCTGACGGTTTCGTGCAGCGCCTCGGCCAGCAGTTCGCAACTGCTGTCGTCTTCGTGGCCGAACAGGTGCTCCAGCGCCAGCGCGAACATGTGCTCGCTGTCGGTATTGCCGCGTACGACGGCGAAGCCCCGGTCGGAAAGGCTTTCCATCAGCGGCCTGCGAATTTTCGAGAACGCCGGGATGTCGCCGTTGTGCATGAACGCGAACGGACCGCAGCGAAACGGGTGACAATTGTCCTCGGCCACGTCGAACTTGCCGCTGGTGGCCGCGCGCACATGGGCCATGATGCAGCGGCTGCGCGTCACCCGTGCCAGCTCGGCCAGGTTGGCATTGTTCCAGGCCGGCGTCAGCGAGCGAAAGCGGGCCGGCTCGGGTTGATCGGGCATATACCAGACCAGGCCGAAGCCGTCCCCGTTCAGCGGCTCGGGCCGCTCCTTTGCATGCGTGCTCTGGTGGATCAGTGAATTTTCCGGCCGCGTGACCAGTTCGGCAACGGTGATCTCGTCGCCGAGGTAATACGTGAATCGACACATCGCTGGATGCCTCCTGTATGTCTATCGAACAGTGACCCATCCCGATTCGCCAGAGTGACGTGCCGTGCCGACTCGCCGTGAAAAATCAGCCTCGAAGCGCAGCGGCGATCATCCTGGCGTAAAGCTTCTCGACCAGGCCGGCGGGTTGATCCAGGCCGATCCGGGCCAGCTCTTCGGCAAAATCCGCGGGCCGGCCGGAAAGCGCCGCCTTTGCCAGCGAAAGCTTGCTTTTGCTCAGTCCCTTGAGCTTCTGCAGCGCCGGGATCAGGCGCTGCTCGACCTCCGTGAAATCGCTGCCGAACGGGTAGTCGGGAAATGCGCCGGCGGACGCAAACGGTTCCAGCGCGCGTTCCAGGGCTTCGGGCGTATTGTCGCGCGCCCGGGCCGGTACCGTCCAGGCCGGATCGAGCTTGCCGGCCTTCTGCGCCTGCTCGGCGAGTTCGTCCTGGAAACGGGCGTCGGCGATCTGGATCATGGCCTTGATGCACTCCTCGTCGGTGCGCCCCCTTAGATCGGCCGCCCCGTACTCGGTCACCACCAGGTCGCGCAGATGACGCGGAATGGTGTTGTGCGGGTATTGCCAGACGATGTTGGACGAGGTCTTGCCGCCGCTCTCGCGCGTGGCGCGCAGCATCAGGACGGAGCGGCCGTCGTCCATCGCATGGGCCATGGCGACGAAGTTGTACTGGCCGCCGACGCCGGAGATCACCTGGTAGTCTTCCAGCCCGTCGGAGACCGCGGCGCCGGTCAGCGTCGTCATCATGCAGGTGTTGACGAATCGGGCGTGCCGCCGCTGCTCGATTTCCAGCGCCTCGCGGCCACCGTAGAGCTGGTTGATCCGGCCCACGCCGTGCATCCGGAAGCGTGGCCGCTCGTGTTCGTCCAGCGCGTTCAGGAAATCGTAGAAGGGGCGAGAACCCAGGAAGAAACCACCGTCCATGACCGCACCCGAGCCGGCGTCCGCCACGCTCATGCCGGCGTTGGCCCGGCGCATCACGGTAATGTCCTCGAATACTTCGCGCTTGAGAATTCCGGCGGTATAGAGATGCATGAAACCGTCCATGAACATCTCGCTGGCGCCGTACAGCCCTTCCTCGAACGCCGTCTCGTCGCCGATGCCGGCGGGTGCCGGCCTGTCGAGCGCTGCGGTCGCCTGGCGATAAGTCTCGTTTTGTCGATGACGCAGCACAAGGCTGTGGACCAGCGCGTCGCTCAGTGAACCGATCCCGATCTGGAGCGTGCCGCCGTCGGCAATCAAGCGGCCGGCATGGAAACCCACCGCGTAATCCTGGATCGAAATCGGCTGGCGCGGCAGGGCGAACAGCGGTTGACCCGGATCGGAATCGACGATCTGGTCGAAGAAATCGCCCGGCACTTCGGCGTCGCCTTGCATGTACGGCAGGTCGGGGTGAACCTGTGCAACGCTGTAGAGCCTGTAGCCGGGCCGGTTTTTCGCGCGTCGCACCAGGTCAAGCGTCACGTCGGGGTTGCATGACAGGCTCAGCCGGCCCTGGTCGTCGCGCGCCACCAGCTGGAACATCAGGTTGACGCCGCGATCGATCAGGTCGCGCGCCACGTGGGTATAGTTCGACGATACATAGTGGCGCTGCATGCCCGGATTGCCCAATGCCGCGCCCGACTGAAAGTAGAATTCCGTGACCCGCACGTTGTCGGGCAACGTGCGTTTCTTGAGCGCCACAAGGTATTCAAGGCGCGGATAGCCGGCGCCAAACAGTCGCTCGACGATCGGCCCCATCAGTCGCGCTTCCAGCCAGTGAGCCGGCTCCGGGATATCGAGCGACAGCGCCGTGACGATCTCCAGCTCGATCTGCGGATCGTCCACGGCCCGCCGGTAAAGCGCGTTGATCAGGCGGTTGGGCTTGCCGAGACCCAGCGGCAGACCGACGACGATGCGTTTGCCGACCTCTTTGATGACGCGGTCGATGACGCTGTCGAGTTGTGCCTGGATATTCAAGTCTGAATCCTCCTGTCGATTCGGATTTCATTCCGGCATCCGTGCGAGAATGATTGATCCAAGGTCAATTTTCCGAGCAACCGGCAACCGATTCGCATGTCCTCAACCGTCATTGATGATAAACCAGTCACGCCCTGCCTCCTGCTCGATGTGGATCGCATGACCCGCAACATCCAGACCCTGGAAGCGCGGCTGAAAGACCTCGGGGCGCCGTTGCGGCCGCACGTCAAGACCTGCAAGAGCATCGAAGTCGCGCGCCGCATGATGGGGTCGGATTCGCCCGGCATCACGGTTTCCACGCTGGCCGAAGCCGAGTACTTCTTCGGCCACGGTATCGACGACCAGTTGTACGCCGTGGGCATCGCGCCGGGCAAGCTGGACCGTATTGCCCGACTCTACCGCAACGGTCTTGCGCTGAAACTGACCCTGGACAATTCCGCCGCCGCCCGCCGCCTGGGCGAGGCCGCCGCCCGCCTGGACTGCGCCTTCTCGGTGCTGCTGGAGATCGATGCCGACGGCCAACGCGGGGGCTTCCGGCCGGACGACCCTGGCCTGGTCGAAGCCGCCGGCCTGGTGACCGATGCCGGCTGCCGGGTGCTGGGCGTCATGACCCATATGGGCGCCTCCTACGATTGCCGCGACACCAGGTGTCTGGAGCGCGCTGGCGAGCGCGAGCGCGATGCCGTCGTGAGCGCGGCCGGCCGGCTGCGCGTGGCCGGATTCGAGACGCCTATCGTCAGCGTCGGATCCACGCCCACGGCCACCTTCGTGCGCAATCTCGAAGGTGTCACCGAAGTTCGCGCCGGCACCCACGTGTTCATGGACCTGGTCATGGCCGGTCTCGGCGTCTGCGCCAGCGACGACATCGCCCTTTCGGTGCTCACGGAAGTCATCGGTTATCGCGGCAATGCCGGCGAATGGCTGGTGGACGCCGGCTGGATGGCGCTTTCGCGCGACCGTGGAACAGCGTCGCAGAAGGTCGACTGCGGCTACGGCCTGGTCTGCAACGAATCCGGCGAAGTCGTGGACGACATCATCGTCCGGGCCACCAGTCAGGAACACGGTATCCTGGCCCGTCGGGACGGCGAGCCAATCGCTGCGGAGCGGTTCAAGGTAGGCCAGCGGCTGCGCATTCTGCCCAACCATGCCTGCGCCACCGCCGCCCAGCATGCGGGCTACTGGCTGGTCGGAGGAGAGCTTGCGGCCGGCAGTTTCTGGCCCCGAATGCACGGCTGGTGATTCGGCCGGCGCGGCGCGCATTCCGTTAGAATCGGTCGCAGGATCTCCGGCTCACCCGAGTTTGCACATGAGCATCTATGAACTGATCAAGACGCTGCACATTGCGCTTGCCCTGATCAGCGGGCTGGGATTCGCGCTGCGCGGTTTCATCCGGCTGGTCATGAACAGGCCCCTGGCGCATCCGCTGGTGCGCTTCGGTCCGCACCTGATCGATACGCTGCTGCTGGCCTCGGGCATTGCGCTGTGGATGATCCTGGGGCTCTCGCCGCTGAGCGCCGGATGGTTCGGGCTCAAACTGCTGATGATCCTGGTCTACATCGGACTGGGGATCACCGCATTCCGCATTCGCCACCAGGGCAAGGCCGTCCTGGTGTTTCTTGCCGCGCTGGCGGCATTCCTGTCGATCGCCTGGCTGGCGCTGTTGAAACCGATATGAGATATTTGACGCTGTTGACTGCAATTCTCGGGCTGGCTCTTGCCGGATGCACCGGAGACGCGCCCACCGGCGCGCCCGACGCCCCAGACGGCAGGGAGGAACCGAGCATGGGTATCGATCCGCAACTCGAACCGTTCGTGTCGCAGGCACGCGAGGATCTTGCCCGTCGACTGGAAATCGATAAGACGGAAATCACCGTGATCGACGCTGGATTCGTGACCTGGCCAAACAGCGCGCTCGGTTGCCCGGAACCCGACATGATGTACACCCAGGCGCTGGTGCCGGGCTACCGAATTCGATTGCGCGCCGACGGTGCGCTGCATCACTATCACGGCGCCGAGGGCCGGCCGCCTGGCTACTGTCCGACCGACCGTGTCACCGAACCGGCCGCAGCATCGGCCGACTCGAAGGACGTCAGCTGAAGACGACCGTTAGTAACCCGGATTGAGCAGCGTCGTCATGGCGTGCCTGACATAGGACTCGAATTCGTCGCTGCCGCGCTCGGGCGCCATGCCGCGAATCTGCAACTGGATATAGCCCACGTAGCTGGTGTAGGTCAGTCGCGCGCGGTGACGCGCCGCGTCGTCATCCATCCCCAGCTCACGGAACGCCTTGGTCAAATACTGTAGCCGACGCTGGGTGATCCGCTCGATGTATGGCTTGACGCGCGGGTGATCGCTGGCCGCGCACAGGGCAGCGTGGATCTGGTGGCTGCGGTTCTGGCGGCTGGTGCGCAGGATGAACTCGGCCAGGCGCTCGGCGGCCGGCTGGTCCGAATCCAGCGAGCGCGCCAGGTGCTCGAAATCGCGCCGTTCCCAGCGCTTCAGCGCCTGTTCCAGCAGTTCGTCGCGGCTGGCGAAGTGCCAGTAGAAACTGCCCTTGGTAATTCCGAGCCGACGCGCAAGCGGCTCCACCGCCAACGCCGACACGCCCTTGTCGGCGATCAGGTCGAGCGCGGCCTGTTCCCAGTCCGACGCCGAAAGCGTGGCTTTGTCGGCCGATGCAGAGGTTGCGGGCAGTGCTGGAGGAACGGCTCTCATTCAATGAATTGTAACAGTCGCCGCCGCGCCGGCGGACAGATAGCCAGTGTATTCCGCCGCTCATTCGGGCTCGAGGTCGCGCACCCGGGGGGTGATCTGGATGATGGTGTGGCGAACCTCCTTGTCCAGGACCAGCTTGGCATCGCGGGCAAACACCTCGAGCCGGCGATCGAAGGTCAGATTGCCTTCTTCGTTGCGGTCGAGCACATCGATTTCCTGCAGCGATTCGATGAACTGCTTGAACAGGGTTCGATCGGAAAACTCCGGCGCCTCGAATTCGTGCAGCAGCGAGATGCGCTGTGCGCTCTGGATGCACAGCTTCTCCAGGCGTTGTCGGCTCAAGCGGCCGGAACCGTTCTTGGCCAGCACGGCGATGGTGATGTAGTAGCGCTCGAAGGTCTGCAGCATGGCGTTGCCAAGCAGACGCAGGTAGTAGGTCTGGTCGGAGCCGCCCGGCGTTCTCTGGAGATAATCGTTGGTCATGCCGAGCAGGCCGAGACGGACCAGCGCATCGGTGCAGCGCTGGATGATCACCGGCACATCCTCGGCTTCCCATGGCAGGAACAGTTCCTTTTTCAGGAACGGGTAGATGGTTTCGGTCAGGCGTCTGACGCGTGACTTGCGCACGCGCTGGTTGTTGAGGAAGCAGCAGGCGATCCAGGCCGGCATGGCCAGCAGGTGCGAGATGTTGTTGCGGAAATAGGTCAGCAGCACGGCGTTCTTCTGGTCGACGTGGATGATGTCGCCCAGGGCGTGCGCCTGGCGCTGGATGATGCCCAGGTCCAGGCCGTATTCGATGACCTGTCCCGGCGTCAGATCGGTAATCGTGATCCGATCCGAATACGCGGTCATTCTTATCAAGCGCTGATACAGGCCGATCATCGCTTCCAGGTCTTCCTCGTCCAGCGCCTGCTTGCGCGTGGCCAGCAGCGCCGCGGCCAGAAGGTTGACCGGGTTGCAATGCGTTGTCGCGTTGATGTTGACGACGATTCGCTGGGCCAGGTCGTTGACCAGCGGCACCAGCCATTCCGGCTTGGCCTGTGGATCCGGCGGCTGGTCGGCCCAGTCCGGGGCGTACTGGTCGAGCAGCGGATTGAGCCGTATCGGCTCGCCGAAACTCACCGACACCTGGCCGTAGTTTTTGCGCAAGATGTTGATCACGTTGCGGAAATCCGACAGGGATTCGGTCTTTTTCTGGCTGCCCGAGAGCTCCGAAATGTAAGAACTGCCCTCGGCCAGGCGCTCGTAGCCGATGTAGACCGGCTGGAACATCAACGGCCGGCTTCGGTCGCGCAGGAATGCGCGCACGGTGATCGAAAGCATGCCGGCGCGCGGCGGCAGGGAACGGCCGGTGCGCGAGCGGGTGCCTTCGACGAAATATTCCAGCGCCACGCCCTTGTCGATGATGGTGCGAACGTATTCGTTGAACACCGCCGAGTAGAGCGGCTGGGCGCGGAAACTGCGTCGCAGATAGAACGCACCGCCGTAGCGCAGCAGACGCCCGACGATCGGCAGATTCAGGTTGATGCCGGCGGCGATATGCGGCGGCACGAAGCCGCGGCGATACAGCAGAAACGACAGCAGCATGTAGTCGATATGGCTGCGATGACAGGGCACGTAGACGATCTCGTGTCCCTGCTGCGCTTCGCGAAACTTGCTGAAGTGAAAGACCTGGATGCCGCGGTAGATCCGGTTCCAGAACCAGCTCAGCAGAATCTCGGCGATCCGGATGAACGAATACGAGTAATCGGCGGCGATTTCGCGTGCGTATTTTCTGGCCTGGGCCTCGGCCTCGTAGATCTCGATCTTGTCGCGCCGGGCCTTGGCCGCCACGGCCTGGCGCACCGAGTCGGAATGCACGACCCGGTCGACCAGGGTGCGCCGGTGCGACCGGTCCGGGCCGATGGCCGCGGTGCGCACGCGCTTGAAATGAACCCGCAGCAGGCGGCTGATGCGACGCAGGTCCTTTTCCTCTCCTTGGCCTTCGGCCGCCATCCGGGCCAGCGAAACGGGACTGCCGAACTGCACGAAAGTGGCCCGGCCGTTGACCAGGGTGGTCAGGAATCGCCGGAATCGCCCGCCCAGGTCCCAGTTCTCGGAGAACAGGATCTTGGCGATCGACTGTTCCTTGTCCGGCGCGCGTCCTATCAACACGGTCACGGGTACGATGCGAACGTCCTCGAGGCGTCCGTCGTGCACTGCGGCGACCAGCTGCTTGACCATGTCCGAATTGCGGCGCTTCATCGGACGCCGGACGAACAGGCCGTGGTAGCGCCGACTTGCGCCGTATGCGCGCGGAAGGTCCACGTCGTCGTGCTGGAATGCATCGGCCGGGCGCCGCCATCGGTGCTCGCGACAGATCTGTTCCAGGATCAGAAGCGATGTGTACGCATTGGTATCGAGTACGTAGAACACCGGCGAGCCGTCGCCGATCCTGAGTTCATCCAGATCCTCCGGCAACACGGTCGCGCGCACCCACCAGTGCAGCACGGCCCGCCACAGCGAAACCCACCTGAGCTTCAGCGAGTGCAGCAGGTAACCCGGGAATCGGCGGTGAAAAGGCAGCGAAGACATGGCGTTCGGGTCGAGGATACTTCCACTGAATGGAGCCGGAGTTTACCACCGGCGGCTTTTTCAACCTGCGACACTTATTCAGAGGTGGCTGGTGAACAAGGCGGGTTAAAAAAGGCAGAGCCAGTCATGGCTCTGCCCGCAAACCGACCGAAGCCGGAGGTGTTTCCCGAAACGATCATGGCGACGCTCCGGGCTTTCTTGTCACCAGGGCTCGATCACAGCGAAGATCGAGCCAATAAAAATAATAACCTGATTCGTTAACCTAATGCAATACCTTTGTTAAGTTGTGCAAGATGCTGTTTTTACTGTTTAAATATGGATTCAATCTCGGCCTGCAGTGCATCAGCAGCGGCCGCGGGGTCGTCGGCGTCGCGAATCGGGCGGCCGACCACGATGTGATCGGCGCCGACGGAGAACGCCTCCGACACGCTCATGGTGCGCTTCTGGTCGTCGACGTTGGCCACCGGGCGAATGCCTGGACAGACCACCACCAGCGCCGGGTCCACGCCGTCGCGCAGCGCCGGCACTTCCAGCCCGGACGAGATCACGCCGTCGCAACCGAGCTTCAGCGCGCGCCGCGCCCGCGACAGCACCAGCTCGCCGACGTCGCAGTCGAAACCCAGATCGTCGAGATCGCCCTGGTCGAGGCTGGTCAGCGCGGTGACCGCCAGCACCCTGGTATCGCCCTTGTTTTCGGCCGCCGCCGCCAGCATCGCGTCCTGCCCGTGCACGGTCAGGAAATCCACCTCCTGCCGAGCCAGTTGCGCCACCGCCCGACCGACCGTGGCCGGCACGTCGAACAGCTTGAGGTCGGCAAAGACCTTCTTGCCCGAAGCCTTGAGTTCGTCGACCAGCTCGAAGTAGGCCCCGGAAAGAAACAGCTCGAGGCCGAGCTTGTAGAAAGTTACCGTATCCCCGAGCTCGCCGATCAGCGCCCGGGCGCGCGCGGCATCCGGCACGTCCAGGGCGAAGATCAGGCGATCGGCGGGATCGATGGCGGGTTCGGGCGCGTCAGGCTTGTGCGGCATGGACATGCTCCTGTATGTGCTTGTTGACGAACCGGGCGACCGTCTCCGGCGCCTGCATATGCAAGTGATGACCACCTGAAACCTCGTGCAATTCAAGGTCCGGCACCGCGGCAGCTCGGCGTTCGATAAAGCCGCCCGGCACCACCCGCGAGCGCGGTCTGGCCAGCACGCAAATGGCCGGCGCTTCGATGTGACCGAGCAGGTCCAGCACCTGCGGCTCGGTATAACGCTGGGTCGACGGCCAGGTCAGGCGCAGGTCGTGGCGCCACTGCCAGCCGTCGGCGACCCGCTCGAGCCCACGCTCGGCCAGAAGCTCGGCAGCAGCGCGGGGAAGATCCGAATTGCGCGTGCGGGCGTCGATGGCGGCGGACCGATCGGCGTGCACGCGGCGCGGACGATCGCGGCTGGCATGAATCGCCTTGCGCCAGCCCTCGGCCGTCTTGTCGGGCGGCGCGGTCAGCGGTCCCAGCCCTTCGATCACGCTCAGCGACTCGATGCGCTCCGGGCAGCCGGCGGACAGCACGCTGGCCACGGCTCCGCCAAGCGAGTGGCCGAGCAGGTGAAAGCGATCCCAGCCCAGCGCGTCGGCCGCAGCCAGCACGTCGAACACGTAATCGTCGAAATGATAATGGGCCGCTTCTGGGCGCGGCGGGGATTCGCCATGGCCGGGAAAATCAAGGCAGGCCAGCTGCAGTCCGTCGAAGTGGGCGAGCATGGGCTGAAAGCTCAGTGCATTGTCCAGCCAGCCATGCAGGGCGATCACTCTGGGGCCGGCGGAACCGCGCCGAATCAATGCCAGCGGGCGGCGACGGTCGAATTCGAGGGTCTCGCTGGTCCAGTCGGGCAATCGTTGGCACCTGGAAATAAGACGCGTTACTATACTCAAACAGGGGGACGGGTTGGCGGTTGGCCGAGAATCATCGGGAGCACCGACCATGAACGAAAAAGACGACGAACCGGACCTGGAGCGATACGTCGATCGCGACAAGACGCGCGATGAGTTCAGCATGGGTCCGACCGAAGAACAGATCCGGCGCGCCGAGCAGATGCTCGGCAGCTTCAACGCGCCGACCTACATGGAGAAACGTGATCTTGCCGAGGACTACCGTCCCGGATCGCTGCAGCCCATGGACAGGACGGCCGACCCGGTCAACGTCCTGGTGTCGTCTCATCCCGTGAGCGGTGCCGAACATTACGTGGTGTTGAGCCAGGATGAACTGCCCGCGATGCGCGCAGCGGAAATCACGACCCGGCGCGCAGGCCAGTTGCATACCAAAGTCGGGCGGTTCGAGCCCAGCCACCGGGGCCGTCGCGCCGAGGACAAACAGAACGGCACACTGATGGTTTCGTTCTTCTACCCGGTCGAGTAGCCTGGCCAGATAATGATGCAAACGGGTCAAAAGCAAACCAGCTCTCGCGAAGGCGCAAGGGCGCCAAGAAAAAAATCAGGGAAGCCGGGATAAAAAACAAGATGCCGTCAGCGGCTTGTTTTTCGCGCAAGCACACAACACCACTGGGACTTGTCTTGCCTTAGCGTCTTTGCGCCTTCGCGATATCGGTCCTGAAATTTTCTTGAAAATGCCGGCCCGCAGCAAGCGGACTACTCCGCCTCCAGGGTCGCGTAGCCGGCTACCAGCCATTTCGGGCCGGCCTCTTCGAAGTTGATCTGGATGCGCGCGTTTTCGCCCTGGCCTTCGACCGTGAGTACCGTGCCTGCGCCGAATTTTGCGTGCCGCACCCTCGAGCCCAGCGCCGGCAGGCCGCTGCCCGACTGACGAGGGGCCCGGGCCTGCGATACGTTCAACTGCGGCCGGATGTCCTCGATCAACTCCGGCGGAAGCTCGCCGACGAAGCGCGACGGGCGGCCGAACATGGTCTGGCCGTGCAGCCGGCGCGATTCGGCATAGCTCAAATAAAGAAACTCCATCGCGCGGGTCATGCCGACGTAGGCCAGTCGCCGCTCCTCGGACAATCGGCCCGGCTCCTCGACCGATTTCTGGTGCGGAAACAACCCTTCTTCCATGCCGGCCATGAACACCAGCGGAAACTCCAGGCCCTTGGCCGAGTGCA
>CAYYZR010000069.1:0-11758 GCA_964476005.1 uncultured Halomonas sp.
GCTTCGTTTTCCCGCATGCCCCGGTGCGCCCGGTCACGGTCAACGGCGGCATGCGCATGCGGGCCTGGTACGACATCATGGGCTTCGAAATCGCACGCGACCAGGACAGCGAGGGCATTGCCGACTCGCTGCGCCGGGTCGAGCGGCTGATCCAGCACGAGATCGAGCGCGGCATCGCGCCGGACAAGCTGCTGCTGGCCGGCTTCTCGCAGGGCGGGGCCGTTGCGCTCCGGCTGGCGCTGGGGCGCGATCAGGGGCTGGCAGGCGCGGTCGCGCTTTCGTGCTATCTGCTGGAAAGCGCGTCGCTGGATGAGTGGCTGACGGCGACCGGCCGCGAAACGCCGGTGTTCATGGCGCACGGGACGCATGATCCCATCGTGCCGGTCGCGCTGGGCCGGGATGCGGCGCAGAAGCTTGCCGAGAAGCGCGTCCAGGTGGCCTGGAGCGAATGGCCGATGCAGCATGCCGTCTGCCCGGAGGAGATCGTGGCGCTGGATCGCTGGATCGAAGATCGCTTCGCGGGCAGCGAATCCGTCGGAGTCGGGACTGCCTGAATGGACGCGGCCGGCCGCATACGGGTCCTGATCGTCGACGACGAGCCTCCGGCTATAGAGCGGCTGGGTGCCATGGTCGCTGTTTTCTCGGATTGCGAACTGGCAGGCTGCGAGTCGCGTTCGGATCGGGTTCTGGAACGTTGCCGCCAGCTCCGCCCGGATGCGGTTCTTCTCGATGTGGAAATGCCGGGCGTGAACGGCCTGGAGCTTGCGTCGAAGATGCTGCGGCTTGATCGAGCTCCGGCGATCATCTTCGTTACGGCGCACGATCGATATGCGGTTAATGCGTTCGATGTGGAGGCCGTCGATTACGTGGTCAAGCCGGTGCGCCAGTCCAGGTTGCGGCAGGCGCTGGACCGTGTGGTGTCCGTGCGCGCCGGTGCTCAGGCTTGGGTGGCGGCACGCATCGGCGAGCGGCTGGTCAGGATCGCGCTTGACGAGGTGCGCGCATTCACCGCCGAAGACAAATGCACGCTTGTGCATGCTCTCGATGCGCAGGCCGTGGTGGATGAGCCGCTGATATCCATAGAGACGGAGTTTGGAGATCGGTTCGTTCGCGTTCATCGAAATGCGCTGGTGAGCAGGTATCACCTGCGTGCGCTCTTCACCGACCGTGCCGATGTGGTTCGGGTCGAAATCGAAGGCATCGATCTCAAGCCCGAAGTGTCAAGAAGAAATCAGAAAGTCATCAGGAAGTTTCTTACCGGCGCGCAGTAGAGATTCGTCGTCTCGAGCGGTGCGCCTCGAAAAAATTGCCAGGAGAGAGAAGTTCATGCAGGTCATCACAATTGCGACACGCAAGAGCCGGTTGGCGCTTTGGCAGAGCGAACATGTCGCGAATGCACTTTCGCGGCTCAATCCGGGTCTCGAGGTCAAGTTATTGCCGCTGAGCACGCGCGGCGACGAAATTCTTGATCGCTCGCTTGCCGAAATCGGCGGCAAGGGATTGTTTCTCAAGGAACTCGAGAAGGCGATTCTTGACGGGCGCGCCGATCTGGCGGTGCACTCGTTGAAGGATGTCCCGGCCGAGCAGCCCGAGGGTCTGGAGCTGGGTGCTTTTCTGCCGCGCGCCAACCCGGCTGATCTGTGGATTACCGGGCGCGGCTGTCCGATCAGCGAGTTGCCCGAAGGGTGCCGGGTTGGCAGCTCAAGCCTGCGTCGAATCAGTCAGTTGCGTTCACTGCGTCCCGATCTGCAGGTGACCGCGTTGCGTGGAAACGTTGAAACCCGTCTGGCCGCAGTACGGGATGGACTGGTGGACGCCACAATGCTCGCTGCAGCCGGCCTGGAACGACTCGGAATCGTGCCCGAAACCGCCATTGAACTGGACATGGAAAAGTGGCTGCCCGCACCTGGACAAGGCATCATCGCGGTTCAGCAGCGTGTCGACGACACTGCGACTGCAAGGTTGAGCGCGTCGCTGGAGTGCCGAACGACCGCCTGCCAGGCGCAGGCCGAGCGCGAAGTGGTTCGTGTCCTGGGCGGCGATTGCCGCATGCCGCTTGCGGTTCACGCGTTCATCGACGGAGAGCGGATGCGTCTGCACGCCCGGTTGGGCGATGAAAGCGGAAAATTGATCGATGCCGAGACCAGCGGTGCCTGTGCCGATGTCGTGGAAATCGGCTACGGGACGGCACAATTGCTTCTGGAAAGCGGCGGGGCCGAACTTCTCGAAAAGTTAAATTTGTCACAAAACTGACAAAATCAACCGTTTTTTTTCGGTTTTGCTCTGGACATTCGGCGTGGAACTGTGCAAAACTAGCGTCGAAGCAATAGGGGAAGAGACACGATTTGCTTTCCGGGTGTCGTCCACGACGTTTCTGATTGATGTGCGTCCCCCTACTGCCAACGCCAACACGCAAGCCCCCTGCACGTTGGTCAGTTGCGTCAGACACCCGGATTTATTCAAGGCCCGTCACTTGTTGATGGGCCTTTGTTTTGGTGGCTGATGCAGGACGGCCATCGCAGCGTTTAAACGGCGTCGTGTCAGGCGCCACGCTACCGAGGGACTTTTGTTGACGCCGCCGGATCCCAAATTCGTCGTGACCCGCCCCGCGCCCGATCACCTGGCGCTGATGTCCAGTCTCGGTGACAGCGCCATCCACAGTCCTGCGTTCGAACTCGTGGCGGAACCTGAACCAGTGCTGGCTTCGCTGGTTACTGGACTGCGCGAATTCGACAAGGTCGTTGTAACCAGTCCTTTTGCCGCACGACTGCTGGCAGGCATCGCCGAGGCAGTTGACCTCGAGGACGTTCAGTTTTTTGCGCCCGGCCGCGGGACGGCTGCGGGGCTTCGTGCTGCTGGAATCGCGGTGCGTTTCCCGCTGTCCGGCGGTACCAGTGAACACATTCTCGACATGGCCGAGTTTGCAGACGTGGAGAAAAAGCGCATTGCCATCGTCGGCGCGCCGGGCGGTCGCGATTTGCTCGCGCGCGAACTCGCGCGGCGTGGCGCCCGGGTTGTTCCTGCGCATGTTTATCGCAGGGTCGGGCTGCCCCCATCCCGAATGCTGATCGACGCTCTCCATCGGGGTGACCGTCTGGTGACTCTCATCAGCAGCTTGCAGACTTTCGGAATGATTCATGATGCCTTGCCGGACGAGTTGCGTGAGGCCTGGACAGCCGCGCGCTTCGTGGTGTCGTCGGAACGCATCGAGCGGGCGTGCCGAGAAGCCGGCGTGCGCCTGATCCAGCGTGCCGATGGCGCGGCCGATGCCAGGATGCTGTCGGCGGCAGTCGACGCCGGATGGCAGCGAGCGCCGGCAGACTGACCGCATGGACTGGCGGCGTGGCTGTAATCCGGATGCGAGCAGGCCCGATGTCCCATTGCCGCGCGATTTCCGTTAGCATCTTCTTGTATTCTTTTAAAACTTCTATTTGCCTGGCGGCAGAACATGACCGAACCAGAAAAACACGACGACTCCCGGTTACGGGATACAGAGGATTCGGATGCGCCGGAGCCGCAACAGTCGCGTGAAGATGACGATTCCCCCATTGCGACCGAGTCTGCGCACGGCCGTGCTGCCGGCAGGGGCCATGGCGCGCTGGTGTGGTTGGCCCTGCTTCTGGCGTTGGCCTCGCTCGGGCTTTCGTCCTATCCCTTATGGTCGGAGTGGACCGGCGGCGTTACCCGAGAAGCGGCGAGCCCCTCGACCGACCAGTTTGAATCGCTGGTCGATCGGGTCGAGCAGACTCGGGGCGACAATCTGGCCGCAATCGAGGCCGTCCGCGCCGAACTGGCGGAACTCTCCACCGAGGCTGGAGAATCGGATGCCGACATGGACGCTTTGGACAGGCGAATCGACCAGATCGGCGCTCGCCTCGAGACACTGGAGGGCAAGCAGAATACGGAACTTGGCGGTGTCCGCAGCCGGCTCGAAGAGCTGGAGTCCCGGGTCGGCCGCCGGCTGGAACAGTTCGAAACGCGTCTTTCGAACCTCAGTCCCGATCTCGACAGTGCCGAACAGGATCTTTCCACGCGGCTGATCCTGATGGAAATCGACAGCCTGTTCGCGATCGCCCAGGACCAGTTGGCCGTGTCGGGCGAGCCCGGCTCGGCGATTGCGGCCTGGCAGCGCGGCATGGAACGACTTGGCACGCTGAACGGTGCAGAATTCGAGAATCTCAAGACGAGCGCGCAGCGAGAATACAACCGTCTCAAGGAATTCAGCCCACCGGAAACAGGCCCGCAGGTCGAACGTCTTTATCGAATCGCGGCCGACGTCTCGGCGTGGCCCGTTCGAGCTGCGCGGTCCGAGGCGCCGGTCGAACCGACAGCGGTCGGCGCCGATGGCTGGCGCGATCGACTGGGCAACGTTTTCGACAGCCTCGTCCAGGTGGAAACGGTTGACAGTGAAATCCTGCGTCCCGGGGAAATCGAACTCGTGCGCGAACAGGTCAGAACGACGCTGCACACCGCAGCCCTGGCGCTTGTCCGTTCAAGTCCCGAGCTTGCAGGCAGGCTCGTCGACACGGCGGCGGCCGATATCCAGCGCGTGTTCGATACCGAAACAGCTGCCGTATCCGAGGCGCTCACGTGGCTCGAGGCTTTGCCGGCCGGCGATTCCCGGCTGGTGCCGCCGTCGCTGACGGCCAGCCGGGTTGAAATATCCCGGTTGCTCGGAGGGGCGCGGTGAGTCGCAGACCGCTGATCCTGGCCGTCGCGGTCATCGCCATGGTCGCGACCGTGGGAGCGATAGTCGCAGGGGCGTGGCTGGGTCCGTGGTTGATGGAAAATCCGGGCTATGTCCTGATCGAAATCGGCGACTGGCGGGTACGCATGTCGTTCATCGTGCTGGTCGGTGCGATCATTGCATCATGGCTGGCAATTTCTCTTCTGGTCGGCGTGTTGCGGGCGCCGGGACGGGCGATGCGACGCTTTCGCGACGCTCGCGATCGACGTAATCTCGATCGTGGTCTGCTGGCGCTCTCCGAAGGCGACTGGGCGCGGGCCGAGCGAGCGCTTGCCCGTGCCATGAAAGGGCGGTCAGCCAGCACTGCCGGCTATCTGGCGGCCGCGCGAGCGGCCCAGGGGCGCTCGGCACCCGAGCGTCGCGATGCCTACCTGGCGCTGGCCGACCGCAGATTCGGTCAGCGGCATTTCGCCACCGCGCTGGCGCGCGCCCGCCTGCTGGTCGGCGAGGGTGAACCCGGTGCGGCAATCGAACTTCTGGAGCAGCTCCATCTGAAGCGGCCCAAGCACGAGGGGGTCCTGAAATTGCTGCTTCAAACCTACCAGGCCTGCGATCGCTGGCATGAGGTGCGTCTGCTGGTGCCGTCGATCAAGAAAGCAGGGCTTGTTTCGATCGAGCGGGCCGAGGATCTGGCCAGTCTGGCGGCGGCGCGCGAACTGGCAGCGGCACGCGACGTTTCAGATCTGATGGCGGTCCACGATTCCCTCAAACGGGCGCTGAGACAGCGGGCAGAAGTCGTCGCGGCGTTTGCTGGCCGGGCGCTGGAACTGGATCGACCAGAACTGGCTGAACCGGAGCTGCGGCGGGCGATCGGCGCCACTTTCGACGATCGGCTGCTCGACCTCTACGCCCAGGCTGACGCGAGCGACCGAGCGGCAAGGATCGCCAGATGCGAGCAATGGGTAACCGAACGGCCCGAATTATCTGCGCTTCACCTGGCTTTGGGGCGCATGTATCTCGACGAGCGAAACGACGAGAAGGCGCGTGAGCACCTGCAGGTTGCGGTGCGCAAGAGCCCGGATCCGATCGCTTATGCCGCGCTGGCCCAGGTGCTTGATCGAACCGGTCAGCTCGAACTGGCGACCCAGTGCTATCGGAATGCTGTTCGCCTGGAGCGTGGGCGGGCGCCCGAACCGCTTCCTTTGTCCGGAACATCGCAAATCTGAGTTCATCGCGTTGGCGGCGTTGGTGATTCCGATCACAAATCCAGCCCGAACTCGCTGAATTTTCGGCTGTCTTATCTCGGCGAGTAAACGCCAATTTAATCTTGTGTGTGAGATACTTGTGCGAATTTTGAAACCTGACGCTGGAGTAGTCAACCGAGTTATGAGCAAGAATATTATTTTGATGGTTATTGCGCTTCTGGCGGTCGTCGCCAGCGTGTCCGGACAAGCGCAAAATCTGAGTCTGGAAATCGACGGTCAGTTGGTCGCCGGTCCCGGCGAACTCACCAGCGTTGAATATTCGCCGACCAGCCAGCGTCTCGAGGTCGTCACCATATTCGAAGATATACGCTGTGTTCCGAGCGGTCTTTCGGGGCCCACCGGCAATTCGCTCCTGGTGGTCGATCAGATCAATCCGTCAGTGGAAACCGGGGCCGCTTATGCCATCGCTCTGCCTGCCAACGGCGGCTCGATCGAACTGGATTCGGCGACCAGCGTTTTGCAAGTGACCACATCGAACGTTGCCGGCGAACGGCTCGACTGCGTTCGACAGCGCAGCGCATTCTGGGCCTCTGATTTCGAGGACGTGTTCTCGGTCACAGCAGCGACGCCGGCGTCGCCTTTTCCGACCGGCAATACGCTGAGCATTCCGTTCACGGTCAAGAACGAGACCTTGACGACGATTGCCACGGACATCGTCGTTGATTTCAGCTGGTCGGCCACCGATCCCTTTGGTCAGCCGGTCGCGGCTGTCGATCCGCCTACGTTCAGTCCGTCGACAGGTGTGACGTCGCTTACCGGTGGTGATCGTCGCTGGACGATCGATATTCTCTGGCCGGGCGAAAGCCGGACCATTACGGTCGCCTATCAGCTTGATTCGGCAGTGCCGCCCGAGACGCTGATCACGACCGAGGTATTCAACGTCGAAGCCAGCGATCGCGAGGGCAATGCTCCGATTGCCGTCGGCAGCCCCTCGCCGGTGGTATCGGAAGTCACGACAGGCGAGGCCGACCTTTCGATCACGAAAACCCAGACTGCCGGCCCCGATCCCGTGACCGCGGCGGGTCAGGTACTGGACTACGACGTGGTGATCGAAAACACCGGCACATTCAGCCTGACCGGCGTTGTGGTCACCGATACGTTTCCCAACGGAAATCAGGAAACGTTGATCAATCCGGTCGAATCGATCACCCCGGACGGCGAGCTGGAGCCGGGTGAGAACTGGACCTTTTTCGCGTCGTATACCGTCGAACAGTCGGATATAGATGCGGGTTTTGCCGGAGACCCCATCGTAAACACGGCCAGCGTGGAAACCATCGAAGTTCCCGGTCCAACCTCGGCTACGGCGGAGACTGTGGTCAATGCACAAAGGAGCCAGGACATCAGGTACACCACCACCACCGCATCGGCGAACGCGGCGGGGCAGATAATCCCTTATCTACTCGAGATCGAAAATACGGGTCAGGTCTCGATTACGGTGTCTTCGGTAAGTGCGACCTTGCCGGACAATTCAAGTGCGTCGCTGAGCGGCCCGAATGAATCCTTTCAGCCCCCGACCGGCAAGATAGAGCCGGGCGAAATCTGGACATATGAAACCCAGTATTCGGTAACGCAGACAGATCTGGATACCAAGACGAATCTGACCAGTGTTTCGAGCACCTCGACCAGCGTCGATTCCGGCGTCCTGCGCTTCGCCGAAGTTGGGGTGGACCAGGTGTCTGAAATTGGACTGACCAAGCGGATTACCGCAAATTCAACCTACGACAGCGTCGGTGATGTGGTCGCGTATGCATTCGATGTCGAGAACATTGGTACGCAGACCTTGTCGGGCCCGGTCAGCGTTTCCGATCAGCTCATCGCCGCGGTGTCGTGCCCCGACCTGTCACAGGTGGGTAATGGCGATACCGATTTGCAGCCTGGTGAAGTCGCGGTCTGCACGGCCAGCATTACGGTCGATCAGGGTCATCTCGACGCCGGCAGTATCGTCAATACCGCCACGGCTACCGTCGATGGCGTGACTTCGGCACAGTCGACTGCGACCGCAACAGCAATCCAGACGCCTGAAATCACCCTGAACAAGACCGTTTCCTCAATCACGGTTGTCAACACCGGTACGGTCGTTTCGACATATGCGAACGTCGGAGACGTGATCAATTATGAATTCGACGTCCAGAACAGCGGTAATCAGACCCTCGCGGGTCCGGTCACTGTCTCCGACGACAAAACCGTTGACGAACAATGTCCGGCACTGACCGGCATCGGCGACCTTGATTCGGAGTTCGATCCCGGCGAGTCCGTTGTCTGTACCGCCAGCTACACGGTTGATCAGCCGGACATCGACAACGGCAGCGTCGTCAACCAGGCCACGGCCACGGCGGGAGGCACGACAAGCAACGTGAGCACGGCCACGGCAGACGCAACCCAGAACAATGCAATGATCGTAGAGGCATCCGGCACCGTGGACATGGGGACGAATGGCACGCTGGAAGCCGGCGACACCATCAACTACTCGTTCACGATTCAGAACCTCGGAAATACGACGTTGACAGGTCTCTCGATTTCGCCAAACGACCCGGACGTCACGATCACTGGAATGCTCGGCAGCCTTGCCACCGGGACCACGGATGCAGCAGCCTTCTCGGGCACTTACGTAATCGAATCGGGAGACATTGCCGCCGGGTCCTTCTCGGTCATCTTCACTGCGTCAAGCAACGAAGGTGCAAACGACAACGTCTCGGAAACGACGACGTTGTGATGGCTGATGGCCGGCGTGTCCTTAAGCCGGGCACCAGGGCCAGAACCGTTTGCGACGCTTGAGGTCGAGGCGTTTAGGTTGAGGTCGAGTGAATTTCCAGCTTTTCGTCCTGTGTTTCGGGAGGGGAAGGTCAGCTTGCACCGCGACTGAGCGCAGCGTGCGAGGCTGAAGCACAAGCCCGGCCGAAATTGCCCCTTGGCAAGCTCCATTTTGAGAGTTGATCGGACGCCAACTGATCGCGGCGAATCAATCGATGCCGTATTTATCCAGCTTGTACCGAAACGAGCGGAACGTGATGCCGAGCTTGCGCGCGGCTTCTGTCTTGTTGTATTTCGCTTCCTTCAGTGCGTTTTCAAGAATTCGGCGTTCGATGCTTTCCATGTAATCGTCGAGATTCTTGTCGCCCGGATCCGTGGCGATTTCATCGCGCGATTCCAGGGCGGTTTGATCGAGCTGAAGATCCACAGCGGTAATCTGTTCGCCTTCGCACAGGGTTACCGCCCGCTGAAGAATATTGAACAGTTCGCGGACATTTCCAGAGAACGAGTGCTGAAGGAGGGCCTTCTTGGCGCTATCGTCGAGCTGTCGCGGCGCGTCGCCCCATTGTTCGGCGATAACCTGCAGGAAGTGGTTGACCAGCAGCGGAATGTCGGTACGCCGGTGCACCAGCGACGGTATGTTCAGTTCGATGACATTGAGTCGGAAATACAGGTCGCTGCGGAACTGGTCCGCTTCGACCATCGCCTTGAGTGCCTTGTGGCTGGCGGAAAGTATCCGGACATCAATCGGAACTTCCTGCTTGTCGCCGATGGCTCTGACGCGCTTTTCCTGGATGACTCGCAACAGCTTGACCTGCATGTTCAGCGGCAGGTCGGCCACTTCGTCCAGGAATAGCGTGCCGCCATTGGCGGTCTGAAACAGCCCTTCCTTGTCGGTATCGGCCCCTGTGAAGCTGCCCTTCTTGTGACCGAAGAATTCGCTCTCCATCAGTTCCGACGGTATTGCACCACAATTGACTGCAACGAAAGGCTGCTCGGAGCGCGGGCTGAGATCGTGTATCAACCTCGCGGCCAGCTCTTTCCCCGTTCCCGAATCGCCGCTGATCATCACCGGCGCCTGGGAGCGTGCCAGTTTCACGATCGTTCGACGGACGGTCAGGATTGCCTCGGACCGGCCGATCATCCGCTCCAGAATCGCGCTTTGCTCGTCCTGGTTCTGCGGTGCCAGCGCGGATGTATCATCCTTGGGCTCATCGGTCGGCGCCGGCACAGGCCCTACCGTTTGCTTCTCTTCATCGTCGCGGCGCAACTTGATGGCCGTCTTCACCAGGTTGCGCAGCGCCTCCAGGTCGACCGGCTTGGAGACAAAGTCGAAAGCGCCGTACTTGAGGGCCGTCACTGCATCCTCGACCTTGCCGTAGGCCGTGATCATGGCAACGGGCATGTCGGGATAGTCGCGGCTGATCTGCTTGATCAGACTAAGGCCGTTCCCGTCCGGTAGCCGCATGTCCGTCAGGCAGAAGTCATAGCGGTTTTCCGCCAGCCTCGTGCGTGCATCCGCGAGATCCTCTGCTGCATCCACATCGATGCCCATTCGGGAAAGCGTGAGCTCCAGCAACTCCCGAAGATCCGGTTCATCGTCAACGATCAGTGCGCTAGCTTCGCCCATCGAGTTTCCTGCCGTTACCTTGTTTCATGCCACCATTCTGCTACAAATTGGCCAACTCTGCCGGCTGGTTCAAGGGTAAATCACTGCCGCTGCGGCGCAGGAGTATGCGGAAACAGGCGCCGGCGTTCGGAATCTGAACGTATTCCAGCGGCGCCTGGTTGGCATCGCACAACTGTCGTGCCAGAAACAGCCCGAGTCCGGAACCCTGTTTGTGGGTGGTGAAGAATGGCTCGAAAATCTGGCTGCGCTTTTCGAGCGGAATGCCCGGTCCATCATCGATGATGTCGAGCGCCATTTCCCGGTGACCGCGGATCGGACTCAGCCTGAGCGTGATGCTGGGCTGATGTTTTTCGCTTGCGGCGTGCCGAAGCGCATTGTCCATGAGATTGTTTACTGCCTGCTGCAGCTGGCCGGGGTCCATAAGGACCTGGATCTCGCTTCGGGGCGCCTCCACCCTGATTCGCGGCGCCGGAAGGCGGTGCTCACGCCTGAATTCGTCAGCCAGAGCCCTGAGCCAGTCCGACACATTGATCTGTTCGATTTGGGCCCGCTCGCGACGCGACAACTTGAGAACGTTCTCGACGATGTCGTTCATCCTCGCCGTGTGGTTGCGGATGATTTCGATCAATCGCCGGTCCTGTCGAGGTAGCTCGGCCGACTCGCCCAGTAATTGCGATGCATGGCTCAATGCGCCGAGCGGATTGCGAATCTCGTGTGCGATGGAAGCCGAGAGTCTGGCCAGCGATGCCTGCGCGAGGTCACGGGCCCGTCGGCTGACAACGGAAGTGTCTTCCAGGAAAATAAGCGTAGCCTCGCCCAGAACCCCGGGCAGGCGCACGAACTGCGGCACTACGGCGGCTTGTGTGGCCCTGAGCAGCAGACCCTCGTCATCGGACCGACCCGTCTTTTTCCAGAGGTTAAGCCGCTCGACCAGCGCCGGTGCGATCACGTTCAGTCGTCGCTCGCTGACCGGCGGGTTGCCCAGCAGATACCAGGCAGACTCGTTCATCTGTCGCACCTTGAGCTCGGCGTCGACCACCATTACGCCTGAGCGCATGCGACGAATGATCAGGTCATTGACCTGCTCGAGACCGACCAGGTCGTTGCGTCGGCGCTCGGCGAGCAGCTGATACTCCCGGCCCCACCGGCCCAGCAGCGAGCAGCCCAGCGCGGTGACGAAACTTGCGATCCCGTAGATGCCGGCCTGAAGCGCCTGGCCGTTTGCGAAATCTCCGTCGGCGGCCAGCCAGGCCTCGATCACGATTCCAAGCGAAATGAGCGCTGCGAAGAACAGTGCGGTCTGCAACGGCAGTAGCAGGCCCGCAATGCCCACGGTGAAGATCAGGAGTATGACCAGCCCGCTGTCGAGCCCGCCGAAGCAGTGCAGCACCAGCAGCAGGATGACGATATCGGTCATCAGCGAGA
>CAYYZR010000070.1:0-11758 GCA_964476005.1 uncultured Halomonas sp.
GCGCTTCGCGCAGATCGGGATAGTCGGATGAATCGACCGGGAAAATGCCGGCGAAGACACGCGGCTGCATCGGCTTGAACCCCGGCAACGGTTTCTCGGCCGGATCGCGCGACGATGTCAGCGTGTCACCGACCGGGGCGCCGTGAATTTCCTTGATGCCGGCCGCAACGAAGCCGACCTGACCGCAATCCAGGGTCTTTTCTATGGTGCGCTTGGGCGTGAAGATGCCAATCTGATCGGCGTCGTGCTCCTCGCCGGTGGACATCACGCGGATACGCTGGCCCTTGTGCAGGGTGCCCTGCTTGATCCGGATCAGCGAGTTCACACCGAGATAATTGTCGAACCACGAATCGATGATCAGCGCCTTCAGCGGCCCTTCGCGCATTTCCGGGGGCGGAATCCGCTTGACCAGCGCTTCGAGCACGTCTGCAATGCCTTCGCCGGTCTTGGCGCTGACCAGCAGGGCGTCACTGGCGTCGATGCCGATGATGTCCTCGATCTGTGCCTTGACCCGCTCCGGATCGGCTGACGGCAGATCGATCTTGTTGATGACCGGAATGACTTCCAGCCCCTGTTCGACCGCCGTGTAGCAGTTTGCGACGCTTTGTGCTTCCACGCCTTGCGCCGCATCCACCACCAGCAGCGCACCTTCGCAGGCTGAAAGCGACCGCGAAACCTCATATGAAAAATCGACGTGCCCGGGCGTATCGATGAAATTGAGCTGGTAGACCTGGCCATCCGGAGCGGTGTAGTCCAGCGTCACGCTCTGGGCCTTGATCGTGATGCCGCGCTCACGCTCGATATCCATGGAATCGAGCACCTGTTCGGCCATCTCGCGATTGGTCAGGCCGCCGCATACCTGGATGAAACGATCGGCCAGCGTCGATTTTCCATGATCGACATGGGCAATGATCGAAAAATTCCGGATATGCGAGCAGTCGGTCATCGGGGCATCTTGGTCGGGTGAGCAGTGAACCGGGCCGGGGCGCCGGCGAAGTACAGGACCGTTTCGATCAGCCGCCACTGCAAAAGGCGCCAGCGGATCGGTCCGTGCATTAAACAAGACCGCCACCGGATCGGGCCAGTGGCGGCGCTTGCTCATTATAGCCGGTGCGCGGTTGGTAGCCCGGCACCGTTTTCAGCTTCCCTTACTCGTCGCTCTCCGGCGTGTAGGCGACGAACTGGGTTATTCCGTCGCGCCAGACCAGCAGAGCCACGGAGCGCCCCGGCTGGAGGTTCTCGACGATCCCTTCGAAATCCTCCATCGTTCTGACCTGCTGATTGTTGATCATACGGATCACATCGCCTCTGCGAATTCCGGCCCGGTAGGCGTTGTCGCTGTCGACCGCCGTGACCAGCAGACCGCCGTCGATACCTTCGGCCCGGCGAAGCTGGTCGTCGCTGAGCTCTTCCACCGAAAGACCCAGGGCGTTGGTCGGCTCGATATCCTGGGTTTCGCCGCGGTCGTTGGTCTGCTGGTCTTCGTCGCGCTCATCCAACTCGACCGTCAGTTCCTGCGTCTCGCCCCAGCGCGAGACGGTCAGGCTGACCTCCTCGCCCGGGCGAACAGAGCCGACGATGGGCGGAAGATCGGAAAACACTTCGATGTTCCGTCCGTTGACCTCCAGGATCACGTCGCCCACTTCGATCCCGGCACGCTCTGCGGCGCTGCCCGGTTCGACACGATTGACCAGGGCCCCCACGGGGCGGTCGAGACCGAGCGCATCGGCGCGCTCACGATCGACGCTCTGGATGCCGACGCCGAGGTAGCCGCGCGAGACGCGCCCGAACTCCAGCAACTGGTCGATGGTACCGGAGGCCGTCTCGATCGGGATCGAGAACGACAGCCCGATGTTGCCGCCGCTGGAGCTCAGGATCCACGAGTTGATGCCCACGACCTTGCCGTCGGTGTTGATCAGCGGCCCGCCCGAGTTGCCCCGGTTGATGGCCACGTCGGACTGGATAAAGGGAACATATTGCTGTTGACCGGCCTGGGTCCGGCCCTTGGCGCTCACGATGCCCGCCGTCACGCTCTGCTCGAACTGGAAGGGCGATCCGATGGCGATCACCCACTCGCCCGGCCGCAATGCCGAGGAATCACCGTATCCGAGCGTCGGCAGGTCTTCGGCGTCTATTCGTAGCACCGCGACGTCGGTTTCGGCATCAGACCCGACCAGCTCGGCCACCAGTTCGCGCCGGTCGGCCAGTCGCACGATGATTTCGTCCGCGTCCTCGATGACATGGTGGTTGGTAATGATCAGACCGTCTTCGCGAACAATGAAACCCGAACCGCCACCGCGCCGATCCGGCCGGCCACGCGGCATTCCGTCGCCAAACGGTTCGAAAAACCGGCGAAAAAGTTCCGGCACGTCATCAGGCATCTGGCCACGCTGGACCTCCGGGTCCGGCCGTTCTCCAAAGCGTGTTGTCTCGATATTGACGACGGCCGGTATGCTGGCTTCGACGATATCGACAAAATCCGCCGGCGCCGCGCGACAATCCAGCGCGAATACGACCAGCAAAGCTGCAACAAATGTTTTCAATTCTGGCTTGAACATTTACGATGTCCCTTGTTTCTGAAACCGTGGATTCGATTATCACGTTGGTTGCGCAACCGGCCCACAAAAATATTTTGGGGACGGCGCCAAAACGCTTGAAATTCAACTACCCGGTGGAGAAATGTGGTCGCGCTGATCGCTCGATTCAAGAGCTCCGTCAAAATCGACCAGCCGCAGACGCGGCCTGTATACCGAACTCAGACCCAGGCGCGCCAGAAACCAGGCCGAAACCATCGACACGATGCCGGCGACCAGCGCGGCCGAATCGCTGCGCGGCCAGCCCATGTCTGCAAGCACTGCACCGGCGACGAAAGCAACAACCGGCAGCAGATAGTTTGCCGCTGCGGCCAGCAACAACCAGCGAGGATCCATCCCGACCCTTATCAATCGCCCCGCCGGCCTGGCGATACCGTCTTCAAGCGACAGCCGGGTCACCGGCTTTGCAAACAGACGGCTGAACAAAGCCGCACCGCATCCGGTGCCCTGGCTGCATCTGGTACAGGCGCCGGGATCGGCGAATTCCAGCACTTGTCGGCCTTCGGGGCCGTGCCGGACAACGCCCGTCTGCCAGATCAGATCCGAATTCAGCATCGCCGCCGGCTCACTCAAGATGCCGCAGGCTGGGTTCCTGCAATCTGCGCAAGTGCCTGCCGATCAGCCTCACGGTTGGTGCCGGCACCTCGCCGACAACGGTCACCATGTTGCCGTCGATACTGCCTGTGTAGATATGCATCGCACCGCGGGATTCGACCTGCTCGGCGATCCCGGCGCTGCGATCGAACTCGACATAGATGGAGAAACTCGACAGGCCGTCACTGAACAGGAGATGTTCGTAACGCTGGCCATTGCCGCCGCCGTGTCCCACGGAAGTCAACCGAAATCCTTTGGGCAGGGCCTCGGGAAGCCAAAGCGGGTTCTTGCTGGAAGCGAAATCACCCTCACCCTGTCTGCCGATCTGGTAGCGGGTCACATGCGACGGGTTCTCGAGGTCGCTTTCGAGCTCTGAATCGGGAATCGAAGCCCCGAGTTCGATCTCGACGAAACTCAGCTTCTCGACGATATGGCCGTCCGGCGCGAATACCACTGATCGCAGAAGCATGCCGGTGTCACTGTCCAGCCATAGCCTGCGACCGTATCGATACTCGTCCAACGGCATTATTTCAATGATTCTGGCATCTCGCGCCGCGACGCGACCGGTGCCGACCAGCCGCACCTCGTAGACTGAATCGGCACCCGTAATCTCATCAAGCGGAATCCGGGGAAGAAGGCGCGTCGGAAAAGGATTGTCGACGATCACCGACGCCTGCCCTGAAACAAGGCAGCGCACTTGATCACGGTCGCGCAAGACCTCGCGCTGCGGACCATCGAGCGCATAGATTCTTTCGCGCACCCCATCGTCATCAACCCGATGCAGAACACGCATCGTGTCGATTCGGTTGTCACCGGTGCTGACCAGCGTGCCTCGATAACTGATCGAGGCGACTGCATGGTCCATGCGCACCAGCCACTGTTCCGCCGAGTCCGCCCAAAGCTGTCCCGCGCAACAAAGCCAGATCAGGCCGGAGATGACGAACGAACGCACTCGCATCGCGGCTACCTGCCGTTCACGTTCCGAGCCGGCAACTCGTCACTCTCTTCCGGTACGGATGACGGCACCGACGCCGGCGCCGCCAGCACCGGTGTCAGTGAAATGAAGCCATGGCTTCCGGCCGCCTGGCTGTGCCGGATCATGTATCGATTGATTCTCTGCTGGGTAGCCGATTCGGCTCCGACCACATTGGCGCTTGGATTCACGGCGCCGAAACCCGCCGGAACGGCCGGCGCGCTGAACTGTCGATCCAGCGCGGTAGACTGGCTTGTGAATCCTGGACCCGATGCCTGTTGCGGTGCCGGATTTCCGGAATCGATCCGATCGGCCAGCCCGAGCACCGCAACCATGGCAACGCTTGCCGCCACTGCGCCGCCAATACCCATGCGCATAAGCGTGGGCCATCGGCCGTCCCGCCGCGGCACGGCTTCACCTTCGAGCGCGGCCTGAACGCGCTCCACCAGTGCAACCGGACCATTGAATTCATGCTGAAGACAGGACCGGATCAGATGGCCGCGCTGCCAGTACCGATGCATCTTCTCGTCATCGGACAGACGTCGAATCAGGAAATCGGCGGCCTTGGGCTCGAGTTCCCCATCTATCAGGGCGGATATCGGTTCGTTGTTTCTGTCCACGGCGGGTGTCTCTTGTGTTTTGGTGGGGTCGTTCATTCCGGGCTCACGATGCTATCCATCAAGGTTGCTCAACAGTGGTCTGAGGCGGCCGTCGATGGCCTCGCGTGCGCGGAAGATTCTAGACCGGACGGTTCCGATCGGACAATCCATGGTGGTCGCGATGTCCTCGTAGCTCATGCCTTCCATCTCGCGCAACGTGATGGCGACGCGCAAGTCGTCTGGCAAATCGGCGATGGCTTCATGGATGGTGGTTTCAATTTCTTCCTTGAGAAGTTCATGTTCCGGGGAACCACGATCCTTCAGACGCGTATCGAACTGAAATTGTTCCGCATCCTGCGCATCGATATCCGAAGAAGGCGGCCGACGGCTCAGCGACACCAGGTGATTCTTTGCCGTATTGATCGCAATCCGGTACATCCAGGTATAAAAGGCGCTCTCGCCGCGAAATCGGCCGATCGCCCGGTAGGCCTTGATGAACGCTTCCTGTGCCACGTCCAGCGCCTCTGCGTGATCGGATACGTAACGCGAAATCAGGCTGACGATCTTGTGCTGGTATTTGCCTACCAGCAGATCGAACGCCCGCTTGTCGCCCTTCTGGACCCTTTCGACCAGAAGCTGATCGGTTTCACGTTCGCCCATCGGGCCGTCTTGCTCCTGTTGAGTATGTGCCAGGCCGGACGGGCGCTATTCCATGGACCGCCCGGCACGGCATAAGTTCGAATTGTCGTCGAGTTTCAGCCGAATCAGGCATTCTCGGCGAAGGCGGAGACTCGAACCGATCCGCCGTCAATCAACTTTCCCGGGTTACGCGCAAAACTTCGTCGAGCGACGTCTCACCCGCCAGGGCCTTGCGCCAGCCGTCGTCGAAAATCGACGGCGCCCCGTCGCGCGCTATCTCTTCCAGCTCCGCCTCGGCCGCACGTCGGTGAATCGCAGCCTGCATGGCATCACCCACGGCAACAAGTTCGTAGATGCCGGTGCGGCCACTGTAGCCACTCTCTCCCGTCGGCATTTCGGACATTGGCCGATACAGGGTAACCGGTTCGGCGACACTGATGCCGGACGTCGCCAGTGCTTCCGGCGGCAATTCCACTGCACGCCGGAACGCCGGATCAAGTCGCCGCACCAGGCGCTGAGCCATTACCCCGATCAGGCTGGATGAGAGCAGGAACGGTTCTATCCCCATGTCGACCAGACGATTGATTGCACCGACCGCGGTGTTGGTATGCAGGGTGGAAAGAACCAGGTGCCCGGTCATCGACGCTTGAACCGCGATGCGCGCGGTTTCCAGGTCACGAATCTCACCGACCATCACGACATCCGGATCCTGACGAAGAATCGCGCGCAGGCCACGCGCAAAGGTCAGATCCACCTTGGGATTGACCTGCGTCTGGCCGATGCCGTCGATGTCGTACTCGATCGGATCCTCGACCGTCATGATATTGCGACTGCGGTCGTTGAGTTCGAGCAGGGCCGCGTACAGGGTCGTCGATTTTCCGGAGCCGGTCGGACCGGTGACCAGAAAAATCCCGTGCGGACGATGGATCAGCTTGCGCAGACGCTCAAGCGTCGCCTGGTCCATGCCCAGTTCGGCCAGACCAAGCTTGCCGGCCTGCTTGTCCAGCAAGCGCAGCACGACGCGCTCGCCGTGGCTGGACGGTAACGTGGAAACGCGCACATCGACCGGCCTCCCGGCAAGTCTGAGACTGATCCTGCCATCCTGGGGAAGCCGCTTCTCGGCGATATCCAGACGCGCCATGACCTTGACGCGCGAGGCCACCAGGGGCGCCAGTGCCGGCGACGTGGAAAGTTCCTCCCGCAACACGCCGTCGACCCTGAAGCGCACCGAGAGACGATCCTCGAAGGGCTCCAGATGAATATCGGAAGCCTGCTCGCGAACCGCCTGGGACAGCACCCCGTTGATCAGGCGAATGATCGGCGCGTCGTCGTCGGCCTCCAGCAGATCGGCCGGTTCGGGCAACTGCTCGGCCAGGCGGGTCAGATCGAGTTCGTCGTTCAGATTCTCTGTCGCCCTGTGAGCGACCGCGTCGGCCGCCTGGTAAAGCCTTGAAATCAGTTCGCTGTAATCGACTTCGGAGAGCTTCTCGATGGTCGTGGCGCCCGAAAGGTTGCGCCGCACTTCGCGCAGGGCTTCCAGGTCGATGGGTTCACGCGTGATGATCCTGAACCGGCCCTGATCGTCGCGCCCGGCGACGGTGACGCCGCGCCGTCGTGCAAATCCGAACCCGGGTCTGAAATCAGCGCCCATCCGTGTCGCTTCTTCCCTGACCGGTCTGGAGGAAATCCTCGAGTTCCGGCAGCAGCGGGGTCTCCTCGCGACGCGAAAGGACGCTGCGGCCGGCGCGCTGCTCGAGTTGGGATCCGCGGATGGTGCGGTATTTACCCTCGGTCAGTTCGTCCATGAGCTTCTGGTCGTGAAGGATGCGCGGCCGGATGAAGACCATCAGATTACGCTTGACCTGGTTGGTCGAGCGATAGGTAAAAAGTTCGCCGAAAAGCGGAATCCGGCTCAGTCCGGGCACACGTTCCACCGATTCGTTCAGATCGTCGCTGATCAACCCCCCGAGCACCAGCATCGAGCCGTCCGGGACCATGACCCGGGTCGAGATCGTGCGCTTGTTGGTGATCAGATCCACCGCCCCGGCAATGGGCGCCAGTGAGGAGACCTCCTGCTCGATCGCGAGCATGATGGTATCGCCTTCGTTGATGTGCGGCGTGACACGCAGTTTCAGGCCGACCTCTTCGCGCTGGATCGTCTGGAACGGATTGACCTGGCCTTCGGCGGTCGAAACGCCTTCGGCCACAAAACTGCCTGACAGGAAAGGCACTTCCTGACCCACGTTGATGCTCGCCGGGTGGTTGTCCATGGTCACGATCGACGGCGTCGAAAGCACGTTAGTGTTTCCGTCAGTCGCAAGCGCCTGCGCCAGCGCGCCGATTTCCAGCAGTTCGATCCCCAGCAGGTTGGTCGTCCCGTCGACGTAGCCCAGGTTGAGGCCGCCGCCCGGAAGCACTGTGGCACCGTCTTCTCCACTCGCCAGCCCGGCGCTGAGATTGAGGATGTTGCGGCCGCCGCTCTGGAAATTGGTGCCGCCGAAAAAACCCGAATCACCGGATTCGAAGAACTGCCACTGGATACCCAGATCCAGACCGGTATCGGCGGCGACCTCGGCGATGATGGCCTCGACCAGCACCTGGGCGCGGCGGATGTCCAGCTGGTCGATGATCGAGCGGATTTCCCTGTAGACCGCCGGCGGCGCCGAGATCACGACCGAGTTGGTTTCCTCGTGCGCGTTGATGCGCACGCGCTGGCGCTGCCCCTCGCCCACTTCGTCGACCAGGCTCTCCAGCACCGGGACAAGAGATTGCGCGTTGGCATATCGAAGATAGACCACGCGCGAGCCGCCGCCCTCGCTCAGCGGAGTGTCCAGGTGGCTGATCAGGGTGCGCAGGCGCACGCGCTGGCCGGTATCGCCGCGCAGCACGATGGAATTGGTGCGAGCATCGGGAATGGCCAGCGGCTGTTCGGCACCGGAATAAATCTGGTTGGCGATTTCGGCCACTTCCTCGGCGTCGGCATGGCTCAGCCCCAGCACTTCTGCGCCGTTGTCGGAAGCCGCGTCCAGTCGCTCGATAACGGCCTGCAGGCGCCTGACGCCGGCCGCCCTGTCGCTGACCAGCAGCGAATTGGAGCCCTCGTGGGCGGCCAGGTAAGCCGATTGCGGCACCAGCGAGCGCAGCATGGGAAGGACTTCGGCCGCCCGCACGTGCTCCAGCGGGATCAATCGGGTGACCTGGTCCTGCCCCCCGGTCGGGCCGTTGGCGACGCCGCTACCGAACCGCGCGGCGGCGTCGGGCACGATGCGCGTGACCGCACCGTCGTCGATCGCGCTGTAGCCGTGAACGGCAAGAATCGACAAGAATACGTCGTAGACCGACTCGGCCGTGAGCTCCTCGCTGGAGATGACCGTGATCTGGCCACTGACTGCGGGGTCGATCACGATGTTGCGCCCGGTAATGTCGGCCACGGTCGTAATCAGCGACCGAATGTCGGCGTTCTGGAAATTGAGCAGATGGGTTTCGTTTTGCTGGGCGGGGAGCCCGGTGCCGGCAAGACTGAGAACAAGCGCGGCTACCGCCAGGAGTTGTCTTTTGTTCATCGGGAATGGCTCCACTTTTTTATTGGATTTGACTGCGCTTCCTTTTCGACGCGGGCGCGCAGTTTCATCGAAAATCATCTATCTTGAACCTGACCCGCCCAGATCGAACAGATCGGGGGTCAATACCAGCTGGCGCTCGCCTCGCCGGACCGTGATTGCGAGCGGCTCTCCCGGGCGGAACGATTCGAACACCGCCCGCACGTCGGCTTGGGTATCGACCGGCTGGCCGTTTATCGCCAGCACGATGTCGTTGGCATGAAATCCAAGCTGTGTGAATATGCTCGCGTCACGCCCGGCGCGGACGCGAAAGCCACCGCCGGCAACTGGAAGAATGGTGATGCGCTGGGCAAGTTCCGCAGGGTCGAGACTCAATCCGGACGTCAAGGAAGAAAGCGACCCGATGCCGACGCCGGTCGCGAGGCCCTGGCCAGCACCGGCTTCGGCCCTGGACCGGGTACTGGCGACTGTGGCCGTCGCACCGGCCGCTCCGGGCAATTCCAGCGCTTCGCGGCTGCCATTGCGCTCGAGTACAACCCGACGCGGCTCGATGGTGACCACTTCGGCTTCGCCCGGCACCTCGTCGCCGGCGCGGTATACCCCTTCGTTGCCGTCTGCATCGACGATGATTGCGTAACCTCGGTCGCCGGTGACGACGCCGCGCAGCCGCAGCGCCAGCGGCGTCGGCGGCAACGCCTGTGCAAAGCCATAATTCGGCGCGACTGGATCACCGAACAGGCGCCAATCACTTTCCGGGAGTGCGTGCGCGCGCGCCGGCGACGGCGTAAACGAAATCGGCTGGAATTCGACGTCCACGCCATCGATCAGCGTGACGCAAATACGAACCGCAAGAAATGCACATACGACCAGCAGCAGCCCGTTGGCCGCGGTTGGAAGTCGCCGATTATCAAAGCGATTTGGCAGGGCAATCATGGACTGGCAGCTGAAGATCGATCACGGCACGGCAGATTAGCACAGCAGGGCCAAAACCGGAATTGCCGATCAACTGCGCCGCCGCCCTCCGCTCCTGCCCTTTCCGCCGCGCTTTCCGGCTGGACGGCCCTGATTGCCGCTGGATGGCTTGGCCCGCTCGAGGGGCGGCAGGTCGTCGGCATCATGACTGACCAGTTCGATGGGCTTGTCGATATAGCTCTCGATTTCGGGAAGATGGAAGGCGTAATCCTCGCAGGCGAAGCTGATCGCCTCGCCGGTCGCGCCCAGTCGAGCGGTGCGACCGATACGGTGCACGTAATCGGCGGCGTCCTGGGGGAGATCAAAGTTGATCACATGGCTGACATCAGGAATATGCAGCCCCCGGGCAGCCACGTCGGTGGCCACCAGGATGGGCAGTTCGCCGGAGTGAAATTTCTGCAGCAGCCGCTGGCGCTTCTTCTGCGGCACCGAGCCGGCCAGCATGGCCGAATCGAAACCGTTGCCCTGAAGCATGCGGTCGACCAGATCGGCCGCCCGCCTTGTGTTGACGAAAATGATCACGTGGCCATCGACCATGTCACGCAGAAGCTTGATCAGCAAGGGCAGTTTTTCGCGGTTCGACGGGTAGTACACAACCTGACGCACGCGCTCGGTGGTCTTGTGGTCTTCGTCGATGCGAATCGTCTCGGCGTCGTTCATGTGTTCGTAGGCCAGTTCGGTGACCTTGAGCGGGAACGTGGCCGAAAACATCAGGCATTGGCGCTTGTCGACCGGCGGCATGGCGCGAAACAGGTAGCGGATGTCGCCGATGAAACCCAGGTCGAACATTCGGTCGGCTTCGTCGAGCACGGCGATCCGGATATGCTTCAGATTGAAGACGTTCTGCTTGAAGTAATCGATGACGCGCCCAGGCGTGCCGATCAGTACATCGACGCCCTCGGTAAGCTGATCGCGCTGTTTCTGGTAATCCACCCCACCGTATGCAAGTCCGAACTTCAACCCCGTGTGCGAGCCCAGCAGAAGCGCATCGCGGTGAATCTGGATCGCCAGTTCGCGGGTCGGCGCGATTACGATGGAGCGCGGATTGTGGCCGGCGGTGCCTGGATCGGGATCCTCCAGGAGTCGCTTGAAAATCGCCAGCAGGAACGCCGCGGTCTTGCCCGTACCGGTTCGCGCCTGCCCGGCAACGTCGCGCCCGGCCAGTGCCAGCGGCAACGTGTCGGCCTGGATCGGCGTGCATTTTTCGAAACCCGCGTCGCGCAGACCGGCGACGATGGGTTCGGGCAGGTCGAAGCTGTCGAAAGCGACGTCGCTCAGTACGCGATCGTGCTGTTCGTCTGAAGCCGGTTGCCCGGAAGAATCATTATTGCCGTCTGATCGGATATCTGTATCGCTCACGCAGTAGTAAACCTGGAATGGGAGGAGAAAGTCGGCCTTTGTCGGGATACATGATCGCAGGTCATGCCCGAATTCAGGGCTTCGCCTGCTTGAAATGGCATGGCGCCAGCCGGATGTACCGGAAAACGGCGCCAATCGCCAGCAGGTCTGGCATTTGCAGTATTCTAGCATTCTCCGGATGCGCAAGCCTGCGCGCCAGGTTCCGGTCCGTATTCCAAATCCGAATTTCCGAGGAGAAATCTATCGTGTCCGAAAATATCACGCACGTCTCAGATGCATCGTTCGAACAGGAAGTCATCAATGCCGATCAGCCAGTGCTGGTGGACTACTGGGCGGAATGGTGTGGTCCGTGCAAGATGATCGATCCGCTGCTGCATGAACTCGCCGACGAATACGCAGACAAGATCAAGATAGCCAAGGTCAATATCGACGAAAATCAGCAGATTACCAGCCAGTTCAAGATTCGCG
>CAYYZR010000071.1:0-11704 GCA_964476005.1 uncultured Halomonas sp.
GACGAACCGCTGGAAGCCGAAGCCGCCCTCGGCGCGCTGCTGCCGCCCGGCCGAACCGATGCGGTAATGGGTATCGTCGAATCGATCACCGGCAGCCACGCCACGCTGCTGCGCACGCGCGCGACCGGAGCGCTGTTGTCCGAACTGCGGCCGGCGGCCTGTCACTGAAATCTCGGCAGGCGGAAAAAGCTTCGTAACATCCGATCACCGACTTCCGGCGACCGTTCTTCCACTTCCAGGCGCGGTGTGCTCGGTCAAACAGGATTCTCCGAAAGACCGTCGTCGAATCCCGACAGCATGGACCGCGCCGCCTCGAAACAAGAACCCGTCATTGCGGCATTATTCGTTTCGCGGGCGGGTCTTTTGCGCTTCGGGCGCCGCGTAGAGACAGGCTGCCACGACTGCGCCATTGCAATCTGAAGGAACATCCTCCCGGCGGTGCAAGCGCCGACTTTTTGGCCGTTGACGAAGTCTGGACAAGCAAAAAAGGCTCGGTCCGTCTGGCTTACACTACCCGAACTCCACTGCCAGCGAGCAATCGCCCCGTCGTCGGCCCCGTTCCGACTTTCGGGTCTGAACGAAAATTTCAGCTGGATTGGACACAGGACGTCCTGAAACGCGCGTGCAGCAACGAATGAACGAAACGAGAAACACCCGGGAACACAAACTCCGATGGAAACGCGCGGGACCGGCGGGTGCCGTCATTCTCGCAATCGTGACGCCGCCTCTCGTCCTCATCCCGGTCCAGATTCATTCCGACAATATCTACGACGTTGCGGTCGGACTGGCTGACATGCTTCCATGGCTACTGTATTTGGCAGCACCCGTTGTTGCCGTCGGCGTCGGCACACTACTCGCGCTTCCCGCGCACGGCTACCGGGTAACGATAGCCCTTGGCACCGGACTGGCCGTGATGGTTTGGCTACAGGGCCAGGTGCTGGTCTGGGAGTACGGCGTGCTGACCGGAGTCAGTATTGACTGGTGGGCCGACTGGCACCGGGGACTGGTCGACTCCCTGGTCTGGCTGCTGGTCATCGCGGTGGCAATCGTTGCCCGGAAGGCGATCGCCGGCCGTGCCGGCACCATAGCAGTCGTACTTTTGCTGATGCACGGCGTCCCTGCATTGAAGTCATCACTGGATCAACCGAAAGTGCCGGACTTCCACCGCTACAGTCTGGACGAGAGCACGAAGTTTTCCTACTCGCCCGAACAAAACGTCATCGTGATCATCCTGGATGCGTTTCAGGCCGATATCTTTCTGAAACTGCTCGATGAAGACCCGGTACTTGAGAAGGATTTCGCGGGATTTACCTTTTTCAGGAATGCAGTATCCGGATTCTCCAAGACCTATCCGAGCGTAACGCTGATGTTGACCGGGCAGTGGTACGACAACAGCACGCCGATTCAGGAATTCATCAAGGATCGTTTCCTCGACCTTTCCATTCCCCGTGAGCTCATGCGGCAGGGCTGGCAGATCGATTTGTATCCGCACGTCAAACGCGTGGTCCACACTTCACCGTCCATCGCATCCAATGCAGTGCCTGTCATCAAGTGTGATGTCGCCGCGGCTGAGACCGGGAAGCTGGTTGACCTGGGCATGTTTCGAATCAGCCCTCACTGGCTCAAACCGCTATGGCTGAATGGATATCGCTGGCAGATGGGACGCCACCTGACGGACTGGTGCGCCCGGGATGCCGAAATTGAGGCTGGTGACACCCCGCCGACCGGCGATGCTGTTCCGGACCACTTCGCACTTCGCTTTCTCTATCGATCCAGGCATGAGTCGGACACCGGGAGCAGCTCGCCGACACTGAAGCTGTATCACCAGATGATTCCGCATTCGCCGTTTCTGCTCGACCGAGAACTTCAGTTGAGCGCATTGCCCGCCGACGCCGAAGGATACATCGAGCAATCTCGCGCAGCGATATCGCTGATCACTCGGTTTCTAGACGATCTGCGACGGCTCGATATCTATGACAGCAGCGTGATCGCAATCGTTTCCGACCATGGCGGCGGCAGTTACCGGCCTGCAGTCGATACCGGATTACTGGACGCGGCTCCCCGGCACGGCGATGACGGTCAGTCGAACATCCCCGGAAAACATCTTGCATCCGGGCTGCCGCTGATCCTGATCAAGCGCGCCAATGATCAGAGCGCCCTGCGGATTTCGGATGCGCCCGTCTCGCTTGGCGATCTTGCTCGCACGCTCGCCGAGCAACTCGGCCTGAAGAACGAGTTTCCCGGCGCCGACATGTTCGATGTTTCGATGGATCAGCAGCGGACCAGACCTTATTATTACTACGAGTTTATGAATTGGACGGGTGAATATCTGCCGCGAATGATCGAATATGAAGCCTCGGGCTTCAGCTGGTTTTCGCATAACTGGCGAGCTACCGGGCGTGTAATGGCACCGCCGGCCTCCGATTCGAAACCCCATCGGCCAATCTACCAGGTCGGCGGGAGCGTGCATTTCAGACCCGGATCGCCCTATATTTCCGGCCTGCTGGCGGGTTGGAGCAGTCCACAGTCCGACGGGCTGGTCTGGTCACGCAGCAGCAACGCGGAAATTGAATTTCTGCTGGGGGAAGAGATTATGCATCCAGTCGTCGCCAGGTTCGATTTTGCACCGTATACAGCCGGCGGCGCCATCGAATCTCCGAGGATTGAAGTCGTGGTCAACGGCGAATTCCAGCAACAATGGACATCGAGACGGCGTGGCTGGCACCAAGTGCGGCTGCCTGCCGAACTTTTCCACGGGTCGGATCTGTTGCGCTTCGAATTCCATTTTCCGGATGCATCTTCTCCGTTTAGCCACGGGCGCAGCATGGACATACGCGAACTGGGAATCGCGCTGTACAATTTCGAGATGGAATATGTTCAATAGATTTCGGCCCGAGAGCTGGCGGGTGAAGGCTTGCCACGCCGGTGCCGGCCCTGATCTGACCACTCGGGCCGACCATCGGCCGGTTACGGGCTCGCTTTTCGGAAGCGCCATCGACCCATCTACCCTGATCGAACCAAAGTATTCCGCCAGGACGCCATCTCGTGCGCATGGCACGATCGAGACATGAACTTGTGCGTAAGGAGGAAATCGTGTCACACAAGAATTCACTAGCCCCGGGAGCCCTGTTCCTGATCGCGCTACTGCCCGCGTTCAATCTCGCCGTATTTGGCCCCTTGACGATATACCTGGCCAATACCGACGAGTTTTCGGTAACGACTGCTGGTCTCCTTGTCATCAATCTGCTGATGGCGCTGGGCGTAGCAATGGTCCTGACCTTGCCTGGCCTGCTTCTCAATCTCCCGGCTCGTCGCATTTACGGCAGCGTTCTGTTTGTAGTCGGCGTGCTGTTATGGGCCCAGGGATCGTTTTTCATGCACGATTACGGCGTGCTCGACGGTCGCGGTATCGACTGGAGCGCGGCCTCGATCCCGGGCTGGCTGGATTTCGCGTTCTGGGCGGTCGCCTTGCTGCTCGCGCTGGTGCTGGCGCCCCGAATTTCCCGGATCGCGGCGTTCGGCTCAACGGCTTTCATCCTTTTTCAGGCTGCGCTGCTTGGCGTCGGCCTTTCGCAGATCGAGCACGGTCCGGAAGCGCCGGGAGCCGGGTCCGCGGACGCATTTCCGGACGGGATTCACGCTTATTCCGCGGACCGCAACATCGTTCATGTCGTGCTGGACAATTTCCAGACAGACGTGTTCGCCGCGCTGGTCGCCGAACAGGGCCTGGAGGATGACTTCGATGGATTTGTTCTATACCGCGAGAACACGGCTGTCGCGCCCCATACATCCCTGGCCATACCCGCCATCTTCTCGGGTCGAATCTACGATGGATCCGAACCTGCAGCCAATTATTACCGCGAAGCCATGGAGCACGGATTTCACAGCACCCTGTTCGAACGGGGATACACCGTCAATCTGATTCCGTCGATGACGATGCGTCAGGGCCCGTACACGAATTACCTTTCGCTGCCCAAAGTATCGTTGGCGTCAGGCGGCAAACGCAAGATCAGGGATGTTGCGTTTCTGCTCGATCTGTCCTTGTTTCGTCAAACACCGCACTGGCTGCGCCCCTGGTTCTACAACCAGAACAATTGGCGTCTGTTGAATCGGGTCTCGGAACCCAACAACATCAAGTCTTTTGTGCAACGTCAGTTTTTTGAGCAATACATCGACACCATCCATGTCGACATCGACCGGCCGGCTTATCACTTCATTCACCTCTGGCCGCCCCATCCCCCGTTCGGGACACTGCCCTCCGGTCGCTGGGCCGGGCGCGTTCTTGATAACACTCGGGAAAACTACACCAATGAGGCCCGGCCCATGACCCGCTTATTGGCCAATCTTGTGCAAAAGCTCAAGGAGATCGGTGTTTATGATCAGTCGCTGATTATTTTCCAGAGCGATCACGGTGGCGGCTTTGAGCCCGATTTCATGCCAAGCCGGCTGCTTGGAATGCTGGCAGTAAAGCCAGCCGGCAGTCGCGGTCCGATGCGTTATTCCGACGCCCCGACGAGCGTGACCGACGTCGCGGCGACAATTCTGGAAGAAGTCGGCATCTCGGACACGTCAATTCCTGGAAAATCCATCCTGGGCATGGAATCAGGCCACCGGATCCGCCATTTCGTGTACTTTGGCAACGACGACGACAGATCACTTCATCGAGTCGTCATCGATGGCAGTCCTTATGACCCCGATGCCTACCTGGAAACCGAACTCATCACCATGGCTTCGGAATCCAATCGTTATCGATACGGTGACCAAGTCGACGTCGGGCTGGTCGGGTCAGGGGGGCGATACCTCAAGACCGGCTGGTCCGCTCCCGACGACCGGCATGTCTGGAGCAATGATCATTCTGCCGATCTGCTGCTGACCGTTGAACCGACCGAAACCGATCTGCACCTGGCGGTCGATCTGATCCCTCACGTGAATGGCGAGGCATTACCCAGCCAGCGCGTTGAAATCCTGGTCAACGGCCGGAAAGCGCTTACCTGGGTTGGCGAAGAGCAGAGCAAGCAGCGTCTCGAGGCAACGCTTCCCGCAGAGTGGGTCGACTCGTCGCAACTCCATATACGCTTCGTGCTGCCCGACGCCGCCAGCCCGGCAGACCTGGGCACTGGCGGGGATCTTCGGCTGCTCGGGGTCGCGCTGATCGGTTTTCAGCTGCGGCACCTGGCGCCCGATAAATAGAAATCGCCGGCCGGTTCCGAGGGTTGCCGTTGCGTCAGAAAAACGGCCGCCCGTCAAATCCTGCTATAATTTCCGGCTGTCTTTCTGGGTGCTTTTCTCGATCGCTTCTGTTTGAGAAACAGCACGTTATGGATTTTCCGAGGCCCGCGGCTGGATCGGACTCGACGCAAGGAAACCAGGATCGATGCAAAAAGACCCGATCGACCGGCTCGGCAGCTCATTTCGTGACCCCGCCGGATTCATGTTCACCCACGAGCGAACACTGTATCGCCAGATCAATCATGCCGGGGCCGAATGCTACGACACGTTGATCAACTCAGGGCTTTATGCGGCTCTGACAAAGAAAAGATGGATTGTCGAACACGAAGAGGTCGAAGGTCCGGCAGCCGATCCGGAACTGGCGTACAAAGTGCTTCGACCCGAACCCGTTTCGTTCATTTCGTATCCTTACGAATGGGCATTTGGCCAGCTCAAGGCCGCCGCGATCCGAACCCTGCAAATCCAGTTGGTCGCGCTCAAGCACGGCATGATTCTCAAGGATGCCTCTGCTTTCAATATTCAGTTTGACCGTGGTCAGCCGGTGTTGATCGATACGTTGTCGTTCGACCCTTACAAGGAAGGCCAGGTCTGGGAAGGCTACAAGCAGTTTTGCCAGCATTTTCTGGCACCGCTATGTCTGATGTCATCGCGCGACATCCGCCTCGGCCAGCTTTCCAGAGTCCATATCGACGGCATACCGCTGGACCTGGCAAGCAAGCTGATGCCTCGTTCGAGCTGGTTGCGACCGGGAATACTGATGCACCTGCATCTGCATGCCCGAGCCCAGGTGGCGTACGCTGGATCCGATGAAGATTCTCGGGGTAAAGCCGGTAAATCCCGGGCTTTGAGCCGCAAGGGCCTGATCGGCATCGTCTCCGGACTGCGCTCGCTAATCAGAAAGCTCGACTGGAAACCCGAAGGAACCGAGTGGGCAGATTACTACCAGGCGACCAACTATTCCGGTGACGCCTTCGCCGCCAAGAGCCGGCATATTAACGCGTTTCTGGACGAAATCAGGCCGCGACAGGTCTGGGATCTTGGCGCCAATACCGGTCACTTCAGCCGCCTGGCATCGGATCGGGACTTCGAAACGGTGGCCTTCGACATCGACCCGGCGGCCGTGGAGATAAACTTCCGGCAGATACGCGAGAAAAAGGAATTTCATCTGTTGCCGCTGGTCATGGACCTGACCAATCCCAGCCCGGCCATGGGCTGGGCCGGTCAGGAGCGGGAGTCGCTGGCTCAGCGCGGCCCGGTGGACTGCGCGATGGCACTGGCGCTGATCCATCATCTGGCCATATCCAATAACGTTTCGCTGGAGCAGATTGCGCAGTTCTTCGCGCGGATCTGCCGTCATCTGATTATCGAATTTGTTCCAAAAAGCGATAGCCAGGTCAAGCGTCTCCTGAGTTCCCGGAAAGATATTTTCCCGAATTACCATGAACAGGGCTTCGAACAGGCATTTTCGGGCTGGTTCGACATTTGTCAATCCCAGGCAGTGGAAGGGTCCTGCAGGACGCTTTACTGGCTGAGCCGGAAAGCATAGGCGCTTGCCGAACCGTGGTAGGCTTTTTTTGATTTGACGCCGGATTGCCTGCGCGGGGCGGCATTGGCGTCCAGGTTGATGTGTCTGGAGACGAAAATGAAATGGGTAGTGCTTTTCTGTGTAGTGATGGTGGCGACGACCGGCAATGTCCACGCATACCTTGATCCCGGTAGTGGCAGCGCCATTCTGCAGGGGATCATCGGCGCGCTTGCCGCCATCGCAATCACCCTGAAGCTGTACTGGCACCGACTGATGCGGCTTCTGGGCTTGCGCAAAGCCTCGGAAGACGAAGATGACGACGACGATGAAGATGAAGCCGAGGACGACAGCGTGGACAAGCGCGGTCGTTAGCCTGCGCCGACGCGTTCCGGTGCGGTTCTTCAGGCCGACCAGACGTCTGTCGCAAGGCCCGCACGAATTTCCTGTTTCTTGATCCGATGTCAATGATCAATCTTGCGTCAATGCTTCAGCGGGCGGGCAAGGGGCTGTGCGTGCTCCTTGCCGGCACCGGCATTGCGATTGCCGACGAGGGCGGTATATCTTCCAGCGAGCTCGAGCTCGACGGGACCGGCGACATCGGCGGCATCGCGCAATGGCAGGTGAAAGAGCACCCGCAACCCGAGCCCGGCGACTGGCAATCGCTGGTCAGCCGGACCGGGGAGAATCAGCGGATCAGCCGGCATCTCGGCCTGGAAACCGCCGCCGGCATTTCCTGGCTGCCGAAAACCGTTGCGCCGGAAGCATCCCACCCGCCGGGCGCGGCCAGCGACCGCTGGGTCAGCGCCGACGGCAACTGGCAGCTGGAGCGAAAACTCCGGCAATCGGAGACCGCTTACCGGCTCGAGCTATCCATCGAATTGTCGCGTTTAGGCAATTCGCGTCTGCCGGCGTCAAACGTTGCACCGCTTCGTCTGTTGCTCGGACCTGGCCTCGGTGAGCGACCGATGGAAGGCCTGGGCATAGCGACCAGCCTTTATTCATACGTGGAACCGGTTATCCGCATAGGCGATTCGACGGAACGCATCGAGCTCTCCGAACCCGGTCAGAGTCCGACCGTGCCGCTTCGTGCGGCAACCGGGGAAACCTGGTTCGGTCTCAACAGCCGGTATTTTGCGATTCTGCTCGAGCCTGCCAGCGAAACAGGCATCAATGAGGTCGAATTTCGACTGGCGGTATCGCCGCACCCCGAACGCCTGCCCGACCGCTACCTGCCGTCACTTGCGGTTGATCTCGAAGTACCGCAACTATCGCCCGGAGAATCGGCTCGCTGGCAATTCGAAATCTTTTCCGGCCCGAAATCGCGCGCCGCGCTGGCCGGCGGTCCGGATGCCTCGGACTATACCGGGGTGCTGTTTCACAGCCTCTGGCGCTGGATGCGCGGATTGTCGTTCGGCTTGTTGCGGGTTCTTGAATGGCTTTACGCCATTGCGCACAGTTGGGGAATTGCCATCTGTCTGCTCGCGGTCCTGGTTCGGATACTGCTCTACCCTTTTGCGCGCTGGGCCTTGTCCAGCCAGCAGAAATTCAGCGACGTGCAGCGCCGGATTCAGCCGGAAATGGCTCGAATCAAGGCAAAATACAAGGGCGGAAAGCAGTCTGAACGCATACTGAAACTATACGAGAAGCATGGCGTCAGTCCATTGGCAGGCCTTAAACCGCTTTTGATCGTACTGATCCAGATTCCGGTCTTTGTCGCCCTGTTTCATGTTCTGGGCCAGGCGTTCGAACTCCGGCAGGCGTCGTTTCTGTGGATGGAATCTCTGTCGGAACCGGACCGACTCTTTGCATTCGGGGTTGAGTTACCTTTTTTCGGCGCCTACTTCAATCTGCTTCCGGTATTGATGGCGATCTCCACGCTGATCACCATCAAGTTATCTCCCGCGCCGGCTTCGTCCGATGCCGACAGCCGGCGACAGAATATTTTTCTCGGTCTGATGGCGCTGACCTTCTTCCTGCTGTTCTATCCGTTTCCCTCCGGCATGGTGCTGTACTGGACAATTGCAAACGCGCTGCACATTGTGCAGGCACGCATCACCAGACCAAAAGAGGTCGAACCGGACGCTTCCTGATCGGTCCAGCACCGAATAATCCCGTACCGCTTTGCTAGCTCGACCCGGGGCATCTCGCAAAAGGCCCGCTGCACCGGCCGAGGATCATTTAGAGTTTGCGCGCCATCCAGCGTCGGGCCCGACGCGTCAACGTCGGATTTTCGGTCCCGTCCTCGCCGGAGAGACCGCGCACCATCTCCATGGCCCTGTCACGCTGTTCGATGAGTTCCTCGACGTGGGCGCTCAAATCCGAAATGTTGTTGTAAAGGCGTTGGAGATGCTGGTCCCGGCGTGACAGCAGGATGCGGAGGCGCTGGTAATCCTCCTCGCCGAGCGTCGTCCCGGGACGGATGTGGTCGGGCAACGGCCGCTCTACATAGATCGTCGAATGCGGTTTGGTCTGTTCTTCCGGCGGTCGGGTCTTGCTGTAGAAATACAACGCCAAAGACTTTCGCGATCGAGTATCGTCATCACCGCCGGGCAGGTTGATTCTTTCAAAGCCATGCCAGGACCAATGGGTGGTTTCGAACAGCACCGCGCGGTTGAACCTGGGCTGCACGTATTCAATCTCGTTCTGCTCGGGGGGCAGACGCGGGTCCTGATGAAACTCGATCGCACCGCCCCAATCGGGCTCCCATTGCTGGTTGAGATAGACGATCAGATTCAGCCGGCGATGCAATCCGGTTTTGGGGTGTTTGTTGAAATCCACATGCGGATCCAGATCCTGCCCGTGTCGATTTTCGTGGGTACCGCCGCCGAAGTAATCCGGGTCGTATATCAGTTCGTCTATCCCCGTCAGACGCTGCAGCCAGCCCAGAAATTCCGGAGACTGAATGTATTCATCCAGTTCACGATAAGGTTTCCCCAGTTTCTGCAGGTTATCGTGCACACACTTGGCGCCGATCTGGCCGTTTTCGTTCATCGCCTTCCCGACGTCGAAAGCCGGAAATTCGTCGAGCAATGATTCGGCGTAGTCGGGTTCGAAAAAATCATCCAGAACCAGGTGCCGAAACGGTTTCGCATTGTCGTAGCGCTCGAACTGCGTGGCCGGCGCTTCAAGATATTCCTGTTTGATCATCTTCTTCATGGTCATGCTCCTGAATTCCAGACTCGGCGACAGCCGCCGAAGCCGGTGCGGTGCAATATCCGCAGGCCGCTGAAAACTGCCAGGTCTGTTGGCAGGGCGTTTGCCTCCCGGCGCGCACGAATGCACAGTGCCGGCCGCGCAGAACTGATCGCAATCGGAACCGGCATAGCCAGTTTCGTCCGCACGCCGCCGAATAATCGTGACGGTCGAATTTTATCAGGTGACCGCTCCGGTCGCTGAACGCAGGCGTCCGAAGGTCTCGTCCGTGACTTCCTCGATCGATGCCAGCTGGTCGGGACCGAAATCCGGTGCGTAGTAGTCGGGGAGCGTTAGTCGGGGTATATATTCGGCTGCGATCGGATCGAATTCTTCCGGATTCAGCCGGCAATGGTCTCTTGCGGCATTCAGGGTTTCAGGCGGCTGTTCGCACAACCGACGGTAATCGATGAACAGCACGGCGTCGCGCAGGCGCGGATCCTTTTCCAGAGCGTCCAGGACATGGGTGTAGACCGCGTGCCAGTAGCGGGCCCAACCGGCCGCGAGGTCGCCGGCGGCCCAGTCGCGCTCGATTGTCTCGACCTGCGTCTGATTGCCGAGATTGATCGCGCGCTTGGTCGGACCGAACTCGAAATGCCCGGAGCGGGCGAGCTGAACCGGCACTCTCAAGTCCTGTTGCGCCATCCGGGTAAACAGCCGGTCCTGCTTGACCAGTGAGGCGACGTGCGCTATCGGCTCACGCCAGGGCACGATGAACCGAGCATCGGGAAATAATCTGGCGATATATCGAAGCCGGGTCAGGTTGTAGTTTCCCTTCGCCAGGTAGCGCTGCGCGCCGCGAGCGGCGAGCAGCTTGGAGACATGCTCGCGGTAGAATCGCTCGAATTCCGGATTCGAGGTGTCCGCGTCCAGCACCTGGCTGCGGGCAGGATCGTGCAAGTGGTCGAAAAAATTCATCCAGATCGCCTCTTCGACCGCTTCCGGGCTGCGGTTGGTGATCATGACGCGGTCCCCGTGCGCGCGCTCGACCGGTTCGGATTTGCCGGGACCCAGGCGGTCGGCCAGCCAGTTCCGCCAGTAAGGCGTGTAAACGTTCGGGAAATCGTCGTAGCGGTGCGAGGTCAGCGCCGGATGTCGCGACAGGATCTCGACCAGTATCGTCGTACCGGCGCGCGGCACGCCGGCGATGAACACCGGCGCCTCCACCGGATGCTCAGCGATCAGATCGCCGACGATGGTGCTTTCCAGACGCGCCAGCGCGCGCCAGAGCGGACGGGTCCGGGCAAAAAATGCGGTCTTCCAGTACAGCCCGGCGGTCACAAGACGTCGTCCCGGGGCGCGGTTTTCAGTCATGGACGCGACCGCCACCGATAATCGAAGTGCTATGATCCCATATCTTCCCGCAGCACGTTACGGGCAAAAACCCGCTCATACCAGTGACACGAATAATCCTTTTTGTATTTCTTGCCGCAGCTTCATTGCCGGCCGCCGCGTACATCGGTCCCGGCTCCGGCATCAGCCTGCTCGGCGGCATCTGGACCGTGCTGGTCGGCTTCGTGCTCGTTCTGGCCGCCATCCTGTTCTGGCCGATCCGCTTGATGATCAAGCGCATGCGCCGAAAAAAGAAAGCGCCCCAGTTCGATGCAGCAGGCGACGAATCAGGATCGTCCACCGCGCCGAAAGATGGCCGAGAATAGCGCAAGACGAACACGCGTGAAATCCAGATTGCAAGACACACCGGTTCGCGTTCTCGTTGCCGCGGCGTCGTTTCTATTGACGCTCGCGCTGGCCGGCTGC